>JAUYUA010000075.1 GCA_030694935.1 Lutibacter sp. | reverse complement strand
GAGCTCATATCGACGGAGCGGTTTGGCACCTCGATGTCGGCTCGTCACATCCTGGGGCTGGAGAAGGTCCCAAGGGTTGGGCTGTTCGCCCATTAAAGTGGCACGCGAGCTGGGTTCAGAACGTCGTGAGACAGTTCGGTCTCTATCTGTAGCGGGCGTTAGAAATTTGCGTGGATCTGATTCTAGTACGAGAGGACCGAATTGGACTGACCTCTGGTGTATCAGTTGTTCCGCCAGGAGCATTGCTGAGTAGCTACGTCGGGAAGGGATAAGCGCTGAAAGCATATAAGCGCGAAACCCACCACAAGATGAGATTTCTTTAAAGGGTCGTGGGAGATCACCACGTTGATAGGCTATAGGTGTAAAGGCAGTAATGTCATAGCCGAGTAGTACTAATAACCCATAGGCTTTTATGCGGACTTTTTACACAATTTTGATTTTAAGATATTATTTTTTCAGTATGTCAACACATAGCAGTCATAAGAGCTGCAGTTAACAGTACACAGTCACAGTTTACAGTATTTTTAATACTGCCAGCTGTAAACTTAAAACTGCTGACTTAAATCTTAAGGTGGTTATAGCGATAGGGCTCACCTCTTCCCATACCGAACAGAGAAGTTAAGCCTATCAGCGCAGATGGTACTGCCACACGGTGGGAGAGTATGTCACCGCCTTTCTTTTGAAAAACCTTCAACTTTATTGTTGGAGGTTTTTTTTTGACTAATTGCATTGTTATTATAAAATTTGTCGCTTTTATTAATATTTAGCCTTATTTTGTACTAAGAAACAAATATATTTAATTTATAAATTTGAAAAATATTACCATCGCCATTGACGGATTTTCATCAACCGGAAAAAGCACCATAGCAAAAGAACTTGCCTCTAAATTGAAATACGTTTACGTTGATTCTGGTGCCATGTACCGTGCGGTTACCTTATATGCCATGCAACATAAGCTAATTTCAGAAGAACGTTTTTTCAAAGAAAAGTTAATTGATGAGTTAAAAAACATCAATTTGTCATTTAAGTTTAATGCAGCTTTGGGTTTTGGGGAAATCTACTTAAACGACGTGAATGTTGAAACCGAAATTCGGAATATGAACGTTTCACGGTTGGTTAGCAAAGTTGCAGAAGTACCTGAAGTACGTAGAAAACTAGTGGAACAGCAGCAGCAAATGGGCAAAAATAAATGTGTGGTGATGGATGGCAGAGATATCGGAACGGTTGTTTTTCCGGATGCCGAATTGAAAATATTTATGACCGCTTCCGCAGAAAAACGTGCAAAAAGAAGGTTTAATGAATTTATGGAACGCGGTGAGCAGGTTACTTTCGATGAAACTTTAAAAAATGTGGAATACCGTGATCATATTGATACTACCCGAGAAGATTCTCCATTGGTGAAAGCAAAAGATGCCATCGAAATTGACAATTCAGCATTGACAAGAAAGGAACAATTTGAAAAAGTTTACAAATTGGCCCTTGAAATTATTGGGCAAGATTAATTAAGGAATATTCAAATATTTGTGCGTTTGCAAGGACACTTTCCATTTTGGATTTTTCATCACATAATCAACAATTAATGGCATCATTTTTTCTCGATTACTCCATTCCGGCTGTAAAAATAATTCGCAATGATCACCAACTTTTTCAGCTTGTTCTTCTGCAAATTTAAAATCGTTTTTATTGAAAACAATGACTTTTAGTTCGTTGCATTTTAAATAAATATCGGCCAAAGGCAGCTTTGTTTTTTTTGGAGAAAGGCAAATCCAATCCCAAGTTCCGCTCAATTTATAAGCGCCTGAAGTTTCAATATGGGTTTTTATATTGTTGGATTTCAGTGCGTTGGTAATATAGTCCAACTCCCACATTAAAGGTTCCCCGCCCGTAATCACCACGGTATTTGCATGTTTTATGACATTTGCCACAATACTGTCAGCACTCGTTGGCGGATGCAGTTTTGCGTTCCAGCTTTCTTTAACGTCGCACCAATGACAACCCACGTCACAACCGCCAATTCTAATAAAATAAGCCGCTTTTCCGGTATGAAATCCTTCGCCTTGGATGGTGTAAAATTCTTCCATTAAAGGAAGCATTTCTCCTTTACTCAATAATTCTTTTGTGCTTGCATTTACCATGCTGCAAATATAAGATTTAGGAACGGTAATAAATATTTGCAACTTAATTTCTTTTCAAATTTTTAGTTTCAGTTTATTTCTTATTTTTATAAAAATTTTTCAATATGACCAGGGAAGAAATTTTTTTTAATCATATCACTAAAGGCTATCAAACCAAAGGCGATTCTTTTGTTTTAGGCGCTGCAATGTTAGATGGCAAAACCATAAAAGATGCTTTAGTAAAGGTTCCGTTAAAAACATTAAACCGTCACGGACTTATTTCTGGCGCAACAGGAACCGGTAAAACAAAAACCTTGCAGGTGATGGCTGAAAACTTGTCGGAAAACGGAATTCCTGTGTTGTTGATGGATGTAAAAGGCGATTTAAGCGGATTGGCACAGCCAGGTGCCGGCCATCCAAAAATTGATGAACGTCATGCCGCCATCGGTTTGCCTTTTGATGCCAAAAAATTTCCTGTGGAAATTCTCACTTTGTCCGGACAAGACGGCGTTAGACTGAGAGCTACGGTTTCAGAATTTGGTCCTGTGTTGCTTTCCAGAATTTTGGAGTTGCCCGAAGCGCAAAGTGGTATTGTCTCTATTATTTTTAAATATTGCGATGACCATAAATTTCCTTTATTGGATTTAAAAGATTTCAAAAAAATATTGCAATATGCCACAGAGGAAGGAAAGGCCGATATTCAGAAGGAATACGGATTAATTTCCACCGCAAGCACCGGCGCTATTTTAAGAAAAATTGTTGAAATTGAACAACAGGGCGGAAACTTGTTTTTTGGCGAACGCTCTTTTGATGTTCAGGATTTGGTGAGAATTGATGAAAACGGAAAAGGAATTATCTCCATTTTGCGTTTAACGGATATTCAGGACAAGCCAAAATTGTTTTCCACATTTATGCTGCAATTATTGGCGGAAGTGTATGCAACTTTTCCGGAACAGGGCGATAGCGGAAGGCCGGAATTGGTTATTTTTATTGATGAAGCGCATTTAATTTTCAATGAAGCCTCAAAAGCATTGCTTTCGCAAATAGAAAGCATTGTGAAATTAATTCGCTCAAAAGGCATCGGATTGTTTTTTGTGACGCAAAATCCGAATGATGTTCCCGAAGCTGTTTTGGGACAATTGGGTTTAAAAGTGCAACACGCCTTACGTGCATTTACGGCCAAAGACCGAAAAGCCATAAAATTGGCCGCAGAAAATTATCCGGATTCCGAGTATTATGATGTTGATGAAGTGTTGACACAAATGGGAATTGGAGAAGCGTTTGTATCCGTATTAAATGAAAAAGGAATTCCAACGCCGTTGGCCTGCACCATGATGCGTGCGCCAATGAGCAGAATGGACATATTGACCGACAGTGAGTTGAAACAATTGATAGGGAACTCTCGCATTTACCATAAATACAACGATGTGATAGACCGCGAAAGCGCGTATGAAATTTTATCAGAAAAAATTGAAAGGATTGTCGAAAAAGAGGAAGCAGAAAGCAGAAGAAAAGAAGAAATTAAAGAGACAAAAACATCAAGTGGAAGAACGAGTACTCGAATGAATCCTGTTTTAAAAGTGGTGACAAGCGCAAGTTTTATAAGAGGTGTTTTGGGAATTTTAAAAAGAGTGATGTAGGATGCCACTTAGCATAAATGGTAAATGATTGTAATTTAATAAAGTTGATTGAAATATATTTTCAATTTAAATTTATTTGCGTTAGTGGTTGAAGCCCTTCGGCTCCGCTCAGGATAAATTCATCCTTTTTTGATTCACCCTTTCGGTGAATCAAAAAAGATTGTAACGGAAAACACGACCTGCCGGCAGGCAGGCCTGCCAGTTGGCGGGGAACGCCTACCAAAAAGGCAGGCAGGCCCAAAAAATAATGATAATTAATTTGTTTTAGCCTATTTAAAAACCATAATACCCAGTTTATGTCCTTTTTTAAAAAAATCACTTATGTATTTATCGTTTCAATTTTTTTCATTCAATGTGCCAAAAAGAACAATTTTTTAATTGAAAAAGGGCAAGTTGGGTCGTTAACTGAAAAAACAACCATAAAAGATTTGTCGTCACTTTTTGCAAAAGATTCCATTGTGGCCATTTTATATGCGGACAAAGAAATAGACAAAAGATTGTTTTCGGTTGAAAATGATCAATACCTGATCTTCTCAAAAAATGGAAAATTATTGTTGGAAATTGTGCCCACAAATCTCAATGACAAGTCATCGGGCATAAAAAGCATCCAAATTTTTGACAATAATTACAAAACTTCCAAAGGAATTTCGCTGCAATCTACGTTTAAAGACATTAAAGACCATTACCAAGTTAATAAAGTTGAAACCACTTTAACATCGGCCACGCTTTTTATTGATGAATTGAACGCCACCATTTCCATTGATAAAAAAGAGATGGGAATGAACAGTTTTAGCAGGGCAGAAGTGGCCATCGACCAAATTCCCGATGCGGCAAAAATTAAATATTTTACCATTTGGTTTAATTAAAAATCATTGTTGTCCGGTAAAAATTCATTGCAATTTAACAATCCCAATCTTAATCGGCCTTAACAAACAGATCGCCCCGATGGGGCTTGTTTTTTTGAAAATCTATTTTCTACAAACAGTTCGTCCCTCTGGGACTAAAAAAGCTCCATAGGAGCGAAATGTTTGTAGAAAAACGGAAAAATTCAGTAATTAAAGCCCCATCGGGGCGACCT
>JAUYUA010000058.1 GCA_030694935.1 Lutibacter sp. | reverse complement strand
TGCAACTAAAGTGTATGATGGTGGTACTTTGTCTAATGTATTAACACGTACATTGAATGGTGTAATATCGCCAGACGTAGTAATTTTAGATGGTGGTACAGCTAATTATGATAACAAGAATGTAGCGAATGGTAAAACAGTGGCCTTGACAGGCGCAGTTTTAAGTGGAGCGGATGCAGGAAATTATAACCTTACCAGTGTAGCTACAACTATAGCTGATATTACTCCAAAAGCTCTTGTTATCAGCATCACTGCTGAAGACAAAGAATACGACGGCGACGCAGTTGCCGATGTAACAGCCGCTATAGCCAGCGGATTGGTGACTGATGACGACGTGGAAGTGTCTGCTTCAAACGGTGAGTTTGAAGACAAAAACGTTGGAGATGACAAAGAAGTAACTGCCGATGTTGCAATCAGCGGAGGCGTTGATGCAGGAAACTATTCTGCAAATACTACGGCTGAAACCATGGCCGACATCACGGCTTTGGTCATCACCGGAAACTTTACAGTTGATGCAACTAAAGTGTATGATGGTGGTACTTTGTCTAATGTATTAACACGTACATTGAATGGTGTAATATCGCCAGACGTAGTAATTTTAGATGGTGGTACAGCTAATTATGATAACAAGAATGTAGCTAATGGTAAAACAGTGGCCTTGACCGGCGCGGTTTTAAGTGGATCGGATGCAGGAAATTATAACCTTACCAGCGTAGGAACAACTACAGCTGATATTACTCAACGTTCAATCGATGTAACTGCACAATCGGATAGCCGTTTATACAACGGAACAACCAGTTCGGCTGTTGCACCGGTAGTTGGTGCATTGCAAACAAGTGATGCCATTGGTACTGCTCCAATTCAGGTTTACGATACAAGAAATATTGGTAGCAATAAAACAATGACTGCCAGCGGACTTGTTATAAACGATGGTAACAGCGGTAATAATTATGCAATCACTTATATTTCTAATTTAACCGGTGTAATTTTAGTACGACCTATTACAATAACCGCAGTTACCGATACAAAAGTATATGACGGAAATACAAGTTCTGACAAATTACCTAATGTACCTGCTTTACAAACAGGTGATGCAATTGGTACTGCGCCAACTCAGGTTTACGATACAGAATTGGCAGGAACAGGTAAAACAATGACTGCAAGTGGTTTGGTTATAAATGATAACAACAATGGTGATAATTACGCAATTAGCTATGTTACCAATACAACAGGGGTAATTACTCAGGCAAGTACAGCTTTAACATTGACCTTGAGTGGCTATTCAGTTCGATATATGGATAATCTGACTTATACAGCCAAGATTACACCTTTGCATACAGTCACACCATTAACTGGTTCGGTTAACTTTGTAATTGGCAGTGTTACTTACAATGCTGTTGTAGTTCCAATTCCTGGCGCTTCTGATGGGTCTGTACAAGCGATGGTTATTAACCAATTACCCGCTTCACTGTTACCAGGAGGCTACCAGGTAGAAGCAACATTTGTAAGTACAAATAACAACTATTCAGGTTCAACAGATACCAAAGAACTTATAATTGTTCCAAGAAATGCGACTCCAAATGCTGCATCAGGGTTCTATGTAGGTGATGGTTTTGCATGGACTACAGGTCCAAGTACCAGCACAGCAACTGTAACTATGGTGGCTGCAATTAAAGATTTGGCTACACTTTCGGGTGATGTCAGAGGTGCAAAAGTTTCATTCTATTTTGTTAATGGAACTGTATATACTGCTATCCCAAGTGCACAAAACTTGCCAGTTGGATTGGTTGATGTTACTGATGGAAGCATAGGTACAGCTAGCGCCATTGTTCAGTTGAATATTGGTTCTGCGAATTCAGCCAGTTTCCAAATTGCCATTAAAATTACAGGTGCATATACAAACAATATGGGTGATCCATTAGCTCAAACCATTGTTACAGTATCTAAACCGGTAACGGGCGGATTTATAACAGGCGGAAGTAATCTTACTAACTCAAATTCATCTGGTTATATTAAAGGTGCTTCTGGATTAAATACCGATTACCAATTTGATATTCAGTACACAAAATCGGGAACAAATCCGAAGGGTAAAGCGAAAATCTTTGTTCGCAGTTACTATGACAGAAATGGAATATTGGATGCTAAATTGCACACCTACATCATTACAACCAATGCCATTGCATTGTTGAATGTAGGATTGCCTACTGCAACTGGAACTTTCAGTGCAAAAGCAAACCTTGTTGAGCAAATTACAGACGAATATGGAAACATAACAGCGGTAGAAGCCATTGAAGGTGGCTCCACTTTCCAAATGGTAGCGTTCCAGAATGCCTGCGAACAAAAAATTGCAATTACACTGTACCGAAAAGCTGGAGGCGTTTGGTTCTCAAGTAACTGGGATGGAACTGCTGCAAAATCAGTGCTCCAGGATGTAAATTCGGGAAGTCAGGTTTATGTTTTCGGTGGTGGTACATGTCCACCTACTAGTTTAAAAACAGAAGCTGCTAAAGGAGTGATTACTCCAGCAACAACACCTGTCATTACTCCTGAAATTCAAGCATTAGAGAAGGCGGAAATTGCAGAATTATTATTATTCAACGTAACCGCCTATCCAAATCCATCGGCAGATTACTTTACACTTAAACTTCAAGGTATGTTAAATGAAGAAATGCAAAAAGTGGAAGTAAATGTATTTGATTTGTTGGGCAGACAGGTTTACACCAAACAAGGAAATGCACAGGATTCTTATGAGTTCGGACAACAATTCCAAGTGGGTGTTTATTTGGTGACTGTGAAACAAGGAAACAATGTAGCGTCACTCAAAGTAATTAAAAAATAAGATGAAAATTTGATTTCATATTTAATTTAGGATTAATCAAATATCCCTTCAAATAATTTTGAAGGGATATTTTTTTTCAGAAGTGTTTAATCTTAATTCAATTTTTATCATTAATTAGGGTTTGCTGAAAAAGATTTTTTAAAACATAAAATATATCCCGTTTGATTTTGGTTTACCAAAATTATTGCTGTAAAATTCAATGAAAAACAGCCAATAAAAAAAGGCAAATAAATAATCCTTGGTCAACTTTATAATATTCATTAGTGCTGGTGTGATAATTATTTTATTTGTATATCCGTAATCATTCATAATCCCGTAATATTAGCAATAACTAGCCTGTCAAATATTTTCTCTCCAAAATACCTATGGTTGAGTTTGTAAACAAATTCATTTAGATCTAATTGTAGATATTTCCTTTTGATTTTATGATAATTACCAACAAAATTCCGTTTGGCATTACTAATTGCTATATGCACCCATTTAAGAGTTTCTTTTGTTGTTGTTTCACTCAATTTTTCACTAATGTGTATTTCCAAATAGTCAGCAATATTAACGTACGATGTACTCTGGTCTGTAAAAACAATGTTTTTACCAAACCGTCTCCGCTAAAGGCAGATATCCTGCAAATCCGGTTTACTCCGCTGATTGACGATAATATCACGGCCATCAATACCTGGTTCGTTTACGGATATACAAAAAAATTAAAAACCATTCTAAATAAAAAAAACTCCTGAAATTTTCAGGAGCTTTTAAAATAAATGAATAGTTGATTATTTAATCATTATCTGCAGTATCTTCATATTCACCTTCAAATTCGAGCGCATGGAAATCTTCATCTTTCAATAAGTTTGCTGATGTTGTTACGCTGAAATTGACAAGGTCTTTTGATTCTAAATTCCATACAATGCCTTCAGCTTCGGGAAAAGCGGCGTTTTCATTCATCTGTTCGCCGAACAAACGTTTTAGGATATTTCGGTCGGATAGGCCATTGCTAAATAATTTCAGCAACATTTCTTTGGTTATTTTAATGGCTGGACTTCCAACGATTGGTGTAATGGCGCAGTCAATTATGGTGGCATTTGCACATGGAAATGTGCCGTTGAAGGCTTTATAAAGCAGTTGATTGCAGTTAAATAAAGCATATTGCAAGGCTATTTCCGGATATTCTTCACAAACGGTGTCAACCAGCATATCATTTGAAATTTGTTCAATTTGTCCTTCGGTTAAAATTTCGCCTAATTTATGGGTGAGCACAATTATGGCAGCTTCTTTGGGTTCAAAATCGGTGATGGCCATTAAAAGCAATTCGTGCAAGGTATCTTTTTTGGCAGTTCCCGCATCGGGATAATTGTACTTTTCCAGTAATTGGAAGTAATCTTCTGTGTTCCAGTAACCCGGTATTTCATCAACTGTTTTTATGCTGTTTATTTTTATGTTGTATTTCATCTGTTTATTTTTTATTTTTTATTGGTACAGCTGCTGCCTGCCTGTCCGGCAGGTAAATTCGCCATTAATCATTTCTGTGTGTATCAAAATTTGTTATGCTCGTTTCATCTGTTTATTTTTTATTTTTTATTGGTACAGCTGCAGCCTGCCTGCCGTTCTGTCGGCAGGTAAATTCGCCATTAATCATTTCTGTGTGTATCAAAATTTGTTATGATCGTTTCATTGTTTTTAATATTGGTTATTTATTTTTTATTTCAAGTTTCAGTCCCGATAGCTCGGGATCAGGTTTCAGGTTTCTTTTGTTCAAATCGGGTATTCTATGTTAAAAACCATTAAAAAAATTAATTCTAAAATCATAAATCCGTCACCCTGAGCGGAGCCGAAGGGCGTACTTCATTTTGCGTTAGGGACTGACCCTTCGACTCCGCTCAGGGTAAACTAATAATATTTTTTGGATAAAATGACTAAATTTTATTGGATTTAGCCATCATTTTAAAGTTAAATTTATTGTAAAAAATAATGAATAAAAAAAGGACAGGGTTTTGTGCCCTAGTCCTTTTTCTTTCAAACAATTCTATAACAAGTTATGGAATTTAATAAGGGTTTTGTCATTTTAAACTGATGACCACTTTTGATTATAATAATTTGATTATAATAAAATGATTAATAATAAAATAATGATAATTGCGCCAACTGAAATATAGATTCCACTATTGGTAGACCTTATTTCTGTATTAATTGCACGCACTTCTTTGCGAAGTTCTTTCTTTTCGGCACGACTCATGTCTGATTTGTCCATGTCTTTAATTTCATCCAAACGATTAAGCATCACTTGAATTTCTGCCGGAATTTCTTTTGGAGCTGTAGCAGGATTTTTTTCGGTAGCGCCAACTGTTGTAAATGCACCTAATGACAACATCATTATCATTAAATAAAGTCTTGTTTTTTTCATTTTTTTTGTTGTTTAAAATTGTTAAATTAGTGATGTTGTAAATTTGCAACTATTTAGTGCTAATAAAGTTACATATTTTTTTTTAAAATTTACATAATTCACACGTTAAAAATAAAAAAAATGACAGGGTTTAAACCCTGTCATTTCTCACTTCAAACAACTTTCTAACAATTACAGAAATTATTTTTGAGGCACTACATCAATAATAACCGTACGGTTGTAAGCTCTTTCTTCAGGAAGTTTATTTCCAAAAGGAGAAGCGTTTTCATTTTCACCCATTCCGTTCATTTCAAATGTAACACCCGTTGTGCCTAATTTAGCAACACTGTTTTGTAAGGTATTTTTAACATCAGTCGCTCTTTTTACAGACAATGTTTGGTTATAATCTTCTTCACCAATAATGTCAGTATAACCGTGAATGATCACTTTTGCATTGGCTGGAATTTTAGGAGCCACAACTTCTGAAAGATATTTGTTGTACATCGCAATTGCAGTGGCATCATCAAATTCATAAAGAATACTGAATCTCATTCCCTCTTCAACTTTAGAAGGTGTCCAGGCCACAATGTGTGCAGTAGATTCTTTAGTTACAACTTCACCGGTTTTGTTTGTGCCGATCATTTTAACTTTGAAATCTCCTTCAGGTTTTGTTCCTAAAATGTTTGTTCCAGGAATACTCACTTCTTCTTGCGTATATGGACCAAAGTTTTGAACAACACCGTTTTCATCGGTAATCTCCATTTGCCATGAGCTAAAAGCTTCATCTGCTCCGTCAGCTTTAAAAGTCACGTAACTTGTTACTGGCGCTACTTGCACTGCATTAATTTGAACTGGTTTCAAAGGAGCGTCGGGGCCACTTTGGAATTCCATTAATAAGGCAGGAGAACTGCTTTCAACAGAAACTCTGCGGTCACCTTCACGAAGAAGCACCAACTCACGAGTTCCGCCTTTTTGTTCTTCGGCAAGTTTTGGTTTGCTTCTTCCTTCGATGGCGATTCTTGAAGCATTGATAGCAAATACATCCACCAAATATTTTTGAACAGACGTTGCCATTACTTTTCCTTCAACTGGTCCATTTTCTGATGATCCAACTAAAGTAATTGTTGCGCTAGGGTTTTTGCCCATACGATCACCTAAAATATTTAAAATATTATAGTAAACCGTCATTTCACGTTTTGAACGACCCGCCAATTCTGTGTTAGGTTTAAACACTTCAACTTGGTCTTCTTTAAAGTCTTTTACCTGATCTTTGTTCAACAATACATAACGTTTTGAAATATCTGTTGAATTTTCATCAAAATAGATATAGTTACGCAATGGGAAAGTTTCAGTAACTCTTAAGTCACCAGGAACGTTTAAAGGAGAGTTAACCACAAATCCAACTTCAGGAATTTTAACAATTACTTCTTCTGGAGTAATTCTCTTGCCGCTACCAATTTTAAGTACGGCACCTGCTCTGATGGTAGTAATATTCCAAGTTTCTATTGAACGAGGATTTTGACCAAAATAAGGATGAAAAGCTACAAAAGGAGAAAGCACCAATTGTGTTTTGCTGGTTGTTTTTGACAATGGCATATCATATCCCATACCAATTTGACCAGAGATAATTGTTTTTTCCACATCGCTAAAATCACCTTCTACATCGGCAGGAGCTACCGAATTAGGGTAATCTGGATTTATTGCTTGTTGGTAAGTAAATTCTTTGTTTTGGTTGAAAGCAAATCTTGGACCTGCATATAAATAGAAATTACCTTTTGTCGGCGCAAAACGCAAACTTGGCTCTACTGTAATATAGCTTAAGTCGGTTGACAAGTCGGCCGGACAATCACAGTCGGTAAATGTTTGATCGAAATCACCTTTACGGCTGTCTAAACCAGCTTGTAAAATAAATCCGAATCTAGTGTCAGGTTTGTAATATTCTATGCTTGGCGCAAGAAATAATCCGATACCTGAACCTTTATGAAAAGTAGTAGGAGGCGTGAAAGCATCATTCAACTTATAGGTTGAACCTTCATAGAAATTGAAGTTAGCACCACCGGCAACACCAAAATACCAAGAAGGTCTTGAGTATTCTACTTCCTGTGCTTGAAGCGGAGATTGGATCCCTGTTAAAATCAAGGCACCTATTACCAGGCCTTTCAGGGTTTGTTTAAAGGAGCCGGCAAAGCGAGATCCTTCGTTAAAAGTTATTTTATTTTTCATTATTTTTTGCATTTAAATTTTTAAAATATTTGTATGTTTAAAAATATTCCCCGCGAAGGGGGAATACTTCTAAATCTAATTAAGGTTTAACAATACTGCTAGCGTTTAAAGTAACCGCTGTTTGGGCTAATAATCTACCATCAACTTTTGAACCTGTATTTACAGAGATCAACGTTTTTGATAAAATATTTCCTTTGAAATCAACAGTTGTTCCAAGCATAGCGCCAGAACCTGCAACTACCCAGTAAATATTATCGGCTTTTGCGCCATTTGTTAAAATGATATTAGTGCCATTTGCTACAGTAAGGTCTCCAGAAATTTGGAAAATGAATTTAGCACAATCTACACCACCACCATTTAAGGTAATACTATTGGTTACAGAAAGTCCTGTTCCCCATTTGTAAACACCTGAAACCAATGTTTGGCCGTTAAGATTTCCTGCCATCAGTTCTGTAACATCTGCAGGCAAACCATTTGCAGTGGTAAATGCGGTATGCATATCGTCAACAGCTGTGGTTAAATTCGCAGGAGTTGGGTCTGCATAACCTGGTGCGTAAATATTTCCGGTTACCAAACTTGAAGTAGAATATGCAGCACCGGCTGTAAGATTTAAAGCAAATCCTGTAATAAAAGTTGCAGCGGATGGACTTATTCCCATATTACCTGTAACGTAGGTTGTGCCAGTTGTTGAAATCCCTGACTCTGCCAATATTGCATAATTTTTAGCCAATCCTAAATTTACTGAAGGAGTAGGGCATTCACCCGAAGCAACAGCATTTAACATAAAGTTGGCTTGTAAAGTTCTATCATTTGCAATTACAAATTCGTAAGTTGCATTTGCTCCAGGAACAATAATGCCATTTTCTGTCCAGTTCACAAAAGTATATCCTGCATTTGCATTTGCTGTTACTGTTACCAATGATCCTGCATTAAATGTGCCTCCACCATTAGTTGATCCTCCAGCTTGAGGATTTCCTGATAAGATTACAGTAAATTGCAGTGGTGGCTCAACAATGAAATTGGCAACCAAAGTTCTGTTTCCGATTAAAACAAATTGATAAGATGCACCTGCTCCAGGAACAATAACGCCACCTTCTGTCCAATTTGCAAAATCATATCCAAAAGCAGCTGTTGCTGTAAGCGTTACTGTAGTGCCTTCGTTAAAAGTACCGCCACCAGCAGTTACGCCGCCAATAGTAGGAATGGGTGAAACTCCCACTGTAAAAGTTTTTAAAGTGGTAAAAGACCAAACATAATTTTCCTGTAAGAAGTTTCCTCTTGGATCTGATGCCAATGTTGTAATTGTGCCCGTATATTTCGTGTTAGGAAGCAGTGGCGAATTAGGCGTAAAAGTAGCAGTTGAACCTGTATACGATACTTTTCCTGCAATTTGTGCACCATTAGCGCTTACAAGGAATGAAGCCGTTGTAATTGTTGATGATTTCATCACTTCATTAAAAGTGGCAGTAATCACTTGGTTTAAAGGTACCCCAACAGCGTCTGAAGTTGGAACAGTTGAAATAACAAGTGGGCAAACGCCATCGACTTCTTCGAAATCATCTTTTGCGCAGCCTGAAAATAACAAAACAAATGCAAACGCAATTGTTGTAAGTAGTTTTTTAGCAATCATAATTTTGGGTTTTAATGTTCATAATATTTAATTTTGGGGGTGAAATTTTTAATATGGCACAAAGGTGGTTACATATAAGCGTGATAGCATTACACAATTTTGGCGAAGAGTTGTATAATTCACACATAATATTTTTGTGAAAGAGTTAAATAAATGGAATTATATGTTGGTGATTTACGGATAAAACAAACAAGGTCTTTTTATGATACTTGGTTAATATTTTAATCAATTTTGAAGTGGTTTAAAGCAAAATTAATTCCTAAAAATTTCATAAAGTTTTCACATTTTAGGTAAGTTATATCTTGTAAATATGATTTAATTAACAGTAGTTGGAATTCATAAACAAAAAAATATCGGCAATTTAAATTGCCGATATTTTTGTTAATCAATATCAAAAATCATTTTTTTAAGGATTTATCACCCTCTAATAAGTCTTAGAATTACAGCTATTACTGCAATTACCAATAAGATATGAATAATTCCTCCAACTTGAAATCCTAAGAACCCAATGGCCCAAAGAATCACTAAAATAACTGCAACGGTGTAAAGTAGATTTCCCATAATTGGTTTGTTGTTTAAATGTTAGTATACTTATATTGTGGTGTTTAATTGAAAACCTTTTATATTACTGACAAAAGGCGTAAATTAAGAATTGGTTAAATACTTGATCTTTAAACGCTTTAATCGTTTAACGATGATATTTAATAAAATTAGCAAGAACTTTTAGCCCATACATTGATAATAATCAAGTTGAAAAATGATTATTCTCATTTATTAAAAAAATATCGATGTTCAAAAAAACAACGATATTTTATTACCAACTTATATCAATAATGAAAAGTTTAAAGAATTCTTCTTCCTGAAATTAGTCTAAAAATAACTGCAATTACTGCAATGACCAATAAAATGTGAATAAGTCCGCCCATACTGTATCCTACGAATCCGATGGCCCAAAGAATTACTAAAATGACTGCGACTGTGTAAAGTAGATTTCCCATGATTATTTATTTTTTTAGTTTAACTGTTTATTTATTTATTTATTTATTTAATTGTCTAATTGGCTTTTGCCTAATTTTATTACTCGTTTTTAACCGTAAAGTTTTTGAAGGCTTCACCTAAAGCATTCATATCTTTATTAAATTCTGTTTTGAATGTTTCCCAGTTGTCTTTTCCGCTTTCTTGATAAGCATCCATTTTAACTTTCATTTCAATATTTTTTTGTTCCAATATGGCAATTTGCTCAACATAATATGCTTTTGCTTCTTTTTTTGAAGTGGCTATTTTCACATTAAAGTCGGCAATCATTTGATTGTTTGCCTCAATCTTAGCAGCAGTTTCTTTCTTGAAATTTTCAATATCAGCAAGGTATTCATCTTTTGCGCTATTGAAATCTTCATCCGCTTTAATTGACTTATCTTCTGCTTTATCCACTTTTTCTGCAGCGGTGTTACAGCTTGTGAAAATGGCTCCTGTAAGCAGTAGTGATGTAGTGATTGTAAAAATTAAATTTTTCATTTTTTAGTATTTAATTACTTTTTAAAATTATAGGTCAGAAATTATTTTTTGAATTTCTTCTTTTGACAGCCCATATTTGTGCTGAAGCCTTTTTATCATTTCACTTTTCTGGTTTTCTGCAAACAATAAATCATTGTCTGTCAGTTTGGCGAATTTATGTTTAAGCATTTTTCTTATTTCCTGCCAGTTATTTTTTAATTCTTTTGAATTTTTCATATATTTTCTGGCTCAATTTGTCTCTTAATCCTCATGTGGTAAAGGTATGTTACATCGTAAATGTGGCTATTACATGATTTTTTATAAAAGTTACATAATTCACACTTTAAATAAATTTCTCCCTAAAATGCTGCAAAAACACACTTTAATTTGTGATTTTTAAAAATATGGCTTATTGTTTTTTTGCCTCAGCTGCTTCTTCCTTTTTTTTCTCAGCCGCTTTTTCTTTTTTCTTGAAATAGCCTCTTAATAGGAAATTACTTTTGGCAGCTTCCATATTTTCATTCAATCCTTTACTGCTTTTTTGCAGGTTACCCATTGTTTTGTTCAAACTTTCGGCCATTGTGGAGTCTTGTATCAGCATCCCAAGCGTTCCTTTTCCTTGATTAATGTCGTACAGTATTTCTATCAGTTGCCCTGAAATAATTTCCGCATTTTGTGCGGTAATATCCAAACTGGCAATAATGGCATCCGTTTCAACAGGTTCAACTGAAGAAAGAAATTGTCCGCTTTTTACTGATTTTGTATCAGAACTTCCTTGCGTGATAATTAAAACCCGGTCGCCAATAATTCCTTCAGAACCAATTAGCACCATACCATCGGTTTTAATAAATCGTTGCACATCCTTTTGAACCAACATATTTACCAACACCGTTGAATCGTTAATTATTTTAATATTGTCAACCGTTCCTACATTGATACCTGAAAACCGAATGTTGTTGCCAACCTGCAATCCGCTTACGTTATAAAACGTTGTGGAAAGGCTAAAAACCGGATTAAACATATTTTTTTGTCGGCCAATCAAAAATATGGCTATGGCAAAGAGCACGAACCCTGCGGCAACGAACAAACCTAATCGTACTTTGAATTTTGTTGAGTGTGTATTCATATTATTTTTTTATTTTTTTATTGTTGAATTGTTCTTATATTATTTATTATTATTTGAAGAAAGACATAATTAATGGATCATCCGATGCTTCAAACTCTGCAAGCGTTCCCTCTGCATAAACGTGTCCTTCGTGCAGCATAATAATACGATCGGCGGTAATGCGCACACAGGCAATATCATGCGTGATAATGATGGAAGACGTTTTGTATTTTTTTTGAACGGAATTGATCAGTTCGCTTATTTCATCAGATGTTACCGGGTCGAGTCCTGTTGTAGGTTCATCATACAACATAATTACAGGATCAAGTATTATGGAACGTGCCAAACTTATTCGTTTACGCATTCCTCCAGATAACTCAGATGGCATTTTTTCCAACACATCTGCCAGTCCAACATTTTCCAATACTTCATTTATTTTTTTGTTGATTTCGGCTTCTTTTAAATCTTTTTTAATTCTTACCAGCGGAAATTCCAAGTTTTGTTTAACCGTCATAGAATCATACAAAGCGCCACTTTGGAAAAGAAAACCAATTTTTTCTCTTATTTCTGATAATTCCTTGCCTTTAATGGAATTTACTTCTTTGCCAAGCAGGTTAATTGAGCCGCCATCGGGATTTAACAAACGCACAATGCATTTTATAAGCACCGATTTGCCCGATCCTGATTTTCCGAGAACGACTAAGTTTTCGCCGTTGCGAAGTTTTAAGGAAATATCTTTTAACACTTCCAGTCTTCCAAAAGACTTCTTCAGGTTTTTTATATCTATCAATACTTCAGAAGTATATTTTTCCTCTGAAATAGTGTCTGTATTGGTTTCTTGTGAATTTTTCATGACAACATATCTGTTATTTGTACAGCAATCATATCAACAATAATAATAAGTAAGGATGACAATACCACTGCAGCATTTGCTGCTTTTCCCACACTTTCTGTACCGCGTCCGGCGGTAAAGCCTTTATAGCAACCTACAATGCCAATTACGGCTCCAAAAAGAAAGGTTTTTACTAAGGCAGGAAAGAAATCTAAAAAAGTAATAGACCCAAATGCCTGAAAAATATATAAAACCAAACTTACATCTCCTTTTATATTTACGCCAATCCAGCTTCCTATAAATCCGAATGCATCAGCAAAAAGCACTAAAATGGGTAACATTAAAGTAGCGGCAAGCACCCGTGTTACCACAAGATATCTGATTGGGTTGGTTGCAGACACTTCCATGGCGTCAATTTGCTCTGTAACTTTCATAGATCCTAATTCGGCACCCATCCCCGAACCAATTTTACCGGCGCAAATTAATGCGGTGATAATTGGGCCAATTTCGCGAATAAGCGACACGGCAACCATTCCCGGAAGCATAGTGACAGCACCGAATTTCGCCATCGCCGGGCGCGATTGAATGGTGAGCACAAGCCCCATAATAGTTCCTGTTATAATTATTAGCGGCAACGATTTATTGCCAATTTCGTAACATTGTCGCAAAAACTCTTTAAATTCAAAATTGCGCGAAAAAGTTTCCTTAAATATTTGTTTTATAAACAGCGCCATATCCCCAACTTCTTGGAAAAAGCCATTTGCTCTTTCTTTTTGATCCAGCGTATCCTCACTTAGTTTTATGGAATGCGCCGTTGCTAAACTTTGTGCTTTTTTTAAATTTAAAATTTTTAATTTTTTCATACTATTTTATATATAAGTACCCTCTTACGGTTTAAAGAATCAAATCAATGTTTTGCCGTATTAAAATGTATCAATTGACATCATTATAATAACAACTAATGGCCTCATCAATCAACTGATAAAGGTATGCTTGTTTAACACTGAAGTTGTTACATAACTTTTTAAAAAAGTTACAAGATTCACATATTTATAAGTCTCCTATACTCTGAAGAAGCCTCCTAACCCCAATGTCATTAAGTTAAGACTTTAATGCCCTTTTTTTTTGTCCTTCCGAGGTACGAGGAATCTCATAATGATAAGCCGGTTTGATGTGATTCCTCCTTTGTCGGACACGAGCGATAGCGAACTGGCGAAGCAATGACAAATATTTCCTTAAATTAATGACATTGCCCCGAAGGGGAAATTAACAACAAAACAGGTTGATTGATTGATTGATTGATTGATGAATATTTCATAATAATTGAAAGAAATTGAGAGCACCCTAAAACTAAGCGCAAAAAAAAAGACTGTCTTTTCAGACAGCCTTTTAAATAGGGTTGATTGTTTAAAATTATTGTGGTTTGTTAACCGTATTCATTTGTAAAGTCACTGCAGTTTGAGCCAACATTCTGCCATTAATTGTAGCGCCAGTTTGCATATTGATTCCTGTTTGGCCTAAAATGTTTCCTTCAAAATGACTTGTTGTTCCAAAAGTGACTGCATCAGAAACTACCCAGAAAATATTTTTAGCTTGAGCACCGCCTTCTAAAATAACTTTTACAGAAGAACTCATTTTTAAAGTTCCTGCAACTTGAAAAATAAAGATGTCTGTTGGACTGCCAGAAATTGTGATATCTGTTGGGATATTCACAGAACTTGACCATTTGTATAAACCTGGTAAAAGTGTTTTGCCGCCAATGGTTCCAGCGCCTAAATTCAAGTAATCTGGATTGGATCTCCCGGCGGCGTCTGTATATGCAGTTTGCATATCTCCAATGGCTGAAGTTAGCATAGTGGCGCTTGTAGTTTTACAAGCAGGACCAGCAGCATCAACTGAAAATACAGATCCCGTTACTTCTGTGCAATCTACTACCATAGCTGCACCAGTAATTGGGCTTGTTCCAATATCTCCTGTAATAGATGATTTATACACACTGGTAATTCCGGTTTTTGATAAAATCACAAAGTCGCCTGCAACGCCTAAATTTACTGTTTTTAATTCTTCTCCTTTTGATTGTTCAAAAGAAATTTCTTTGCCTAAAACGGCTGAATCAGTTCTTGCAGTTAAATCTGCGTCTTGGTCGTTTGTGCAACTTCCCAATAATACGAATAACAACATGGCTGTTATTTGGGTTATATTATTTAGTTTCATGATGATGATTTTAAACTGTGGCTTAGTTGTCCCAGTTATGATGTATCAAAGGTGACTTCATTAACTTCGGAAGTTGTTACACAATTATTTTAAATAGTTACACAATTCACACATTTTTTAAATTTTTTCGAGAGAAATCTTTTTAAATGACTAAGGATAAGTTACTTCTGGTTTACTAAAAATGGATTGTTTTTTTTCCAAATAAAAAAGCATCACTTTCTGAAAAATGATGCTTTTTTAAAATTTTAAAAAATATATTGTTAGCGATACTCCATAAAATTGTGGTTTAAACTTCGCTAATTATTGTTGACCAGTTTCTTTTTACCTATATCAACTAAGGTTTATGGATTTCTGTCTTCCGACTTCCGACTTCCGACTTCCGTCTTCCAACTTCCGTCTTCCAACTTCCGTCTTCCAACTTCCGTCTTCCGACTTCATACTTCTGTCTTCCGTCTTCCGACTTCCGACTTCCGACTTCCGACTTCCGTCTTCCGACTTCCGACTTCCGTCTTCCGACTTCCGACTTCCGACTTACTTATTACTATTTTTTATCGATGGCAACAAGCACTATACCGCCAACAAGCAATACCGCACCAACAATTGGAGACCATTGCACGGGGTTTTCTTTTTCCATACTCATTTGCATCGGACCTAAATCCACTACTTTTTCGGTGGTTACATAACTGAAACCTGTATAAATCATCATCAATATTCCTATAATGGCCATGACGATTCCTATTGTTTTTGTTTTCATAATATTTGTTTTTTTGATGGTTTTTTTACAATTCTTAAATTTACGAACAAAAAATTATTAATTGAATAATATGTTCTTTATAATTTGCTATTTATCATTTAGTTGCCTAGATGATTATTCAATTCGCAGATTAATTTGGCAGCGTAAAAGGCTATAATTTGTCTTTTAAAGTGCGAACCAAACCAATGCTTAAAATAAAAAACAAGAGGCCAAGCGTGCCAAAAACAATTAAAACTTTAGTGGCGAATTGCCCGCCAGTAACATTTATAAACAATAATGCGGGATAGCTAATGGCTCCAATCACAAGAGCAATTAATAATGATCCAAGGGTTCTTTTGATATTCATTGTTATTAAATTAAGGGGTTAACACTTTTTTGATATTCTTATTTGGTTTGCATCAATGCTGCTGTATTTTATATTTTATTTGTTACGTAAAGTTTTTTTAAGCAATGTTAACACGATGGAATTTTCTGTAAAAATTTTTCTTTCAGATTGATTCGATAGGGAAGCGTAAAATAAAATTTGGCGCCTTTGCCTTCTTCACTTTCTGCCCAAATTTTACCTTCAAGCAATTCTACATACGCTTTGGTAATTGACAAACCCAATCCGTTGCCTTGATGGGCCATTTTATCATCAATATCGGCCTGCACAAAATTTTCAAATATCGCTTCCTGCCTGTTTCTTGGTACGCCAATTCCTGTGTCTTTCACAAAAAACAGTAACTCTGCACGCGAGGTTTCTGATTTTATTCCGCCATATCCAAATTCTATGGAACCCTTATTGGTATACTTAATTGCATTTTTGACAAGGTGGATGAGCACTGTATATATTTTTTCACAATCTGTTAAAAAATAAGCTTCTTTTGTTGGCAAGCTGTTTTTATAAACAAAGTTTATCCCCTTGTTATCTGCTTCGGGTTTAAAGAAATTATAAATTTTTTCAATTTGCTTGTTAATATTTGTTTCGCTTAGGTTTACTTTAACCTGGCCCGTATGTATTTTTGAGATATCAACTATATCATTGATGGTGTTAAGCAAACGTGCGCCGCTTTTTTCAAGAATTTTGATATATTTTTGTTGCTTCTCGTTTTTAAGTCCGGGTTCTTTTAATAAATCGGCAAATCCTAAAATACTGTTCAAGGGTGTTCTAATTTCATGCGACATATTCGCTAAAAAAGCCGATTTCAGTTTGTCGTTTTCTGTTGCTTTTTTATTGGCTCGGATTAATGCGTTAATATGCTGCTCTTTTTCCTCATTTATAATTTCGAGTTCTTTATTGGCAGCAACGCTTAACAACAATGCATTTTCTAAATTAGAATCAATTAAGGCGTCTAAATGTTTTCCTTTAACATCGTTTTTATGTGAAACGGCATTATTGGCATTTACCAATTCAACGGCATTTTCTTTATTATCAATGATTAATTTTGAAGCCCGTTCTTTTTTTGTTTTGTTCTTATCATTCATAATAGTTTGGTATAATGAAAATGATTAGCTGGTTTAAATTATAGAATGGGGTTAAGTTTTTTAATATATGATAACAATAAAAAACCTGGTAATTAGCGATTTACGCTATGACTCGTCTTTTGTTGTGCGTACCAGGCTAATGCCTGCAGCAAAAAATATGATACCAAGAATACCAAAAACAACAAGATTTCTAATGGCATAATTACTGTCACCGCCGCTATTTACAAACAATACGGCGGTATAAATTAAAGCGCCAATTCCGAGGGCTGTAAGCAATGCCCCAAAGATTCTTTTTAAATTCATTTTGTTAAGTTTTAAGATTTGTAATAAATATATTTGTAATATTAATAGGTTAAAACAGATTCAATTTTGCTTCTATATTGTTCATATTTATGGTCATGATTTAAAATGTGATTTGTCCACCATTTTTCTAAAAACTCAATTATGTCTATTGGATCTGGTGGAGTCATGCTTAATAAATCGACATTATACATAGCTACTTTATAAATATAATCTCTATGATAATTTTTGTGTTCACCAATAAATGGGTAGGACATTTTTCTCATATATTCCTCTTCTCTTTTAAAGTGATTCAAACTGTAATCTGTCATTTTTGTAAGAATTCTCGCAAATTCCCTTCTATCTTTTTTATTCTCTATCAATTCAACCAAATCGTTGAAAATCTCGAGTAATTTATTGTGTTCATAGTCTATTTCTTTGTTGCCAATTGATAAGGCATCAATCCAAGCTATTTTTTTTACATTATCCATAATATTGTAATTTTAATTAAACTTTAATTAAATTTTCATTAATGGGAATCACTAGCATTTATCAAATTTAAAAATAGGTCAATAAAAAAAAACATTGGTATTTTAGGCTGTTTTACAGTCTAGATAACCAATGTTTTTGTGTTTATTTTTAGGAGTTTATAATTTGAAGGTAAGTCCAAATTTTCCTCCTGAAAAAGCGTTACCGCCACCGAATTCAAGATTTAATCCAACTTTATCAGACAAATAATATCTGAAACCAAGTTGTGCACCTATACCTAAACCTGAATTATATCTTCCATCGTAACCATCATAGTTATTTTTATATGAATAGTAACCTAAGTTTGGTCCTACATAAAAATCCCATTCGTTAGACATGTTTAATGCATTGTTGAAATGGTAGTTTAAATTACCTGAAATTCCAATAACATCATGTTCATACTTATAGTTATTTTCATATTTGTTGAATGATCGGTAAGATAATTCACCACCAATTGTGATGTCTCTGCTGATTCCGTGATCCAATCCTAAATAAATTGGAACACCTCTATCAGAAAGACCAACACCAACATTAAGTTGACTTTGTCCAACTGTTAAAGGATTCTGGCTGAAACCAACCGCTGAAACTAGAGCCAATGCGACTACTAAAATTAATTTTTTCATTTTTTTAAATTTTAAATTTGTTTTATTTCTTGCTTTTATTGCCCTTCCCAATTACCCTAACAGTTATTAGATTTGAATAACCAAGCAAGCCGTTTTTAAAGTGGGTTCTGGACTCCACTGTTTTTTATTTGTAATTTTTTCGTAATTGTATTTTGTTAAAGAATCACTGCTTAAACTACGATGTAAAGATGTGAAGTTTTAGAAAATTGTGTGTTACATAATTTTACGAATAAGTTGTATGATTCACACATTGCGCTTATTGAATACCCATTATTAAATGCTGCCGACTTTCTGTTTTTAGATTCATTCTTTGTGATTAATTTTGGGAATGATTGAAATAATTAGCTATTCTATTACATTGTATTTCAAATGACAAGAAAGTTTGAAGCGGCAGTTACAGAAGTCGTTTTTTGATAAATCACATTAAAGATAGCGCATAAAATCCTGCCAGGGGTAAATCAAGGGCAGTTGTATAAATTTAGGGTACTTTATAGCTGCTTCTTGAAAAGCTGACAGGATAAAAAAAATGTAAAATTTTAGGAAGACAATTCAGTTTTTCGCTGATTTTGCCTATTTGTTATCTGCCATTTTTTTTGGCATTTTTTGTTCAACAAATTCAGAAACGTCATTCTTTAATTTGCTAAATTTTTTGTTGGCCTTGTCTACATTCTCATTGAATTTTTTTTCCAGTTTTTTTTCATAATTTTTGCCCTTTTTGGCAATTTTTTTTCTGGTGTCTGATCCTTTTGCCGGAGCAAATAAAAGACCCGCAATGGCACCTGCGGCAACACCTGCCAATAAACCTAACACTACTTTTCCTGAACTCATAATTTTTATTTTTGAATATGGTTAACCATAATTATTAAGATACAAATTTGCGTTTCTTGTTGCTGAAATGTGTTACACAATTTATGTAAAGAGTTACAAAATTCACACAATTATGAGCGTTCGGCTTAAGTATTTCCTGACTTCCGCACTCTAATTTTCTTAAAACAATAACTTATTGACACATAGTTATTAAAGTATGATTAGATAGTGATTTTGGGTGTTAAAATGCGAAACTCAGGAAAAAAACTATACGACAAGAAGAGGGAATTGCATATTAAATCTGGGTGAAATTTTTAAATATATGAATGGTTCTTATCTAAATTTAATAAGCCATTCATCTTTGTGAGTCTTATTTTTTTTTCTTTGTGTGACTCTGTGTAAAAGTTATTGCACAAAGTTGCACCAAGAATCACAAAGTTACACGGAGAAAAAGTTCATTTATGATAAGCAAGTTAATTATGTCTTTTAACCGCTATCCCGATACCGGGACGCAAAGTTTTTTCGCAAGTTACGCAATTAGATCAGTGATTTTGGGTGTTAAAATGCGGAACACAGGTGCGTTTCTTATTGCTGGAATGTGTTATACAATTTATATAAAGAGTTACAAAATTCACACAATTATGAGCGTTCGACTCATTTATTTTATAAAGGCAAATTATTTAAAATGTGAGATTTAACCGTTTTATTATTAGGTTTATAACAAATATTACAGGAATAAAACATAAAAGTCCGCTCTGATTAGAAGCGGACTTTTGTGTTTAATAAGTTAAGTGTGTTAGTTATTAATGGTGTTCTTAATTAGGAATTTACATCCTGTCCATATACCAATTCAACTGTTTTTCTATTTTTTTGTAACTAAAAATACGTGTAATAATTTTTTGCAGTCTGAGAAAAGCAGTTTCACTTTTTACCACATAATCAAATGCACCGTGATGCATACAGCTGATGGCAATGTCAATTTTATCTTGGGAAGACAACATAACCACCGGAATATTTGGATTTATGGCTTTTATTTTGTCTAATGTTTCCATGCCGTTCATTGCATTTTTATCAACACCATCCAAGTAAAAATCTAAAATAATAATATCTGGGTTATGCGATAAATTCTCTATACATTTTTCTCCGGTCGGATACGTTTCTATATCAAAATCAGCATGCTGAAGGAATTCAATTTCCATTAATTTTAAATATACCGCATCATCATCTACCAGAAAAAGTTTTATCTTGCCTGTCGGCAGACTGGTTTTATTATCATTATTCATTAGTTATTGTATTTAAATGCATTAAATTCTATTTCTAATTCGCCGCAAGCCTGCATGCAAACTTCTTCAAGTTTCAATACCATATCAAAAATATTCTCAGTTTGTTGTTGTGAGCTTGCATATTCCTGGACTTTTCTTGCCATGTTTTCATAATCTACACTAATTCCCATGATGGAAAACGAAGGGATTATTTTATGTACAGTTGCGTGCAATGATTTCCAGTCTTTATTTGAAAGACTTAGTTTCATTTCGTTAATTAAAGGCGGCGTTTGTTCCAGATAAAGTGAAATCATTTCCATCATCAACACCCGATTGGATTTAGTACGTGTATTCAAATAATTTAAATTGGTACATTTTATTTTTATGGTTTTAGCCAATTCTCGTATATCAGGTTCTATTACAATGGTTGTTTTTTTCAAATAACCTACCATTTTTGTATATAATAACCTTTCATCAACGGGCTTTGCAATGTAATCATCCATCCCAACTGCTTTGCATTTTGCCAAATCTACGGTGGTAACGTCAGCTGTTAATGCAATAATTGGAATCTTGGATTTCATCTCATTTCTAATGTATTCCGTAGCTTCAAATCCATTCATCTCCGGCATTTGTAAATCCATTAAAACAAGATCGTACTTTTTGGTTTGCATTTTTTCGATGGCTATTTTTCCATTGCCGGCAATATCGCATTCAAATCCAAAATCATCCAATAAAGTCCTCATCAGTAATTGATTGAGTGCGATGTCTTCAACTACCAATACTTTCACATTGGTGATATCCGTGTCAATTTCCACCAATTCCGTCTCTAATTCAGCTTCAGCTTTTGTTTTTAGAAAACTTAAATTGAAGGTAAAAGTTGATCCTTCGTTTACTTTGCTTGTTACAGAAATGCTTCCGCCTTGCGGTTCAATTAATTGTTTCACAATGGCAAGACCCAATCCGGTTCCACCGTATAATCTCGATGTTCCGCTTGATGCCTGCTGAAAGTTTTCAAAAATTTGGTCTATTTTATTTTTGGGTATTCCAATTCCGGTATCTGCCACTGAAAATTGGATGGTTACTTTTTGATAATCTTCACTCAGCAATTTGGCACCGACTGTAATTTTTCCTTTTGTGGTAAATTTTACGGAATTGCTCACCAAATTCATAATGATTTGGTGCAATCTTACAGGATCACCAACCAATACACTCGGAATTTTATTATCGTATTCTTTAACCAATTTTAAATTCTTTTCCTGAATTTTAGTTTCGAACAAATGAAGCATTGCTGATATGGATATTGACATTTTGAACGGTATTTGCTCAAATGTCATTTTTCCTGCATCCACTTTTGCCAAGTCGAGTATGTCGTTTATGAGCACAATTAAGGCGTCGCCACTTATTTTTATGGCATTTAAATATTCTTTTTGTTTTGTGGTTAACTCGGTTTTTAACACCACTTTTGTAAATCCAATAATCGCATTCATAGGGGTGCGAATTTCGTGGCTCATATTCGATAAAAACTGCTGTTTTGCTTTCATAGCATCTTCTGCAATTTTGGTGGCTTTTTCAGCTTTAATTTTGGCATGTTCCGCAATTTCCGTTGCCAATTCGGCAAACACCATTGCTTCTGTCAATTCTTTGGCGATCTTTTTTTGCTCGGTAACATCTCTTGCTACAATCACAACGCCTTCAACATTTCCTTTATCATCTTTATAAACAGATCCGTTAAACAACACATCGGTAAGCTTGCCCTCTTTGTGGCGAAGTGTCAACGGAAAATTGGTAACTGAGCCATTTGCAAATACTTCCTGATAAACGCTTCGTGCTTTTTGCGGTTCGGTAAAATAATCCAAAAAGTCGGTATCTGTTAATTCCTCTCTTGTTAGTCCGGTAATGTTGGTTAAAGCCTCGTTCATATCGGTAATCTTTCCGGCAGAACTGATGGTTATCAAAGGATCTAAACTTGCTTCAATAAGACTTAGAGAATATTGGGAATCTAATTTGACTTCAATATTTGAAGCTTCAAGTTCCTTATTTGTAATTTCCTGTTTGGCAACCTCAAGGTTTTGAAGCGCAAGTTCTTCATTAACAAGCAACAATTCAGCAGCCCTTTTTTCTTTTATTTTTGTTTGAAAAATAAGTTCTTCATTGGCAATAACCAGTTCAGCAGCCCGTTTTTCTTTCTCTATATTTTGGAAAGCGAGTTCTTCATTGGCAATCACCAATTCAGCAGCACGTTTTTCTTTTACTTCATTTTGATAAGCAAGCTCACTGTTTGCAATAACCAATTCAGCGGCTCGTTTTTCTTTCTCATTATTTTGAAAGGCCAGTTCTTTATTGGCAATACCCAATTCTTGCGCACGTTTTTCTTTCTCTTTATTTTGGAAAGCCAGTTCTTCGTTGGCAATCACAAGCTCAGCTGCCCGTTTTTCTTTCTCATCGTTTTGAAACGCCAATTCTTCATTGGCAATGACCAATTCTGCTGCTCTTTTTTCTTTTACTTCATTTTGAAAGGCCAACTCTTCATTGGCAATCACCAATTCAGCAGCCCTTTTTTCTTTTTCATCGCTTTGGAAGGCCAATTCTTTGTTGGCAATCACCAACTCATCTGCTCGTTTTCCTTTCTCATCATTTTGAAAAGCCAGTTCTTTGTTTGCAATCACCAACTCATCAGCCCGTTTTTCTTTCTCCTCATTTTGAAAAGCCAATTCCTTGTTGGCAATCACCAACTCATCAGCCCGTTTTTCTTTCTCATCATTTTGAAAAGCCAGTTCTTTGTTTGCAACACTTAATTCCTGCGCGCGTTTTTCTTTTTCATTGTTTTGGAAGGCCAGTTCTTCATTTGCGATAGCCAACTCATCTGCTCGTTTTCCTTTCTCATCATTTTGAAACGCAAGTTCTTCATTGGCAATTGCCAACTCATCAGCCCGTTTTTCTTTCTCCTCATTTTGAAAAGCCAGTTCCTTGTTGGCA
>JAUYUA010000049.1 GCA_030694935.1 Lutibacter sp. | reverse complement strand
GAGCTTTTTTTGTGAAATAAATTTTGATTTGTTAAAAGGAAGGCGGAGAGACGAGAAGTTTATCCCGAGCCTGCCTGTCCGTTAGGCAGGCGGAGTCGAGGGAAGGATTGCAGCCCGCACAAAAAGCTTTTCGGAAACGAGGAGCTTTTTTTGTGAAATAAATTTTGATTTGGTGAAATAGAAGGCGGAGAGACGAGAAGTTTATCCCGAGCCTGCCTGTCCGTTAGGCAGGCGGAGCCGAGGGAAGGATTGCAGCCCGCACAAAAAGCTTTTCGGAAACGAGGAGCTTTTTTTATTTTAGAACAGTTTATTGAAAATAATATAACGCGGAGAGATCCTTTATTTTAGAGATAAGAGTCTCATAGCCTGTCCTGAGTTTGCCGAAGGGCCCGCACAAAAAGCTTTTCGGAAACGCGAGGCTTTTTTTGTGGAAAAAAATTTGATTTGGTGAAATAGAAGGCGGAGAGACGAGAAGTTTATCCCGAGCCTGCCTGTCCGTTAGGCAGGCGGAGTCGAAGGAAGGATCGCAGCCCGCACAAAAAGCTTTTCGGAAACGAGGAGCTTTTTTTGTTTTAGAACAGTTTGTATTTTGGTATTTTAGAATATTGGATTGTTGGCATATTAGATGAAGTTTTTGGAATTTTCTTAAGCTATGATATTTGATGTCTCGGATTTGCAATCTTAGTTTAATAAGTACCAAAGTGACTTACAATTATTTCCAAACAATGCTTTAAACTGATTTTCTTTAATATAGAATAACACAAAAGTCAATATATTTTGGAATAATAGTTGATTATATGTTTTAGTAATATTGTGGTAAATTATAAATTACAGTACTTTTTTAGAATGGAGGAACATAATAATTTATATATTTGCACAAATTATATAAATAAATAATTGTATTTTTAAATATTCAAAAAATATATTTTATGGCAATAGCAATTAAATCAATACCTGTTTTAAAAGAAAAAGCAGCAGTTACTTTCAATAATAAAGTAATTGCAAATTCTGCTAAGAGAGCTACTGTTGATTTTTCTAAACAAACCTCTATAGCAAGTAAAATTTTAGCCAAAGCAACTATTTAATTTGTTTTGGGTTTTCTTCTCGATAATTGCACATTAAAAATTTACGATAAAAATATTCTTAAAAATTGCAAACCATTTGATTGCGACCATACCGATTTAAATGATTTTTTCGCAAATGACGTTCTAAATTATTCCTTAGAATTACTGGGCAAAACATATTGTTTTGTTCTAGATGTTGATCCTTCTGTAATAGTTTGTGCATTTACTGTTTCAAATGATAGTATTAAAACATCGCATTTACCTAATGCACGTAAAAAGAAAGTAATTAAAGTTATACCCCGTGAAAAGCAAATGCGCAGTTATCCAGCTGTGTTAATAGGCCGTTTGGGAGTCAATAAGGATTATAGGATAATTGAAGGTGAAATTGAAAGAACGGGTAAACAACTATTGGATTTTATAAAATCTTGGTTTATTGATGGTGCAAACAAAACAGGTTGCAGATTTATTGTAGTTGACTCTTATAACGAACCTAAACCACTTAGATATTACGCTCAAAACGATTTTGAGGGTTTATTTAGTTCCGAAGAGCAGGAAAAAGAATTTACTGGCCTAAATACCGAAGAGAAATTAACAACACGTTTAATGTATTTTGATCTAATTGTTTTAGCCAATAGTAAGCATATCGGCTGATTGTGAAATTCAATTTTGAAAGGCAATGGGCTTTTATAAGATTTGTTGGAGCTCATGCGGATTCAGCCTCGCCGGCAGGCAGGTATAATAAAATAGATGCCAATACAATTTAAGAAAAAAGAAAATGGATTTAAAATCTATAAAAACAGAGAACGATTACGAAAAAGCTCTAAAAAGACTTGAACTTATTTTTGAAGCGGCTTTGGAATCTAAAGAAGGAGATGAAGCGGAAAACTTGTCAATGCTGATAGATAATTACGAAAATATGCACTATCCTATTGAAGCTCCAGATCCAATAGAAGCAATAAAAATCAGAATGGAAGAGCTGAATTTGAAGCAAAAAGACTTAATTGGGGTTATTGGGAAAAAAGCAGGGTTTCCGAAATTTTAAACAAAAAGAAAAAACTGACAGTTGATATGATTCGAGAATTGGAAAAAATCTTACAAATTTCTGCCTCGGTTTTAGTGAACAACTATCAACTTATAAAATAACCACATTTTTTTACCTTAACACTATCTGCTTAAAACATATTATTGGCCGCAATATTTTCGATATTCTGAAAATATTTCACTGTTTCAACTTTTAATTCCATGGTTGCCATTTTGTCACAAACAATAATTCCTTTTTGGTGCATTTGAAGCATGGAAACCGTCCACATATGGCTGATACTGCCTTCAACAACTTCTCTTAAAGCGCGTGCTTTGTTAAATCCAGTTATGATAATGAGCACTTCTCTTGCATCCATTACGGTGCCAACGCCCATAGTTAGCGCTTTTGTGGGAACTCGAGAAATGTTGTCATCAAAAAATCTTGAATTGTCGAGAATGGTATTGTAACTCAATGATTTAATTCGTGTTCTGGAAGACAAGGAAGAGCCAGGCTCATTAAATGCGATATGGCCATCAGCTCCAATACCGCCAAGCATAAGTTCAATGCCCCTAATTTTAGAAATCTTTTTTTCAAATTCAATGCATTCCTTTTCTAAGTCGGGCGCATTGCCATTTAAAATATGGATGTTTTTTTTAGGAATATCTATATGATTAAAAAGATTGTCGTGCATAAAGTAATGATAGCTTTGCGGATGACTTTTAGGGATTCCAACATATTCATCCATATTGAATGTGATGATATTTTTAAAAGAAATATCACCTAATTGATGTCTTCTTATCAATTCTTTATAGGTTGAAATTGGCGAGGAACCTGTAGGCAATCCCAGTACAAATGGCTTTAATTTTGTGGGTTTAAACGCATTCACTTTGTTAATTAAATAATCGGCAACACAAATGCCAACTTCCTCTTTGTCTTTTTTGATTAAAATTCTCATGGCAAAAAAATTAGGTTCTCATATCATCAAAAAACGGAGTGCTGTTTTTTTCAACACAATTTACGGCATACAGATAAAGCGCCGCCGACCAGGTTTGCCAATCTTGCCCTTTTACATTGCCGTCTTGCGCTTTAATCCATTCATTAAAGCCAAAATCCAGATTTGCATTTGATATTTTCAAGATTTTTGTGAGTTCAATAAGTTTTTCCATGGCGAGTTCGTGTTTTTGGGCGGCAACAAGAGCGGCCACATATAATCCGCAAATAAAAGGCCAAATGCCTCCGTTATGATATTCACCCGGCATATTGTAAATTTCATATCGGGGAATCCAGTCGGCATCTTCCGGTTGCATAAAAGGGAAAAAATTAGGCGGCAGATAACCGACAAGATCACCGTTTTTTCTCATTGCTTCACAAGCATCTTCAATCCAAATAATCATTTTTTCTGCTTCTGAAGTTGAAACAAGACCAGAAAGTATCGCAATGCTGTTCCCCAAAAGATCGAAGCGTTCGCTGCTGTATATTTTATAGGACCAAAACGCAAAATATGGTTTATGTTTTAGCATAAAACCTTCACGAAGCTGGCCGGATTCTGAGGTTCCTGAGTTGGTGAGATTTCTCATTTCCATAAACATTTTATCGGCTCTTTCGTGCTGATTTAGAAGTCGTAGATAGCTATAAGTCAAAGTATTCACAAATAAACCATAACCAAGAACCCATTGCTCGTCGCGCCAATCGCTTGTTGGTTGCTGGGCTACTAAATGCAGATCTAACGGACATTGGTATTCCATCCAAGTTATCACTTTTTGGACGGCCTCTTCAAGAAAATTATGTTCCCCAGTCACTTTTCTGAATATGCCAACTCCAAGCAAAAATAAAGGAGTTGTATCACTTGATCCGCGATTTTCTTTATCGTGCACCAAGGAAGTGATGTGACCATGTTCTGTTTGGTTTTTTGCCAGCGTTTCCAAAACTTTTCTGATGCTTTCCAATAAATAATTGTTATCAGAAACCGCTATCCCAAATATTGAAAACATCAAATCTCGCGTATAAGGTTCAGGATATCCCCAACCGGCTGTGCGCGGAAGTCCATTATAAGGACCGTTCGCATTATGGATCAATACTTCCAGAGCGGCTTTTTTGGCTTCTTGTATCTCATTCCAGATTGCAGTTTTCATGATTGCCAAAATTATTTTATTCCTAATTTCTCATTCATAATTTGCACAAATCGTTTTGCGACCACGCGGTAATCGAAATTTTCGACTACCCGATTTCTTCCTGCTTTCCCCATTTTTTCGCGCAATGGGGCGTCAGTCATCAAATCCGTTAAATACTTGGCAATTTCGTGTACGCTTGCGCGATAATCCACTGTTCGCGGGGTATCAAATACAATGCGGTGCTGGTCTTCATAACCCGATTCTTTGCCGAGCACCACTTCATTTACAATAATTTTTTGCGCCACATTCGCCAAAAACGCTGTTTTTCCGTGAACCATCGTGTCGAGTAGTCCCATAGCATTAATGCCAATAACAGGTTTTCCGCAGGCGCCCGCTTCCACTTGCGGCATTCCGAAACCTTCAAGCCGTGACGGTGCGGCATAAATATCGCAGGAGCCTATGAGGTAAGGCATATAATTTCGCGAAACGATGCCTGTAGTGTAAGTGATATTTTTTTCAATCCCCAACTGCTTGGCCAATTCCATATCGGCCGAATTTTGGAGCCTGCTTCTTTTCTGTGGCCAAACTTTGCAAATATATTTATAATCGGGCACTTTTCCGTTGATGATTGCAAGCGCCTGCATCACTTCTTGTGCACCTTTTGAAGCTGCGTCGCCACCCACTGTCAAAAGCATTAACTGGTTTGGCGAAATGCCAAACGATTCGCGCACTGCCAAAACTTTTGGGTCATTTTTGCTGAAAGGCGTAAAAGCGTCGGTATCGCAACCAACAGGTAAAACCTCAATATTATCGGCTTTTATGCCATCTCGAACATACATTTCCTTCACCCAATTTGAGGTTACCAATATGAGAGGAAGCGCATTTAGCGTATCCTGATAATTTGCGATATAGCCATCGGCTACCAGCCAAGGAACAGGCTGAACGCCGTGTTTTTGTGGATGGAGTATCAATTGAGGCGTATGTCCCCAATAACCAATTCCAACAACAACATCCGGCTTAAACCAACGATAGTACCATTCCTTTTCCTGAGGAGATTCGAAATTAACCGCATGAACATCAACGCCTAGGCTAACTAGCCCTTTGAACAATAAATCTCCTTGCGTTGCAAGGCCTCCCGGAGACGGCGGGTAATCATATAATAACAACACTTTCATAACATATTCATTTAGTCATCTAAATCTTAAGATCTTTTTTTAAGCAGGCTTTATTTTCTGAAGAATACCATTTTTGAACATCAGCCGGATTGTTGAATTGCCAAAATGCTTCTGTTTTTGGTGTTGTTTCTGCTTCAAAACTGGTTTTTTCAAATCCGTAGGTTTCTGTAATGAGCTTGTATTTTTTTTGCCATATTTCTTCGGAGAGTTTGTAAATAACCGTCGCGTTTTCTATTGGTTTGGGCAGGTATTTCTTATTGCCGTCTTCATACGCAAAAAGCCAAAGTTCCTTTGCTGAGATTTTCCCTTCGTGCCAAAGCTTAATGACCGCTTTCCCTGTTTCTTCATGCCTTAAATGTTTTGTGTACTCGCCTTTTGGGCTGTGCGTAATAATAAGGTCGAAATGTTTAGAAGGCAATAGCTTTAGGATGGTTTGAGCTAATTCGTTTTTATTTAGCGGATTTTGATCTGGGCCGTCGTCTAAATCGCCCATAATTCCTTCAGATCCTAAGATTTTCAATGTTTTTGAGAATTTTGTGGCGCGTTCATTATCGCTTTTTCTGCATAGACAAACAATAAAACAATTCCAAAAAGGATGGCTTAAAATAGTTCCCCCGGCCCACAATGTTTCATCATCGGGATGCGCAACGATAACGGCGACAGATTTTGAATTTTTATGACCCATAGCTACAATTTTGGATTTAAAGTTCATTTAAATTACCGCAGGCACAGCAAAATAAGTTGCCAATATTATTAACAGAAACTTGCAATTCAAATAATAGTGATTAAAATATTTTCCAAAATGTATATTTGAAAGGCTTCAAATTAATTATCTCCAAAGCAAGTATCATAATATAAAACTTATGATTTAAAGTTCTGTTAAACTTTAAATGATTTATGTTTTAATCAACGATACAAAATTATTACACTTAAAGTTACAATTTTTTTTAATATGTTTAACTTCAAATAAATAAGTTTTCTGAAAGGCAAAAAGAATCACTTAGCAACATTGCATTAAATGCTTTTCGGGACTGAAAATTTTATTTTATGTTATTTTGTTTAAATCTTTAAAGAATTAATTGGCTCTCATTCCTTGTTTTTGTCCCTTGCCTCTTGAACTTTGCCCACTCCCTTGCATTTGCGCATTTTCAGGAGTTTTGGGCTGTAATTCATTGTGTTTTTTTTCTTGATATTTTAACCAGAAATTATATTCTTTTGGCGTCAGCTCATTTTTAAAAATTGAATTTATTAATGCCTGCTGCTCCTGAACTTTTTCTCTTATTGGTTGGAGCATTTCATTTGCTTGAATTTTAGATTCTTTTAAGGTGACATTGTCCTGATTTAGCATCGCTTCATTTCTTTTTTTAGCTAAAAAAGTTTTAACATTGGAAAATGTTGCATAATTAAATGCTTTTAGTTCATTTATTTTGTTGTTATACTTTGTAATTGCTTTGGTGATTGCTTGTTTCTTTGTGATTTCTTTGACTTTTATTTTCTTAAGGACTTCAGCGGCATCGTACATAAATATTCCTGCCATATTTTCTGGATTCATTTGAGGTTGCGCCATTTGGCTGCCCTGCATTTGATGTGAAGAATTTTGTTTATTACCTTTTTGTTGGGCAAAAAGTGTGGTTACATTTACTATAATGTAAACAAAGATTAAAAGACGGGATATTTTTTTCATAAGAAGAAAACTAAGTTTTAGGTAATTTAACAATCGTTGTTTGTTGGAATATATTTTTAATTTTCAAATCTAGTGTTTAATCAGAAAATGTAATGTAACATTGATGTTGTTCACTTTTTTAAACCAATTTTTTTTGTTATTCTGCTGTAAATACATTTTATTAATAACTCATTTGGTATTGATAAATTTAGTATGTTAGCGTACTAATTAATAAAACGGCTAAATAATTTAGACCTTTTAATGAAGCAAATTGATTTTACCATCTCCGAAAACGTTGTAAATATGGCAACTCCAAAAAAAATTAACATTGTTGGAGAATATTCCTATGGCAACAATGGATCTGTTTTACTTGCTGTAATCGACAAAAAAAATCGTTTTAATTCAAAAAAAAATAAGGGAGTAAATAATTTTAGTGTTTTTAGCAAAAATTTTGAAGCTTTTGTTTCCTGTGAATCATACCCGTTTTTAACAAATTCTACAAAATTAAATATCTATAAAGCTATGCCAAGAGAAATTTCAATAAGAATCAATAACTAAATATCAATATAATATTATGACTGCACATTTCGGATTTTGGGATTATTTCGTTTTTATAGCGTATGCTGTATTAATTTTAGGAGTGGGTTTATGGGTGTCAAGAGACAAAAAAGGACATCAAAAAACTGCCGAAGATTATTTTTTAGCAAGTAAATCTTTGCCTTGGTGGGCCATTGGTGCATCATTAATAGCAGCAAATATTTCTGCAGAACAGTTTATCGGAATGTCAGGTTCAGGTTTTGCCTTGGGATTGGCAATTGCTTCTTATGAATGGATGGCTGCCATCACCTTAATCATAGTTGGGAAATTCTTTTTGCCCATTTTTATTGAAAAAGGATTGTATACCATTCCCGAATTTGTTGAAAAACGATTTTCAACCAACTTAAAAACCATTTTAGCCGTATTCTGGATCGCGCTTTACGTGTTTGTGAATTTAACGTCGGTATTGTATTTAGGATCTTTGGCTTTAGAAACCATTATGGGAATTCCTATGGTTTATGGGGTAATAGGATTGGCGTTGTTTGCGGCTGCTTATTCTTTGTACGGCGGACTTTCAGCAGTTGCCTGGACAGATGTAATTCAAGTAATATTTTTAGTGTTGGGAGGTTTGGTTACAACTTACCTGGCTTTAAATATGGTTTCAGGAGGTGAAGGAATGTGGGCTGGTTTGAAAGCAGTATATGAAGTGGCTCCTGAAAGATTTGTGATGATTTTTGATGAATCGAGCGATTATTATGAAATGTTACCGGGTATTGGCGTATTACTTGGCGGTATGTGGGTTGCAAATTTATATTATTGGGGTTTTAACCAATATATCATTCAACGAACTTTGGCGGCAAAATCATTAAAAGAAGCCCAAAAAGGGATTTTATTGGCGGCCGGATTAAAATTAATAATTCCTTTAATTGTTGTAGTTCCCGGTATTGCAGCTTATGTGATGGTAAATGACCATGAGATTATGGCACGTTTGGGTATGGCCGGACTTAAAAATTTACCGACTTTAGAACAGGCTGATAAGGCCTACCCTTGGTTGTTGCAATTTTTGCCTACCGGATTAAAAGGCGTTGCTTTTGCGGCTTTGGCGGCTGCGATTGTATCTTCATTAGCTTCTATGTTGAATTCAACTTCAACCATTTTCACCATGGATATTTACAAACAGTACATCAACAAAAACGCGAGTGATAAAAGCACCGTGAATATGGGAAGAATCTCCGCAGGTGTTGCTCTGGTTATCGCTTGTTTTATGGCGCCATTATTGGGCGGCATTGACCAGGCTTTTCAATTTATTCAAGAATATACAGGCGTTGTGAGCCCTGGAATTTTAGCCATATTTATTTTGGGATTGTTCTGGAAAAAAACAACCAACAAAGGCGCCATTGTTGGGGCTTTGGTTTCAATTCCAATCGCTATGTATTTTAAAGTGGCACCAAAAGGATGGTCAACAAGTCCGTTATTTGTTGATGTTCCTTTCTTGGACCAAATGGGCTATACCGCAATACTTACCATGATTGTTATCGCTATCGTAAGCTGGACGCAAAATAAAGGAAAAGATGATGAAAAAGGAATTCCGCTTACAAAAGGGTTGTTTAAAACAAGTCCGGAATTTAATATCGGTGCATTTGCCGTGATGATTATTTTAGTGGCCTTGTATGCTGCTTTCTGGAAATAACAAATACATAAATATTGAATCAAAAGCGCCGGAAATTTTCAGGCGCTTTTTTTATGGCTTAATACCAATTAGTACAGCAATTGATATAAAGTTATTTGGGCCTGCCTGTCGGTAGGCAGGCCTGCCTGCCGACCTTTTTGGTGGGCCTGCCCGCCATTTTGGTGGGCCTGCCTGTCGGTAGGCAGGCGTTCCCCGCCACCTGGCGGGTCGCGCTGTTCGTTGCAAGTCCTCGTCACGCCCAAAAGCGTGACTGCGGGCTTTTCACTGCCATCGCTAACGCGGCTTCAAATAACAATAAATAATTTCAAAATTTTTGGCGTCCTTCGCGTATTTACTTTGCGGGATTTGCAATTAATTTTTTAATGTTTGTGTTAATTTTAGAATTTCTCCAACACTTTTTTAATAGGATATTCTAGGAATTACCTAAAAGCCCAATGATTATAATCGCTTGATTTTTCTATTTTATTTTCAATTTCATCAGTCAATTCAGGAAAAAAGTCAATTCCGGTTAAAGTCTCAATTTCATCAATGCTGGTGACAAATTGATACAATCCTTTTTCTGATTTTTCATGGGGAACCAAAAAGGCAATGGCTTTTGTTTCAGCGCCATTGTAATCTAAAATTATTTTGTAGAAATACTTTGGAACCGCAACTTTTTCGCTTCCGATGGTTTTTAAATTCGTTGTTAAAATTCCACCGGTCACAACATATAATTTTTGATATTTATGTGTCCAGTATCGTACTTTTTCTTCCAACCTGTTCCAAACACCACCGTTAAATTCGTAAGTCTGCGGAGAAATATTAGAGGTAAAAAATGTTTCATTGTAAGCTTCCGCAGAAAATTTTCGATCGCCGGCCGGACATAAATGTCCTTTGTTGTAACCTGAATCTTTATAATTTCTATAATGGGCACTTTGGGTTATTACCTTCGGATCTTGCTCAAAATAAGGTCTTTTAATGGCACGGCCTAAAAGTTGTTCTTTGGTTAATTCATAAGCAACCCATTCTGCCTGTTCGTATTTTTCGTGATAGGAAAGCGCATAAAATTGATGATGAACAACTTGTCCGGTTGTTGAGGTTGGCAAAAAATCGAAATCAGAAACTTCAACTGTTTCAGTTGATGCCGGTGTTTCAAAAGCAAAACCGTCATAAAAATAAAATCCGACAGCGAATAATAAGGTTATAACAATGTAAACTACTTTTCTATTTTTCACTTTTCAACAAAATTTCCTGAAAATTTTCAGATTTTGGGAGGTCATCAAAGATGGTCACAAATTTTTGGGGCGGCGAAGTCAATTTGCGTTTCACCAAATCTATCCAAGCGCCATACACCTTTATTTCAGCAGAAAGCAGGCCTGTTTCATTGTAAATTTTATGATTAAAACGCCAGCGTTCAATGCCTTTTGAAACGCCTTCCAATTCCATTTTAACAGTAATGTCTTCGCCAATATGGATTTCTTTAAAAAAGGAAGTTTCTTCTTTAAACAACACCGGACCGATATTCAGTTTTGCAAATTCGTTGATGGAGAGTCCGTGTTCCTGAAAAAATCGCACTCTCACTTCTGCTGCATAATCATTATAGGCTGTGTGGCGCATATGTCTGTTCGGGTCAAAATCCGACCATTTTGTTTTGAAGGTAATTTCGAAATTCATGAATTATTTTTTGAGGGGCAAATTTAGGACTTAAGTTTTGTTTAAATAAATCTAAGGCAAAAAAGGTTGAAATTTTTAAGGATTTTTAATTTTTCACATCCAACGCATCGCGCAAGGCGTTACCAATCAACATAAAAGCCATCACCAAACTCATAATGGCCAATCCTGGAATAATGGCCAAATAGGCTTTTCCCAAAATAATGTAACTGTAATGGTCTTTAATCATAGCGCCCCAGGAAGGTATTGGTGGTTGCGCGCCAATTCCCAAAAAACTCAAGCCGCTTTCCATTAAAATGGCGCCTGCAAAGTTGGCTGCCGAAATCACAATTACGGGCGCCATAATATTGGGTAAAATATGTTTAAATATAATTCTGAAATTTGAAAATCCCAATGCTTTTGCGGCTTCTACATATTGCATTTCCTTTGCGCTAATGAGTTGTCCGCGCACAACCCTGGCAACTTCAACCCACATGGTTAACCCAACGGCAATAAAAACTTGCCAAAATCCTTTTCCCAACGCCAAAGTGATGGCAATTACCAAAAGCAATGTGGGAATAGACCAGGTAATATTGATGAGCCACATAATAAAAGCGTCGATTTTTCCACCAAAATAACCTGCTATCGCACCAATGGAAAGTCCAATGACTAAGGAAATAAATACGGCAATAAAACCTATGGAAAAAGAGATTCTTGTGCCAATTAACATCCTGCTCAACAAATCTCTTCCATATTTATCGGTTCCCAAATAGAATTTTTTTGTTTTAATGAATGTTGAAATGTCTTTTCCCTGAAATTTTGAAAGCGGATACGTTTTTGTTAAACTGACAGCGTTGTTTTCAGTATAAGTATTTATGGTCAATTCGGTTGCGGAAATGCTGTATTTTGAAATCGGAATTTCAGTTTTCGGATTTTTTTTGCCGAATAATACCGCGGAAAAAAAAGATTGTTTTATTGTTTTTTCTGAAGGAATAGTCAACATCAATACCTCAAAACCCGGTTTTTTAGAATGGATTTCCAAATGCATCTGGTTGGCATTGCTGCTGTTGTCGGGCGCTAAAACGTAAGCAAATATGGCTACTAATGCACACGAAATCACAAACCAAAATGATAACACTCCAGAAGTATTTTTTTTAAACTTCTGGAGTGCCAGTGCTGATAATGAGTTTGCTTTGGTTTTCAATAGTTGTTGCTTTACAAGTGTAAAGTTACACTATTTTAAAATTAATTTTTCACCAATTGAACTTGTGGTTTAATTTTTAATTCGCTGAGCACATTTAAAGCCTCTTCCACATAAATGTCTTTTTTCAAATTGGCGTGCCAGGCTTCGCGTTTTTCGGCCAATTCTTTATCGGTTTCAAGAATAGGCTGTTCATAAAGCGGTGATGTATAGGTTAAATTGGAAGTGTATTCTCCAAGTTCTTTATATTTTAAGGATTCATTTTTACGATTTTCCAAATCATTTTTATACACTTCATAATTCAAATAAACCAAACTTTCATCCTGTGAACTTTTCAGCCATTTCGCATTTTCGTCTATTAATTTGAAATATTTATTGTTTTCAATGCGTTTTTTGCTGTTGTTGATTGCTAAGTCGTAATTATCATAATTGTTCCAAAGCGTATAATTTGCCGCAGGAACTTTGTCAAACACCAAGGCATTTTTCATATCGCGCTCGCCAATTTCCATATAACTGTATCTGCTTGGCAGCATAATATCAGAGTGTACGCCTTCCATTTGCGTGGAGCCGCCGTTGATTCTATAGAATTTTTGGATTGTGATTTTTAATCCGCCCAAATCTTCTTTTAAATTATGGTATCTGTTTAAATCCAGCACACTTTGAACCGTCCCTTTTCCAAAAGTTTGTTTTCCGCCAATAATCACGGCTCTATGGTAATCTTGCATTGCCGCAGCAAAAATTTCTGAGGCAGATGCCGAAAGTTCATTCACCAAAACCACCAACGGTCCGTTCCATTGAATTTTTGGATCGGTGTCGTTTTTAATATCGGGTTTTGCGTCACGATATTTAACTTGAACTATCGGGCCTTTATTAATGAATAAGCCACTAATTTCAATCGCTGTTTGCAACGATCCGCCGCCGTTATTTCTCAAATCCAACATAATCCCTTCAACGTGTTCTTTTTTCATGCGCTCAATTTCTTGGGCCATATCTGTGGTGGAGTTTCTAAAGTTTTTTTCGTCAAAATCAATATAAAACTTCGGCAAATTAATAATGCCAAAAGTTCTGCCGTCTTTTTTAATGATGCTCGATTTTACAAAAGTCTCTTCCAATTCAACAATGTCTCTGATAATGGAAACTACTTTAACGGTGCCGTCTATTTTTTTAACGGTCAATCTAACCTCAGTGCCTTTTTTTCCTTTAATAAATTCAATGGCGTGGTCTAAACGCATCCCAACAATATCTAAAGGTTCTTGATTTCCCTGCGCCACTTTTAAAATGATGTCGCCAACTTCCAATTCTCCCGATTTCCAGGCCGGACCGCCAGAGATCAATTCATCAATTCTTGTGTAATCGTTTTTCTTTTGAAGCCGTGCGCCAATGCCTTCCAATTTGCCGGCCATGGATTCGTCAAACTGTTTTTTTACGTTTGGGGCAAAATAACTGGTATGCGGGTCAAAAGTTTCAGTAATGCAATTCGCAAAAGTTGAAAACCAATCGGAATAAGTGAGCTCATCAATCCGATCATAAAGATCGTTCATGCTGGTCAATGTAGCTTCACGCACTTCAATTTCAAGTAAATCTGTAGGTTTTTTAACGTAGGCGCTGTCGGCTTTAAATTTATCTTCCTCATCACTTATTTTGTCGTGCAAACGTGTAAGTGCGTTGTATTTTAATTGTTTATTCCAAATATTTACCAAATCGTTTTTAGTTTTGGGATAAGGCATTTTTTCCGGGTCTAATTCTAGGGTTTCAATCACCTCAAAATTAAATTTATTCGCTAAAATTTCTTTGTAATATATTTTGGATTCTTTGGTTCGTTGCATAAAACGATTGTAAACCAAAAAGAAGAATGACAAATCCTCATTGTTGATTTGGTCATCAATTTTTGTTCTGAAAGCCGAAAATTCATCAATGTCCGATTGCAGAAAATACCTTTTTGAAGGATCCAGTCTTTCCAAAAATTCATCGTAAACTTTTATGGAAAAAGCATCATCAATTTGCTGGGGCTCATAATGGCCCTGCACCAACACATATTTTAAAATCGTCAATAAAACTTTATCTTTCGGGTCGTTGTTTGCATTTGTTTGAAAACTTGTAAATAAGCTGAAAACAAAGAGTAAAGGCAATACGAATTTGAATTTTCTGATCATCATCTGTCGAATCAATATTTGTTAATATGTTTTTGCAACTACTAAAATAGTGCCATTTTTTAGTTAGACGCCTAAATTAACCTTTTTTTATAAATTTCCCTTAAGTCTTCTATGGTTTTATCACTATTTTAACTAAAATTTTCCGATTTCCCAATCAATTTGTTTTGTTTATTTTTTTAGATATTTTTTCTTTGGGGAGTACAATAATAATAAAATAATAAGATGATTTTACTTTACAAAATGTTAATTTTTAATTTATGGTAAGCAAATAAAATAGCCTAAATTTGTTGTTTAATATGTGTATGATGAATAAAAGACCTTTGATTTTAGTCACCAATGATGATGGCATTACGGCACCGGGAATTAGAACTTTAATTGCTGTGATGAATGAAATTGGCGATGTGGTGGTGATTGCGCCCGACAGTCCGCAAAGCGGCATGGGGCATGCAATTACCATTAATGAAACTTTGTATTGTGATTTGATAAAAGTTGATGACGGACCCCAAAAAGAATACCAATCGTCTGGTACACCAGCCGATTGTGTAAAACTTGCGGTAAGTGAAATTTTAGACAGAAGACCCGATTTGTGTGTTTCAGGCATAAATCACGGATCAAATTCTTCTATCAACGTTATTTATTCAGGAACGATGAGCGCTGCCGTGGAAGCCGGCGTGGAAGGAATTCCTGCCATCGGATTTTCACTGCTCGATTATTCCTGGAATGCCGATTTTGAACCTTTAAAAGAACATATCAAAAAAATCGCCCTTAATGTGTTGGAAAACGGATTGCCCGATGGTGTTGTGCTCAATGTCAACTTTCCTAAAAGCGAAACATTTAATGGCATTAAAATATGCCGTCAGGCGCGTGCAAATTGGGTGGAAGAATTTGACAAACGAACCAATCCGCAAGGAAAAACGTACTATTGGCTTACCGGGAAATTTGTAAATATGGATAAAGGCGAAGATACCGATGAGTGGGCGTTGGCAAATAATTACATTTCGGTGGTGCCTGTTCAATTCGATTTGACTGCGCACCATTTTTTGCAAAAATTAAATGGTTGGAATTTGTAAATTAGCGTTCAATTAAAAAATTCAAGATATGAAAAAGGAAATGCTTATTGGCTTTTTGGTCGCTTTGGTGGCAACATCTTTTGGCTGTTTTCTGTTTATTGAATTCTTTTCGCCAGTTGATTTTTATGAAAGCTTGGCGCTCATAAAAGAAGGCAATTTAGAAGGAAAAATTTTGGTTTTGGGCGCCATTGCAAACTTTTTTGTATTTTTTGTGTTCTTAAAAAAGAAACAAATTTACAGGGCAAGAGGCGTTGTCATGGAAACTTTTTTAATTGCATTTATCGTTTTATTGCTCACATTGTTTAAAAAGTAACTTTATAATGAAGTATTACATTATCGCTGGCGAGGCTTCGGGAGATTTACATGGTTCTAATTTGATGAAAGCATTGATGGAGAAAGATTCATCAGCCGAAATCAGATTTTGGGGAGGCGATTTAATGCAACAGGTTGGCGGTACTTTGGTGAAACATTATCGCGATTTGGCGTTTATGGGTTTTGCCGAAGTTTTTATGAATTTAAGGGAAATTTTTAAAAATATAAGTGTCTGCAAAAATGATATCCTAAATTTTAAACCCGATGTTTTAATCTTGATAGATTATCCCGGATTTAACATGCGAATTGCCGAATTCGCCAAAAAAGCCGGCATTAAAGTCCATTATTATATTTCACCACAAATTTGGGCGTGGAAAGAAAATCGCATTAAAATCATCAAACGTGATGTGGATGAAATGTACGTGATTTTGCCTTTTGAAAAAGACTTTTACGAAAAAAAACACCATTTTCCGGTACATTTTGTGGGCCATCCGTTAATTGACGCGATTGCCGACAGAACCCAAATGGATGAAAATACCTTTAGGGAAATACACCAGCTCAACAGCAAACCTATTGTTGCATTATTGCCGGGAAGCAGAAAGCAAGAAATTAAAAAAATCCTTTCCATAATGTTAAACATCGTTGATAAATTTCCCGATTTCCAGTTTGTGATTGCAGGCGCGCCAAGTCAGGATTATGATTTTTACCAGCAGTTTATCACCAAAGACAATGTGAAATTTGTGCCCAACAAAACCTACGATTTGCTGTCCGTTTCCTATGCGGCCATCGTCACTTCCGGAACGGCAACCTTGGAAACCGCTTTGTTTAAAATCCCCCAAATTGTTTGCTATAAAACCAGCAATATATCCTACCAAATTGGCAAGCGTTTGGTGAAATTGAAATTTATTTCGCTCGTAAATTTAATTATGGACAAGGAAGTGGTGAAAGAGTTGATACAGGACGATTTTAATGAAAAAAATTTAGAAATCGAGCTTCATAAAATTATTGACGGTTACCAACGCGCTTTAATGTTTATGGATTATTATGATTTGGAGAAAAAACTTGGCGGCAAAGGCGCTTCCAAAAAAGTGGCGGAGCTGATTATTGATAAGAATCAAAAGGCAATTTAATTAAAGTATATTTTGAGTCTGCCTGCCTTTTTGGTAGGCCTGCCTGCCATTATGGTAGGCGTTATCCGCCATTTGGCAGGCCTGCCAGCTGGCAGGTCAGGCTTTCCGTTCCAATCTTTTTTTGAGAAGAAAAATCTCAAAAAAAGGATTTCCACTTCAATCCTTAACGCAATTGATTTACGCCCTTCGGCTTCCTTCGACTTCGCTCAGCAACCACCGCTCAGGGTGACGGATTTACGATAAACGATTTTTAAAATGACTTAATCGAATCTTAACCAAAACAAATAGCGCTCCTTGCGAATTTTTCTTTGCGACCCTTGCGGTTAAATAAATTTCAATTGAATTGATTTTTATGATTTTTCACTTGTTTTTATCATAGAATACGCATTTGGTTTACAATTGATAATTTATTTAGCGCTCCTTGCGAATTTTTTTTTGCGACCCTTGCGGTTAAATCTGTAATCATTCCTATTCCATTTTAAAACATAGCGCAGAAAATAGGGTTTAAAATTTTATCAAAATCCTAAACCCTATCAAAAAGTTTCAATTAAAATTTCTACTTACAAACAGCTTCCAAAGTGTCTTCAATATAACCCGGAGTGCTCACAATTTTCATAAAAGTTCCCATAGTTAAATTGGGCCAGCTTACCGCCAATCGGTATTTCCCGGGAAGCATCGTTGCTTTTTTCCCTTGTAAAATAATTTCATAAGGCATGGCGGCAATATTGTCTTCTCCAATAATTGGCAAAAAATGAGATTCTCCTTTTGCTTTGTTTTGTAAACCAATGCCAAAAACAGCCACGTTTTCTTTTTCATAAATCAGTTTATAAACCAAAACCGTTTCTCCTTTTTTAGCTTTTAAATTGGCTTCTATTGTTTTTACGCCTTCTTCAAACGATGAAAATTCATTAAGCGTAACGGGATCGGTAAAGTAAGGCATCATTACTTTATAATGATATTTTTTTAAATTTTCTGCTTTCACACTTCCGCCAAACGGACTAGATTCTTGCCCAATGGCCGCAAATGTGGTTTTTAAATCGGCAGTAACTTTTTGAAGTGCGCTTTTGTGGGTATTGTAATTATCTCCTAAATAGGCTCTTAAAATATATTCAGGATTGGTGTATGACATGGTTACCTTTCCGTTTTTTTCAACCAAGCCAACTTTAAATACCGCAGCAAGTGCGCCTCTGTCGGTCACTTTTACAACGGTGTTTTTCAAATCGGTTCTGGTAAACGCAATCACTTTTAAAGTACTTTTGTTTGAAGGATTGTAAGTCCCTAAAATGGTAAAGGCATTGTTTTGTAAAGCTTGGGTAATTTTTTCAGATGCCTGTTGCATGGTTTCGCCAGTTTCGCCTATTTTTATGTAAGGCGACAAATCTTGCGCTTTTGAATTAAAGCTAAAAATTAAAATTGCAATACTGCTGATAATTAGATTTCTCATATTTAATATATTTATTAAGAAACCAAAATTACCTTATATTGTCATGGTTAATAATGACATAAGTCATTCTTTTAGCAATGGAGGATTGAATTAAAAATAAAATTCTGATTCATTTATTTTCAGTAACTTTATGGCGCTATGATAAAATTTCTGAAATTTATTCCCGCGCAACTTACTTTCTTTTTGATAATTGGAATCCTATTTGGAAATTATTTCAGCATTCCCCCAATTCAATTGGTTGTTTTTTTGGGAGTATTCATTTTGTTGCTTACGTCAGCCTTTTTTTACGCCAACAAACAATTTCAAACGCCGTTTATTTTTCCCGCATTGGTTTTTTTGCTTTCCTTTTTCATTGGTTTTGGCTCAATTACATTTAAAAATCAGTTAAACAATAAAAAACACTATTCCAAAGAACTTCAATTTTCAACAAATGAGCTGGTTTCTGCTTTAATTACCATTGAAAGCGTATTAAAATCTACCAACTATTACAACAAATATGAAGCTGAGGTTTTTCAGCTGAACGGCAAAAAAAGCATCGGCAAAATATTGGTCAACATTAAAAAAGACAGCGCAATTAGCCAGTTTCAGGTCGATGATCATTTGGCGGTTAAAATGATTTTCAATGAAATCGCTGAACCTTTGAATCCGTATGTTTTTGATTATAAAAAATATTTGCGGCAACAACAAATTCACCATCAGATTTATGGAGACAATTCCCAATTTTTAAGTTTGAAGAAAACCAATCAAACTGTAAAAGGAATTGCGGCCAACATTAGAGAAAAGATCAATGTTGCTTTAATTCAGTATGGATTTAAAAACGACGAGCTGGCGGTGGTAAATGCGTTGCTTTTAGGCCAACGGCAACACTTAACAAGTGAATTGCAACAAAGTTATATAGGCGCCGGAGCCATTCACATTTTGGCGATTTCCGGACTGCACATTGGGATTATATTGCTCATTTTAACAGCGATTTTCAAACCGTTACATTATTTTAAATACGGAAAAATGACGGCTACGGCGCTCATTATTGTTATTTTGTGGATGTACGCCATTATTGCGGGTTTGTCTCCTTCGGTGGTTAGGGCGGTGGCGATGTTTACCGCAATTGCGATAGGAATGTACGTAAACCGACCATCAAGCACTTTCAAAACATTGGTGATTTCTATGTTTTTTCTGTTGCTCTTTAATCCGTATTATTTGTTTGAAGTCGGATTTCAGCTTAGCTATCTGGCCGTTTTTTCCATTGTTTGGATTCAGCCAAAAATTTACAATTTATGGAAGCCGAAATTTTGGGTTTTAGATAAATTATGGCAATTGTTAACGGTTTCAGCGGCAGCACAAATTGGCGTATTGCCATTGAGTTTGTATTATTTTCATCAATTTCCCGGATTGTTCTTTTTGTCTAATTTGGTGATTATTCCTGTGTTGGGAATTATTTTAACTGCCGGAATTGTCATTATGGCGTTAGCTGTTTTACAAATGGCACCTCATTTTATGGTGGATGCTTACATTTTTGTCATTCGGCAAATGAATAATTTCATAGCGTGGATAGCAGACCAGGAAATTTTTATCATCCAACAAATCTCCATGTCTTTTTTGCTGATGGTTGCATTTTATGCGCTGTTGTTTTTTGGACTAAAATGGACGGAGAAAAAAGTTTTTTACCGATTTGTGTTCGCATTAATATCGGTGGTGTTGCTTCAAACTGTATTTATTTTTGAAAAATATAGGACTCAGTCTGCCAATGAATTTATTGTTTTTAATCAAAGCAAAGCAAGCACAATCGGAAAAAGAAACGGAAATAAGATTCAATTCAGTTCTTCAGCAGATTCCTTAAAAACATCCTCTAATTTCAAAATGGCCTATTTGGTTGGCGCGGAATTGGACGAAATGCTGCCTTCAGAAAAAATAAAAAATCTGTATACATTTAACAACGAAATTATTTTAATTGTTGATAGTTTGGGACTTTACAAGTTTACTTCAGTAAAGCTAACCATGATAATTTTAAGGCAATCGCCTAAAATAAATCTGGAAAGGCTTTTAAAAGAACTCAATCCAAAAATAATTATTGCAGATGGCACAAACTATAAAAGTTATTTGAAAGATTGGGAAGAAACGTGCCTAAAAAATAAAACTCCTTTTCACAACACGTTGCAAAAAGGAGCTTTTGTTCTCAATAAATAGTTAAAAAACAGTACTTAAAGTGCCTAAAGTTTGAAGTACTTAGAGTTAAAATAAAAATTGTTCTGTATAAAAGTAAAGTTTTATTGAACTTAACTTTAGGCATTTTAGGCACTCTAAACTCTAGGCACTTATTTATTCTTTAAACTCATATTTAAAATTGGTGGAATAGGCATTAAATTCTTCCTGCGTTTTTAAATTTTTATAATCGTCATTTAAAAACATTTTTAAATAAAGTTCCAATTGCGTTGGCGTTCTGTAACCCGTTAAAGGCGTAATAAAATTAGCATCCTCATCTAAAAACAACAATGTTGGGTATGCTCTAATTCCAAAAAAACCTGACAACTCGTGCGAACTGTTTCTGCCGTTTGAATTTGGGTTAAAACCAGGATTGGTATATTTTTTACCTTTAAATATAACAGTTTCATTGCCTTCAGCATTAAATTTAACCGAATAATAGTTTTTGTTCATATAGGCAATCAAATCCGGATTGGAAAAGGTGTTTTTATCTAACAATTTACAAGGCCCACACCAAACGGTATACGCATCAACAAATATTTTTTTGGGCGTAACTTTCTGGGCTTTAACAGCGTCTTCAAAACTCATCCATTTAATTCCTTGTGCAGAAATGGAAAGGCTGAATAATGCAATTGTTAAAATAAGTATTTTTTTCATATTCATTAGTTTTATGTTTCTTTGAGCGTTTGACGCAATAATGTTGCCAAATTTACAAAGTTTTTTAAATTATTTTACGCCGTGCATTAATTTTTTCAAAACCGGATTTAGAGATAGCGCAATTAGACCAATAATAATTGGCACAAACGTAAATATCAAAAAGAAAGTTGAAATGTCATATTTCTCTGTAATATCGTCAATCATTGCGCCCATTTGCCCCGATGTTTTGTTACCGATGGCCAATGCCAAATACCAAACGCCAAACATAAAAGCAATCATTCTTGCCGGCACCAATTTGCTTACATAAGAAAGTCCGACCGGCGACACGCAAAGTTCTCCCAATGTATGGAAAAGGTAAGCGAGTATCAGCCAAACAATGCTAACCGAAGCTGTTTTGGCACCTTGTGGAATTCCAGCTGCGCCATAAGCCAAAAATGCAAAACCAATTCCCAGAAAGAACAAGCCAATGGCGTATTTATTGGCGGGTTTCGGATTGTATTTGCTTTCCCACCATTTAGAAAATAAAGGCGCAAAAGCGATGATAAACAAAGAGTTTAGAATTAAAAACCACGTAGCTGGAATTTGAATTTCATTGTCTTTTTTTGCCACAACGGTTGCTGCAATATTAGTATTGATTAAATCGGCCTGTTGGGTGGTTAAATATTTGTAATTTGTTCCTTTTTTATCAATATCAATAATGGCTATTTTATCATTTTCAACAAAATCGTTGGCAACTCTAATTACAGTAGTATTGTCGACCAAAACCGCATTTTCCGGAATAACAGTTTCTGCAGTTATGGGAAAATCTTTTACAGTTGTTTCGCCTTTGTCATCGGTTTCTGAAATTCGATAGGTTTGATAGCTTATTTCATAAGAATAGGTGCTGAAGTTTGTGTTCACTTTCCAAATAATCAATCCCCAGATAATGATAAAACTAAATCCCAACACCAAATTTGACCATAAATATTTTTTAAAGGTTTGTTTAAAAAGTAAAAACAACACCCAGGTAATAATGGCAACAGGCACCACGGTGATGATTACATCAACAACATTGAAAATCATAGCTGAATTTCCCGACAAGATTCTGCTGGTATAATCTTTTGCGAAAATACTCATAGATCCTCCCGCTTGTTCAAAAGAAGCCCAGAAGAAAATAATGAAAAATGCAAAAATCACCACGGCAAACATTTTGTCTCTGGTAACTGGACTGTATCTTACAATTCTTGAACCTAAAAGGTAAACAAAAAGCAGGAGCGTTATAATTATGGTGGCACTCGAATAATCTGTTCCTCCAAATTCCAAAAAGTTAACTGCCCCAATTTTAGACAATGGATCATTGATTACCCAGGTTAAACCAGCAACGGCAATAATAACAATCAGGATTCTGTCAATCAAAGTAAACGGATTTAATTGGTCTTCAACTTCCGTTTTTTCATCAATTTTAATGGTTTTATCTTCTTTGTTTGGTTTTTTCCCAACATCGCCAAAAATACCCTGTGCCAAAGTAAATTGAAGCAAGCCCAACAGCATAAAAATACCCGCCAAACCAAAACCCCAGCTCCAGCCCAGCATTTCGCCCATATAACCGCAAAGCATAATTCCCAAGAAAGCTCCGGCATTTACGCCCATATAAAAAATGGTGTAAGCGCCATCTTTTTTCTCCGGAAAATCTTTGTACAGCACAGAAATGAAAGAAGTCATATTTGGTTTAAAAAATCCGGTTCCAATGACCAATAACCCCAAACCTGTATATAAAAAAAACGGATTGGATTCAATAGCCATACTTGCGTGGCCCAAAGTCATAATAACAGCGCCAATAATAATCGCACGTCTGTTTCCTAAGTATTTGTCGGCTAAAATTCCGCCTATAATGGGCGTTAAATAGAGCATTGCCAAATATGTTCCGTACAAAGCCAATGCATTTTCACGTGGCCAATCCCATCCACCAATTCCTAAAGCGCTCACTAAAAATAGCACCAATAAGGCACGCATTCCATAAAATGAAAAACGTTCCCACATTTCAGTAAAAAATAACACGAAAAGTCCAGAAGGATGACCTAAGACTTGTGATTTAAAAAAGTCGTTTCTTGATTTGTCCATAAGTATTTATATATAAGTTTTAAACACAAAAAAGCCCAGACAATTAATTACCTGAGCTTTTTTTATTAAAATAATAGATTTGTAATCATATTTTAGTGAATTCCTTTCATGGCTTTGTTTAAGAATGGAGACAATACCAACAAACAAACTCCTGAAGCTAACATTAATCCTGTTATAAAAGGATATAATGCAAAATCATATTTATGCAGAATACTTTCCAGCATCCCAGCCAAATAGTTACCTGCGGCAAAACTCGCCATCCACAGTCCCATCACCACCGAAACCAATTTTTTCGGCGCCAATTTTGTGATCATCGAAAGTCCGATAGGCGACAACATCAATTCACCAAAAGTTAAAACAAGATAAACAACCACTAACCACCAAGGCGAAACTAAATTTCCTCCAGCGGCAGCATTGCTTGCCTGTGTCATAATAAAAAATGCCAAAGCACCTAAAAACAGCCCGATGGCAAATTTCAGTGGCGTTCTTGGGTTAAATTTCATCGCATCAAGTTTCAGCCACATTACTGAGAATATTGGAGCGAAAATTAAAATGGCTAGCGGATTGATATTTTGATACCAAGACGCCGGAACTTCCCATCCAAATAAAAGTCGGTCTGTATTTTCTTTCGCAAACAAGTTCATGGTACCGCCGGCTTGTTCAAATCCTGCCCAAAAAGCAATATTGAAAAAAGCGAGCACTAAAATAACGATCATTCGTGTCCATTCTGCCGAGCCGTTTGTGCCTTTTTTAATGGTGTAACCCAATCCAATCACCAATGCCGCAAAACCAATATAAGTGATTATTTGTTTAGCGTTAAGAGCTATTAAAAAATTATCAGTCGCAAAGACAAAAACAGGATTGTCTGATATTAAATTCCACAAGAAAATAACGCCCAAAGTCGCTACCACCAAAGCAATGGAATAGATAATAATATCGCGCCAGTCTTTTCCGTCCAAAATAAATTTATCATCCGGTGAATTAGGCGGAAGCCCTTTTTGTTCAAGGGTACTTTCATTAAATTTTAACCAAAGCACGCCTATGATCATACCAACCGAAGCTGCTAAGTAACCGTAACCCCAAGAAACATTTTCTCCTAAAGCACCTGCGATAAATGGCCCTAAAATAGCGCCAAGGTTTATTCCCATATAAAAAATGTTAAACGCCGAGTCTTTTCTGGGATCGTTGTCTTCATAAAATTCACCAACAATGGTTGAAATGTTTGGTTTGAAAAATCCGTTACCTATAATAAGCACACCCAAACCAAAATTAAACATGAATAAACGCGTTTCTGCATCTACAGAGCCCACCAAAAATGCGCTGGCGGCTAGCAAAGACTGACCAACAGCCATCACCAAACCTCCAATGTAAACTGTTTTTCGTTTTCCTAAAAAACTATCGGCTACCCAACCCCCTAATATTGGCGTTAAGTAAACCAAACCTGTAAAGATGGCGTAAATTGCCAAAGATTCTTCTCTGTTTAAACCAAATCCTCCGTTTGCAAGCTCTGCGGTTAGATAAAGCGTTAATAACGCACGCATTCCGTAGTAACTGAAACGTTCCCACATTTCAGTGGCAAATAGCGTATAGAGCGCTTTTGGATGTCCTTCTTTTATTGTTTTGTCAGCCATAATGATTGTTAATTTAGGTTAAATATTAAAAATAGTTTTGGTTAATTAAAATTCAGTATTTGTTGTTTTTCTGATTAAATTTTCTTCGATAAATCTAGTCATTTTTTCGTACAAATGCAGCCTTGTATTTTTACCGGTATAAATTCCGTGATTTCTGTCGGGATATATGGCCAAATCAAAAGGTTTGTTTGCTTCTACCAACGCATTTGTTAAACGCATCGTGTTTTGAACATGCACATTATCATCGCCGCTTCCGTGAACCAACAGGAAATTTCCTTTTAATAAGTTGGCGAAATTCAGCGGTGAATTCTCATCATAGCCGCTTGCGTTTTCCTGAGGTGTTTGCATATAACGTTCCGTATAAATGGAATCATAAAAACGCCAGCTTGTTACCGGAGCAACAGCAATAGCCATTTTAAACACATCGTTTCCTTTGAACAAACAGTTGGCCGACATAAATCCGCCATAACTCCAGCCCCAAATTCCAATTTCATTTGCATCAATATAAGGTCGTTTTCCTAATTCTTTTGCTGATTCAATTTGGTCTTCAACTTCATATTTACCCAATTCCTTGTAGGTGACTTTTTTGAAATCGGCGCCTTTATAGCCTGTTCCTCTTCCGTCAACACAAACAATAATATAGCCTTGCGCTGCCAAATGTTGAAACCAATAATCATTTGCGGCATTCCAAGTATTGCTTACCGATTGTGATCCTGGACCAGAATACTGCGTCATAAACATTGGGTATTTTTTGTTTGCGTCGAAATTGTTTGGTTTCAGCATCCAGGCATTGAATGCGCCATTTTTGGTATTTAAAACAAAAAATTCTTTTTTGGAAATGTTGTAGTTGGTTAATTTTTCAGAAAGTTTTTTGTTGTTCAAAATTTCTTTCAACAAAATTCCTTCACCATTGTAAAGTGAATAAACTGTAGGTGTATTTGCATCAGAAAAAGTATTGATAAAATAATTTAAGTTTTTGCTGAAGGCAGCATCGTTTGTGCCCGAAGCATTTGACAATCTTTTTTTGGCGGTTCCGTTTAATTTTATGGAATAAACCGTTCTGTTGATGGATCCATCTTCAACCGATTGATAATAAACAGTGTTATTTTTTTCGTTGATGCCGAAGAAATTTGTCACTTCCCAGTTTCCTTTTGTCACTTGGTTGATGAGTTTCCCGTCTTTCGAATAATGATAAATATGGTTAAATCCGCTTTTTTCGCTGGTCCAGATAAAACTGTTGTCATTTAAAAAAGTTAAATTGTCGTGAATGTCCACAAAAGCTTTGTCAGTTTCATTTAAAATCACCTTTGAAGTAAAATTTACGGCATTTACCGCAAACAATTTTAAATCATTTTGATGACGGTTTAAAGTGATAACCGATAATATTTCGGGGTTGTTTGTCCATTTTATCCTTGGAATGTATTCATATTTTCCAAGGTCGATTTTTGTTGTTTTTACTACGGAAACATTGTAAAGATGCAAGGTTACCGTCGAGTTTTTTTCACCGGCTTTCGGATATTTAAAAACCTGTTGCGTTGGATATAACTCACTGCCAACAATATCCATTGAATAGGTTGGAACTTCGGTTTCATCAAACCTTAAAAATGCCAAATTTTTGCTGTCTTTGCTCCATTCAAAAGCCCTGACAAACGAAAATTCTTCTTCATAAACCCAGTCGCAAATACCATTTATGATTTGGTTCTTTTTTCCGTCGGAAGTAATCTGGATAACTTCGTTGGTTTCTAAATTTTTTATAAAAATATTGTTGTTTTTGGCATAAGCCACCTTTTTGCTGTCGGGAGAAAAAGTTGGTTCCTGAATTTTATCTTTATCAATCAATTGCAATGATTTTGAAGCCAAATCGTACACGTAAAAAACGCCCAAACTCGAATGTCTGTATATTAGTTCTTCATCTACACCTAACAATAATTTGGTTTCATCATTGTTAAAAGCATAGCTTTCAAAATAGTTGATTTCTTTCAAATCTTTGCTGTTTACAACAGTTTCCACCTTTTCTAAGGTGGCGTAACTGTATTTATCAACAGCGGTGCTTTTGGTGTTTCTGTCAAAATTCAGCAAGGAATAAAAGTCGCCTTTCATTGAATTTAGCGAATTCATACGCTCAGTTGAAAACGTTCCGTTCCATATTTCTTCTAAGGCAATGTCTTTTTTTTGTGCTGTTGCCAAAGAGGTAATGGCAACAAAAATGATAAGGAGTTTTTTCATTTAATTATGAGTTCTTAAAATAATTTTCAAGTTTAAGAAAAATTTAGCAAAGTGAATATGAAATTTGTCATTAAAATTAACAATATGTGAATTTGCAGGTTTTTCTATTTATTAAATTATCTTTGTGCGTTCATAAATTTTATTCAAAAATGTCAAAAAACGTTAACGGATTTTCAAAGTTGAATAAACTTGAAAAAATAGATTGGCTGATAGCACATTTCTTTAAAAATGATAAGAAGGCGAAACAGGTTTTATTGCAATATTGGAATTCGAATGAAATATTGCAAAACTTGCACGACGATTTTATTGAAAATACTTTAACCAATTTTTATTTGCCGTTTGGGGTTGCGCCAAATTTTGTGATTAACGGAAAATCATATACCATCCCTTTGGTTATCGAAGAAAGTTCTGTGGTAGCGGCAGCTTCTTTGGTGGCAAAATTTTGGAGCACGCGGGGCGGATTTAAAGCCACCGTGATTTCCACCACAAAAATAGGGCAGGTACATTTTATGTATGATGGCGATAAAATTGAACTTATAAACTATTTCAACTCAAAAAAAGCACAATTTTTTAAAGTTACCGATGCGATAACCAAAAATATGCGCAAACGTGGCGGCGGAATTTTAGATATTGAATTGCGCGATAAAACTGCCGATCTTCAAAATTATTATCAGCTGCATATCACTTTTGAAACTGCCGACAGTATGGGCGCGAATTTTATAAATTCTTGTTTGGAGGTGATTGCAAAGGAATTTGAAAAAGAGGATATTAAAATTGTGATGAGCATTTTATCAAATTACGTTCCGGAATGTCTGGTTCACGCAGAAGTGAGCTGTAATGTGGAAGATTTATATGCTGAAGATTCAGCAGCTTTGGCGCAAAAGTTTGTGCAAGCCATACAAATTGCAAACGCAGAACCTCACCGGGCGGTTACCCATAATAAAGGAATCATGAATGGCATTGATGCGGTTGTGATAGCAACAGGAAACGATTTTAGGGCGATTGAAGCCGGCGTTCACGCTTTTGCCGCGCGAAGCGGAACCTATAAAAGCCTGACAAATGCCAGCATAGAAAATGGTATTTTTAAATTTTGGATTGATATTCCTTTGGCTGTGGGAACTGTGGGCGGATTAACTTCTTTGCATCCTTTATCGAAATTTTCTTTGCAATTGTTGGGAAATCCTTCAGCAACAGCATTGATGGAAATTATTGCCGTCGCCGGTTTGGCGCAAAATTTTGCCGCTTTACGGGCATTGACTACAGCTGGAATCCAAAAAGGACATATGAAAATGCACTTGACAAATATTATCAAGCAATTGGGTGCAAGCAACAAGGAAAAGGCATTTTTAATTGATTATTTTGAGCACAAAACCATCACGCACAATGCAGTGGTTGAGGCGTATAATAAACTGGGCTTCGGCTCCGCTCAGCCACCGGAGAGAGAATAAAATAAACTGGGCTTCGGCTCCGCTCAGCCACCGGGATGATGAGTAAAACTGGGCTTCGGCTCCGCTCAGCCACCGGGATGATGAGTAAAACTGGGCTTCGGCTTCGCTCAGCCATTTGGATGAATTTGTAGATGTAAAAAAACTATGGTAAAAGGTTATATGTATATATTGCAGTGTTCTGATGGTTCATATTATACAGGAAGCACAAAAGATCTTAAAATACGTTTGGAGCAGCATCAAAATGGAATTGGGGCTAATCACACGGCAAAAAGATTGCCTGTTGTTTTATTGTATTATGAAGAATTTCAAAGAATTGATGAAGCTTTTTATAGGGAGAAACAAGTGCAAGGTTGGAGCAGAAATAAGAAAGAAGCTTTGATTGAAAATAATTATAGTGATTTAGAAAAGTTTTCAGAGTGTCAAAATGAATCACATCACAAAAATGGCTTCGGCTCCGCTCAGCCACCGGGATGATGAGTAAAATGGGGCTTCGGCTCCGCTCAACCACCGAGTTAAGGAATAAAACTGGGTTTCGGCTCCGCTCAGCCACCGGGATGATGAGTAAAACGGGGCTTCGGCTCCGCTCAGCCACCGAGTGAAGGAATAAAGTGAATAAAATAATTTGTAATTGAGCAAAGCGAAATCAAAAAATAACCAATGAAAGAAAATCAAAAGGTGGCTGAGCGGAGCCGAAGCCACGGGAAGTTATTATTAACCGGTGAATATTTTGTGCTGGATGGTGCAAAAGCGTTGGCGGTTCCAACAAAATACGGACAAGATTTAATTGTTGAATCCATTCAAGAACCACAATTAATTTGGCAAAGTTTTACCAATGATGGAGAATGTTGGCTCGAAGCCATTTTCGATTTGCCTAAATTGCGATTGGCGAATGCCACATTTGAAGCAGCTGAAGATGGCGGAAAAGACACGATTGCTGAAAATTTAAATAAAATTTTAAAAGAAACCCAAAATTTAAATCCGGCATTTTTAAATTCGGAAAAGGGTTTTTTGGTCAAAACAAAACTTGATTTTCCAAGAAATTGGGGATTGGGAACCTCGTCGACTTTAATTAACAATATCGCAAATTGGGCAAAAGTGAATCCGTATGAATTATTGGAAAAAACTTTTGGCGGAAGCGGTTACGACATTGCCTGCGCACAACACAATTCGTCCATTTTATTCACAAAACACAATTCAGAAATTATTGTTGAAGAAGTGAATTTCAATCCGACTTTTTTAGACCAATTGTATTTTGTGCATTTGAACAAAAAACAAAACAGCCGGGAAGGCATTGAACGTTATAAAAAGCTAAAAGGAAATCTGACTTCAGAACTCAAACAAATATCCGAATTGTCAGAAGCTTTTTTGACGTGCGAAAAATTGTCCGATTTTGAAAAATTGATGAAGGAACACGAGCAAATTGTTTCAAAAACGATACAGTTAAAAACAATACAGCAAGAATTATTTTCTGATTATTTCGGACAAACAAAAAGTTTGGGCGCTTGGGGCGGCGATTTTATTTTGGCCACGGGGAACGAAGACAGTGCAAATTATTTTAATCAAAAGGGTTTTTTTACGGTGATTCCTTATAAAGAAATGGTGTTATATTAGGCCCCCTAACCCCTGCTTCGACTGCGCTCAGCACAAGCTCAGAGGGGGAATTTATCAAAATTAAATAATAGATCTAAGAATTTTATTAGAGAAGTTGTTGTAAAAAATATTTAATGAAGAAAAAATTTATCATTATTGGCGGAGGCGCAGCAGGATATTTCGCAGCCATAAATGCCGCAGAAATGCATCCCGATTTGGAAGTGATTATTTTGGAAGGCAGCAATAAGGTGCTTCAAAAAGTAAAAGTTTCGGGTGGCGGACGCTGCAATGTGAGTCACGCTTGTTTTACCCCAAATGAATTGGTCGAATTTTATCCTCGCGGGAAAAAGGAATTGTTGGGGCCGTTTCATCAATTTATGACCGGCGACACCATGGAATGGTTTGAAAACAGGGGAATTCCATTAAAAATTGAAGATGACAATCGCATTTTCCCCGAATCCAATTCATCGCAAACGATTATCGATTGTTTTTTGGAAAGTGCCAAAAATGCGGGCGTTCAACTTAAAACAAGCACAAGAGTTGATGCCATTGAAAAAAATGAGGATAAATTCATTATCAAAACAAATTCAGAAACTTTTGAAGCCGATTTTTTATTGGTGGCAGCCGGAAGCAATGCCAAAGTTTGGGCCATGTTGGAAAGTTTGGGACACACAGTCATAAAACCGGTTCCGTCATTGTTTACTTTTAATATTGTGGATGAAAGGTTAAAAGAGATTCCTGGAATTTCTGTTCCAAACGCTTCCGTAAATGTTGTAAATTCAAAATTGGCGGAGCAAGGACCTTTGTTAATCACGCATTGGGGATTAAGCGGACCTGGAATTTTAAAGCTATCAGCCTGGGGTGCGTTGGAATTGCATCAAAAAGATTATCAGTTTGAAATTGAAGTCAATTGGTTGTCGAAATCCTTTGAAAAAGTTTTGAACGAATTGAAGTCTGTTAAAAATGAGCTGTCAAAAAAACAAGTGATTTTGCGTTCTGTTTTTGAAGAAATCTCTAAACGATTGTGGGAAAAATTGGTTGTTGCCGCCAAAATTCCTTACGATTTTCAATGGGCGCAATTAAACAACAAACAATTGGAAGCGTTGGCGCTTCAACTTACAAAAAGCCGATTTAATGTTTCCGGAAAAAGTACTTTTAAAGATGAATTTGTGACTGCAGGCGGTATCGATTTAAAAGAAATCAACTTTAAACGTTTTGAAAGCAAATTGCATAAAAATCTGTTTTTTGCCGGAGAAGTCTTAAATATTGATGCCGTTACGGGCGGATTTAATTTTCAAAATGCGTGGACCGGCGGGTGGATTGTGGCACAATCGGTAGGCCCCCTAACCCCCGAAGGGGGAATTTTACCTTAAAAAAGTATAATTTTTTTTAGACTTATACACAAACTCCCTTTCCTTTGGAAAGGGTTGGGGATAGGATTAATGTTATTTGTCTTTTTTCTCTACTCTCTACTCTCTGTTCTTTTTAATTATTCATTAAAAACTTGTCCCCGATGAGGTTTCAACGCATCTCTATAGGTTTTCATATCAATTTCATCCACCACAATAAATGCAATGGTGTGCAATTCTGAAATTACAGAGAAATCAATTTGATAAAAATGCAATTTTTCAATAATAGCAAATTCCTTTAAATGAATGCAATGGTGTTCTGCTGTTTTTTCAGAAGATTCCCCTCTAAAATCCCAAATCAGTTTTAATTTTCTATCCAACATAATCGTTTAAACGTTGCTTACATAAACCAATAATTCTCCGCCTTTGAAAGAAATTTGAACATCCTTGCTGTGCGCTATATTTCTTGTGCCAATGCGTTTTCCGAAGGTTAACGTTTCATTGATGATTGGGTACGCCAATCCTTCCGTAAAAATTTCGTGGGCAATTGGAAAAGGAATTATGGAAATATTTCTGCCTTTTACATTGGTAAGCGTAATTTGTTCTTCAATAAAAAAGTAAGTCCCAAAATCATCGAAAAAGGAAATTTTTAAGCTATTTTTCCATTGAAGCGCTGTGCTTATATTTCCTAAAAAATGATCGTGTTCCTTACCGCTTCCGCCATAAACATCAATATGAATGTAGCCTCTGTTTTTTAAAATAGACAGCGCTTTGTCGAAATCGGTAAAATTTTGATCAGGCGTATTAATCACTTCAATATTGCCAGGAATTAAATGAATTGAGTCAAAATCGCCCGTAACCAAATCTGGTTGGATGTTTTTCAGTTTAAAATGATTGTAAGCGCCGTCTATGGCGCAAACAAGATCGTAACCCGATAAATCCGGAAATATTTTAGGTTCCGCGCCATTGAGCAGCATAAATACCTTTTTGTTTTTCATGCCTGCAAAAATAAAAAAAAGGCAGATTAATATGTTTAGTTAAATCAATTATCTTTGACAAAATTTTTGTTTTGACTGAAACCGATTTTATTTTAAATAATTTTTCAATAGAAAATATTAACAACGGAAGCTTCACTTGGAAAACGCCAAGCAATATTGCGTTGGTAAAATATTGGGGAAAGCAAGAGCCTCAAATTCCCGAAAACGCTTCCATTAGTTTTACGTTGGATGCCTGTTTTACCTTGACAAAGTTGGAATATAAGAAATTGAACACTGAGCGAAGCGAAGGTTCCCAAGTAAAATCAAAGGATTCTGAGCTCAGCGAAGATTCATTGATAAAAGCAAAGGTGGCTGAGCAAAGCGAAGGTCTCCAAGTAAAATCAAAGGTGGCTGAGCACAGCGAAGATTCCCAAGTAAAATCAAAGGTGGCTGAGCGGAGCCGAAGCCACAGTTTTGAAATCTATTTTGAAGGCGAAAAAAAAGAAGATTTTAAACCAAAAATTGCCACTTTTTTCAAAAGAATTGAACTATATGTTCCGTTTTTAAAGGAATTTGAATTTGTGATAAAATCCCGAAATTCTTTTCCGCACAGCAGCGGCATTGCTTCTTCCGCTAGTGGAATGGGTGCTTTGGCTTTGTGCGTGATGAGTTTGGAGCGGGAAATAAATCCGGCAATGACCAATGAATATTTCAACAAAAAAGCATCTTTTTTGGCGCGATTGGGTTCAGGCAGTGCGTGCAGAAGCATTGAAGGTCCGCTGATTGTTTGGGGAAATCACCCGGATATTGAAGGAAGTTCCAATTTATTTGGCGTAAAATTTCCGCATAAAATTCACGATAATTTTAAAAATTACCAAGACACTATTTTATTGGTTGATGAAGGTGAAAAACAAGTTTCAAGTACAGTTGGACACCAATTAATGTACGACCATCCGTTTGCAAAACAGCGCTTTCAACAAGCGAATGAAAATATTTTAAAGATTTCAAAAGTGCTTCAAACTGGAGATTTATCGGCTTTTATCGCCATTGTGGAAAGTGAAGCCTTGAGTTTGCACGCGATGATGATGACCAGCAATCCGTATTTTATCCTCATGAAACCAAACACTTTAAAAATAATCAATGAAATTTGGGAATTTAGGGCACAAACGAATTCTAATATCTGTTTCACTTTAGATGCCGGCGCCAATGTGCACGTGTTGTTCCCTGAAAAAGAAAAGGAAACTGTTAACAATTTCATAAAAAGCAACTTAATACAATTTTGTCAGGAAAATCATTATATTTGCGACAGTATTGGAGAAGGAGCAACTTCAATTGTCAATTTGTAATATAATGAAAGGACCACTTTTTTACGCAAAAATTTTACTTTTCGGAGAGTACGGAATCATTAAGGATTCCAAAGGTTTGGCCATACCATATAACGTATATCAAGGCGCTTTAAAAAAATCTAAAGTTTTAACGAAAGCCGCAAAACAATCGAACAAAAACTTAGAAAAGTTTTATGTGTATTTGTCAAATTTGGAAATCCAGGACTTGGTAAGTTTCAGATTGGATGAGTTTAAAAAGGATATTGAAAGCGGCATGTATTTCGACTCGAGTATTCCGCAAGGTTACGGCGTAGGAAGTTCGGGAGCTTTGGTGGCTTCGATTTACGACAAATATGCCAACGATAAAATTACGGTTTTAGATAATTTAACGCGAGATAAATTATTGAAGCTGAAAAGCATTTTTTCCTTGATGGAATCTTTTTTTCACGGTAAAAGCTCGGGTTTAGATCCTTTAAATTCTTATTTAAGCATTCCAATTTTAATCAATTCAAAAGACAATTTAGAAGCTACAGGCATTCCGTCCCAAAAAGAAGGAAAAGGAGCGGTGTTTTTATTGGATTCGGAAATGATTGGCGAAACGGCACCGATGATTACCATTTTTATGAATAAAATGAAGAATGAAGGCTTCAGAAAAATGTTAAATGAAGATTTTGCAAAACATACAGATGCCTGTATTGAAGATTTTTTAAGCGGAAATGCGAAATCTTTATTTGGAAATGTGAAATTGCTTTCAAAAGTTGTTTTGGATAATTTTAAACCGATGATTCCAAAAGCTTTCCATAAAATTTGGAAAAACGGCATTGAGTCAAACGCGTATTATTTAAAATTATGCGGCTCAGGCGGCGGCGGTTATATCTTAGGATTTACAGAAGATTACAATCAGGCTAAAGTGCTTCTAAAAGACTATAAACTGGAGTTGGTTTATAGATTTTAACAAAATAATCACAAAAAAAAGTAAAGTTTAATAACATAGTTTAATTGTTGAATTTTATTTCACTTCACTATGGATTTACTTGAGATAGCCAAAAAAAACAGCAAAAAAAACGCGCCTATTTACATTAAATTGCTGAGTTTATTTTCAGTTGTAAGAGGTTATAACATTGCACTTATTGTGATTGCGCAATACTTGGCTTCCATATTTATTTTTTCTCCTGAAAAAGAGTTAAAGCACGTATTGCTCGATATTAATTTGTATTTTATTGTGCTTTCAACAATTTGTGTGATTGCTTCGGGTTACATCATCAATAATTTTTACGATTTTGAAGCAGATAAAATCAACCGTCCAATAAAAGCAACTATAGATTCCATTGTTGCTCAAAAAACAAAATTGCAGCTTTACTTCGTCTTAAATTTTTTAGGAGTTCTTATCGCCTTTTTGGTTTCGTGGAGAGCGGCATTATTTTTTTCGGTGTATATTTTTTTAATCTGGTTTTATTCCCATAAACTTAAAAAATATCCTTTAACCGGACTTTTTTCAGCGGCAATTTTAGCCATTTTGCCGTTTTTTGCCGTTTTTGTTTACTATAAAAACTTTTCAGAAATTATTTTTACCCACGCAGCTTTTCTGTTTTTTATCTTATTGATTAGAGAATTGATTAAAGATTTGGAAGGAATAAAAGGCAATTTTATTCATAATTACCAAACGATAGCTGTAAAATATGGAGAATATTTTACAAAAATTTTGATCACAATTTTGGTGTTTTTAACGTTAAATCCCATCTATTTTTTGCTGAAATATCCCGAAATTGGCGGGATGAAATACTATTTTTACATCAGTGGCGTGGTACTGTTCTTATTTGTGCTTTTGTTATGGTTCAGCAAAAGCAAAAACAATTATACCTTGCTGCATTTTGTGTTGAAAATGATGCTGCTTGCAGGTGTATTTAGCTTGGCTTTAATAGACTACTCGGTCATCATAAATAAAATTCTTTTAAAATAAAAACTATAATCTTCATAATTAGCAGAATATAAATTATTTTTGCCAAAAATTAAAAAAAATGAATTCAAGTAAAAACTCGTCGGGAGGACGACACCAAGGTAAAAAAAAACCTCAAACCAGCACTGGTAAAAAATCTGAACCTAAAAAGTTTGAAGCCAAAAAGAAACCTTTAACTACTGCCGACAGAAAGTCTGAACCTAAAAAATTTGATGCCAGTAAGAAACCTTCGGGCAACTTCAGGGACAAACCTGCTTTTAAAAGGGAAAGCCCATTTTCAAAAAAAGCAAGACCAGTTTCAGGAGAAGAAAGACCAACCCCAAAACCAAAACAAGTTAAACCGGAAAATGGCATTGAAGGCATCCGTTTAAATAAATATATTTCCAACTCTGGTATATGTTCACGTAGGGAAGCCGATGTTTATATTAAAGCAGGAAGTGCCACCGTAAACGGAAAACTAGTGACTGAAATGGGACATATAGTTACCCTTGGCGACGAAGTTCGGTTCGATGGTTCCTTAATTAACCAGGAACAAAAAAGATATATTTTACTGAACAAACCAAAGAATTACATCACTACAATGGAGGATGAGCGCGGACGTAAAACCGTGATGGAATTAATTGCAAACGCCACAAAAGAACGTATTTATCCTGTTGGAAGATTGGACAGAAACACCACCGGACTTTTATTGTTTACAAATGATGGAGAGTTGGCAAAAAAATTGACACACCCAAAGAGCAATATTCAAAAAATATACCACGTATCATTGGACAAAAAACTGTCGAACAGCGATCTTATAAAAATTTCTGAAGGTTTTATGTTGGATGAAAAACGTGTGATAGTTGATGATATTTCCTATGTTGTGAATCAGCCAAAAACAGAAGTTGGCGTTAAAATTCATTCCGGAAGAAATAGAATTGTTCGCAGAATATTTGAACATTTTGAGTACAGCGTGGTAAAACTTGACCGCGTAATTTTCGCCGGACTCACAAAAAAAGATTTACCGAGAGGCCATTGGCGCCATTTAACAGAAATGGAATTAAATACCTTAATGATGCTTTAAATCATAAAAACAAAAACCAAGATTATTCTTGGTTTTTGTTTTTTATAAGATTTCTTTTCAATATTGATTTAAATAATTTTTTGGTGTTATTATTTTTTTATATTTGGCATTATATAAAGAAATAATTAAATAACCAATATATTTATTTAAGTCTAAAATATAACCAATTTGTTATGAAGAGAATAATTGTTGATTATAAAAAGCTAACTTCTGAAATTCTTAATTTGCTAGTTGAGAAATTTCCTGACGGTTATGGCATTAGGGACATTATTAGGTTTACCAACCATAAAGGGCAATATGTAGAAGCTGTTGAAGTTGCTGCCGAAGACACCATTTACCTTGTAAAAATTAGCGATGAGTTGGTGGACAGTATGGAAAATTTTTATGAAGAGGAAGAAGATGACAATATTGAAAGAGATTTAGAAATTGACCTAGATTTGAATTTAAAAGTGCCTCTTGAAGGCGAAAATGATTTGGATGATGATGATTTAGACATTGATGACATTGATGACAATGGTGATATAAATGGTGATATAAATGGTGATGAGAATGGTGATGAGAATGGTGAAGAAGATTATGGTGAAGAAGATTACAATGAGGAAATTGATGATGAAGATGATAAATAAAGACTTTTAACTATCAGCATATATTTCTTTTTTCCAGACACTTTCTGCTGTATATTCCGCTGTAAATTAAAAAACCCTTAAAAATCGAGTGATTTTTAAGGGTTTTACTTTTCTTGTGTGGTGCCTCCAGGAATCGAACCAGGGACACAAGGATTTTCAGTCCTTTGCTCTACCAACTGAGCTAAGGCACCATCGCTTTAGCGGTTGCAAATATAAATTTATTTTTTAGACATATCAAAACAATTTAAAAAAATCTGTTGTATTTTTGAACTCTTTAAGAAGTAAGAATGAACTTAATTATAGATGTAGGCAATACAAGAATTAAAACGGCTGTTTTTGATAACAGCAAATTGATTCATAATGAAAGCATTACCAAAGAATCATTTGTTTCTGAAGTTATTGATACAATTAAAAAATACCAATGCACCAATGCAATTATTTCTTCAGTTGGCTCCTTAAAAAAATCAGAAATAGCAAAATTGCATGCTGAAATTAACTTAATTGAGTTGGATTACAACACCAAAGTGCCGTTTGTGAACAAATATGCCACGCCAAAAACCTTAGGTGTCGACAGAATTGCATTGGTTTCTTCGGCAATATCAAAATATGCTAACAAAAATGTTTTAATCATTGATGCAGGAACTTGTATCACGTATGACTATGTTAACAACGAAGGGGTTTATTATGGTGGGGCAATTTCATTAGGACTGCAAATGCGCTATAAAGCATTAAATGTTTTTACTGAAAAACTACCCTTGCTGGAGCCTTCAGAAAAATTTGAATTGGTTGGAAATTCAACCGAAACAAGCATTCATTCTGGTGTAATTAATGGTGTTATCAATGAAATTGATGGAATTATCAATCAGTATAGAAAAAAAAATGCAGATTTAACAGTTGTTTTAACAGGAGGAGACGTAAATTTCTTGTCAAATAGATTAAAAAATAGCATCTTTGCCAATCCTAATTTTTTGTTAGAAGGATTGAACACAATTTTGACTTATAATATCTTATAATATAAAGTAAATGATAAAAAAAATAATAGTAATCATAACACTATTTGTATCTATCGTCGGTTTTTCACAAAAAAATAACACATCAGCTTATTCTTTTTTCGGAATTGGAGATAAAAATAACGAAAGCACTGTTGAACAATTAAGTATGGGCGGCGTTGGCGTTTCTTTAAACGAAAGCTATCGCTTAAATTTTTTAAATCCTGCTTCCAATGCATCTTTGAGATTTACAACCTATGCTATGGCTATAGAAAGTTTGAACAGTACCGCAAAGGACAGTAACGACAAGCAAAGCGCTTCCGCAACGTACCTTTCTTATTTGGCTATTGGGTTTCCTTTAGGCGAAAAAGCAGGGATGACTTTTGGTTTGCTGCCAAATTCTTCCGTAGGTTATTCTTTGGTTTCAAATGAATATGATGCTGAGGATAACATTATAAAAGCAACTCGATATACAGGTGAAGGAGGAACAAATAAAGTGTTTTTAAGTGTTGGTTACATACCGTTTAAAAATTTCAGCGTTGGTTTACAAGGGAATTATATTTTCGGAAAAATTGAAAATAGCATCTTAAACCTAGTGAAAGATGCTTCTTTAGCCACAAAATACCAAACAACCTCTAGCATAAAAGGACTGGCCTTAAACGGTGGGTTTCATTATAAAGGAAAATTGAATGATAAAATGGATTTACTTTTGGGAGGAAATTTTAATTTTAACAATGAAATTGAAGCTACAGGCAATGAGTATTTATATTCAGTGTCGTTAGGGACATTTGAATCTCCCCGTGATACCATTTTAAATACAAATAGCACAGGAATTCTTAAATCCCCTTTAAAATCTACGCTAGGTCTTGGCTTGGGTAAAGATAACAAATGGTATGCCGGTGTTGATTACAGTTTTCAAAATGCCTTAGAATTAAGCGGTGGTGTTTTTAACAATTATTCAAAAATTGATTACGATAATTACAGTAAAATAGCAGTGGGCGGTTTTTACACCCCTAAATTTAATTCGATTACAAGTTATTGGGATAGAATAACTTACAGGGCCGGAGTTAAATTTGAAAACACTGGATTGTTGGTTGATGCATCAGGAAACGGAACCGATTTTACTGCGATTGATGATTTTGGCATATCTTTTGGAGTAGGCTTGCCAATGAGTAAGCAACTGTCTAATTTGAATATCGGATTTGAGGTAGGAAAAAGAGGACAAACAGCGAATGGCTTAGTGCAAGAAAATTATGTTAATTTTCGATTAGGTCTTTCATTAAATGACAAATGGTTTAAAAAATTAGAAATATTTTAATTAAAAATTAAGACGATGAGACAAATGAGACAAATTTTAGCTGTATTATTTTTTATAGTTTCAGCCCCGGTTGTTTTTTCACAAGCCGACAATGAAGAATGTATTGTAAAATACAATTTATTTAAAGGCGATTACAGTGCCGGAAAATATGATGTTGCTTACGAAAACTGGTTATGGACTATGGATCATTGTCCAACACTTACCGTAAATATTTATAAGTTGGGTATCAAAATCGCCGAAAGCCGATTGGAAGCCGCAACAACTCCAGCCGATAAAGCAGCTGCAGTAAAACTTGTTGAAAGGGTTTATACCCAAAGGTTGGAACATTTTCCTCAAGACTTAGCGAGAGTTTACAGTGATTTCGCAACTTTTAAAGATGCACAAGGTGCGTCAGAAGAGGCAGTGTTTGTTTTACTGGAAAAATCTTTTAAAGCTGATGTGACTGAAATATCTCCAACCAATATTTACAGGTATTTTGATATCATATTAAATAAATACAAAGACACAAATGCGCAAAAAGTATTTGACACTTATGATGAAGTGGGTGAAGGTCTTGAATTAAAGAGAGAAGAATATTCAAAACAATTAGATATAATTACAGCGAAAGATTCAACTACTTTAAGTGATCGGGATATAAAAAGTAAATTGGCTTATGAACAGCATTTAAGCAATTTAGACATTGTTGAAACATCACTAGACGCAAAATTGGCGGCAATTTCAACCTGTACGAATTTGATTCCTTTAAACAAAAAGTATTTTCAAGAAAACAAAACAGATGCCGTTTGGTTAAAGAGAGCAGTATCAAGAATGTACAATAAAGAATGTACAGATGATGCTTTCTATGACGTATTGGTTGAGGCTTATGTTAAAGCAGACCCTTCTCCTCAAGCTTCTGTGTTTTATGCTGATATTTTAATGAAAAACGGAGAGACCAACAAAGCAATGGAGTATTTCAAAAAAGCGATAGAGCAGGAAACCGATTCTTATAACAGAGCTAAATATGCATTTAAAGTTGCTCAAATTTTAAGAAAAAAAGGCAGACTGGAAGAAGCAAGAACCTATGCTTATAAAGCCCTGGATTTTCAACCAAGGATGGGTAATGCCTATTTGTTAATTGCAAGTATGTATGCAGCAAGTGCAAACTCTTGCGGAAATGATGTGGTTTCTAAAAGAATGGTTTATGTGGCCGCTTTAAATAAAGCATTAAAAGCAAGAGCTGTAGATCCAAGTATCAGTACATTGGCAAATAGATTTATTGCAAACTATTCAGAAAATGTGCCAACTAAAAAAGATTTATTTGTGGCTGGCGTAAAATCAGGATCTAGCCATAGAATTGGCTGTTGGATTAATGAAACAGTAATAGTTCCGTAAATTAGATTTAAAATATTAAAATTGATATATTTGTTGAATGACAAAATCAGTTGTTAATAATATAAAATGCATTGCTGTGGTTTTCGCCTCAGCAATGTTTTTTTCATGTACAAACGATGTAAAAGAGGTACGGGATTTTTTGGCTGATAAAAATTTGCCTATTGGAGAAGCCTTCAATATTAACCACAAACACACCGATTCTGGGCGTGTGGATATTAAAATGAAAGCGCTTGTGATGCTCGATTTCAGCAATAGGGAAAATCATCCTTACAATGAATTTCCTAAAGGATTAAAAATCACCACCATTGAAAAAAATGGAGATTCTATAACTGTAGAAGGTGATTATGCGAAAAGTTATCGGAAAACGCAAGTTTCTGAAATAAAAGACAATGTGGTGATCATCAACTACGCTCAAAAAAACAAATTGGTAACCGAACAAATTTATTGGGATCAAAAAACCCGTTATTTTTTTACTGAAAAAAAATTCACCTTTTACACCACAACTGATACTATTTACGGAACCGGTTTTGAATCAACTGAAGATTTAAAAACATGGTGGGTGAAAAATCAGAGCGGCGTTATTAACATTAAAGAATAAAAGATGCAAAACCTTTGGAAAATATTTGAATATGGGTATTTAGTTATAGCCATCGTATTTAGTGTAGAAACTGTATTAAATTGGAATATAGATAGAGAACGCGCATATTTATTGGCCGGATTTTCAATATTGGCAGTTTTTATGTATTTTTTCAGAAGGCGTTTCCGAAAAAGACGGGAAACACCAAACAATTAAATAAGTGGAAATACAAATTGTAGTCATATTAATTTCAATACTGCTTTCCGCTTTCTTTTCAGGAATGGAAATCGCCTATATTTCTGCCAATAAATTTCAAATTGAACTTCAAAAAAAGAAGGAAGGTTTCACCTCAAAAATTGTTAGCAGAATAACGGCAAAATCATCCAAATTTATTACCACCATGTTGGTTGGCAATAATATTTCGTTGGTAATTTACAGTTTCTTTATGGCTGAAATTATTACCGATAATTTGTTGGGTTTCCATTTTAATGATTTTTCAACCTTACTCATTCAAACCATAATTTCAACCATCATCATTTTGGTTACCGCTGAATTTTTGCCAAAAGCATTATTTAGAATTTATGCCAACGAAATGTTTTGGTTTTTTGCGCCGCTCGCTTACTTTTTTTATATCTTATTTCATTTTGTTTCAGATTTTGTTACTGCAATTTCCGACTATTTGTTGAAAACATTTTTTCACACAACTGGCGATGTGAAACAAACAGAATTTAGCAAAGAAGAACTTGGAAATTATATTATCAAACAATTGGAAAACACCGATGATTTTGAAGAAGTTGATTCTGAAATTCAAATATTTCAAAATGCTTTGGAGTTTGATTCGGTAAAGGCACGTGAAATTATGATTCCCAGAACCGAAATTGTGGCGGTGGACATTAATGATGATATTGCTTATTTGAAACAATTATTTATACAAACCGGATATTCGAAGATTTTGGTTTACAACAATTCTTTGGATAATGTTTTGGGATATGCCATTGCTTTTGAATTATTTAAAAAACCAAAAGACATCAAATCTATACTGCTTCCTGTAGTATTTGTTCCTGAAAGTATGCTGATTAACAATGTGCTAAATATTTTAATCAAAAAGAAAAGAAGCATCTCTGTGGTGTTGGATGAATTTGGCGGAACCTCAGGAATTATCTCCATTGAAGATATTGTTGAAGAATTATTTGGGGATATTATTGATGAACATGATACCGTTGATTTGCTGGAAAATAAAATTACCGATAACGAATATGAGTTCTCGGCACGTTTGGATGTTGATTATTTAAATGAAACATACAATTTAAATATTGAAGAAAATGAAGCCTATGAAACCTTGGGTGGATTTATTGTTTACCACAACGAAGACATTCCAAAAGAAAATGAAATCATTGAAATAAATAATTTATATTTTAAAATGTTAAAGGTAGATTCCTCCAAAATTATGGAAGTTTACCTAAAAGTTTTAGCGAAAGAGGATTAAAGGTTTTCTGCATCATAAAATTACCTTTTTTTGTAATTAATATTAATTATTTCACTTTCATAATTAAATACTTAATCGTATTTTCGCACACTGTAATAAAAGAAAATAACTATAGAAATGGCAATTTTATCAAAAATTAGAGATCGTTCAATGTTCCTAATCCTAATTGTGGGTTTAGCGCTTTTTGCATTTGTATTAGATCCAAGTTCAATTCAGCAATTTTTTAGCTCAACCAAAACAAACTCAATTGGTGAAGTAAATGGCGAAAACATTGATAGAGAGGAATTTGCGAGACTTGTAGAAAATTACAAATCGCAAAGTGGCGGAAGAGTTACTCAAATGCAAGCGGTGAATGCTGTTTGGAATAATTTGGTTGGCGAAAAAATATTTCAATCTCAATTGGAACAAGCCGGAATTGTTGTGGGCGAAAAAGATATTTGGGATGCGATGGTAGCATTGCCGGAAATTCAAAACTCTCCGCTTTTTCAAAATGAAGGAGGTCTTTTTAATGAAGAAAAATTAAAGGAATATATTGCCAATATGAAAGTTGACGCTGAAGCCGGAAACAGCCAAGCTTGGTTAAATTGGTTAGAAACTGAAAAAAGCATCAAACAAAATCTTGAACGTATGGCGTATACCACTCTGGTTTCAGCCGGTTTAGGAGCTTCTTTAAAAGAAGGTGAACGCGATTATTTGTACCAAAACACAAAAATGGACGGGCAATTTGTTTATGTTCCTTATTCGTCCATTTCTGATGATTTGGCAAAGGTATCCAAGGAAGAAATTCAAAAATATTTGGAAAAAAATTCAAAAAGATTTAAATCTGAAGCCTCCCGTTCTTTAGAATATGTGAAATTTGATATTGCACCATCCGAAGCCGACGATGAATATGCTAAAACGGAAGTGATGAACTTTGTTAATGACCGAGAGGAATTCAGCAATGCCGCAAATGCGAAGGTACAAATTTCAGGATTGAAAAATGCCACAAACTATGAAGCGTTTTTAAATGACAACAAATCCGATTTGGGTTTTGACAGCGGCTATTACTATAAAAATCAATTTCCGCCAGCCGTTGCCGACACCATTTTTAACGCTGCTGTAGGCAATATCGTTGGACCATATAAAGACAATGGTTTCTATAAAATATCAAAAATTGTAGAATTTGCGCAATTGCCAGATTCTGTTAAGTCGAGCCATATTTTAATTCCTTATGCAGGCGCTGTTCGATCTGCTTCAATAAAAACAAAAGAAGAAGCCAAAAAAACGGCCGACAGTATTTTTGCATTGGTTAAAAACGACAAAACAAAATATACTGAAATTGCAGATGAGGTTAATACTGATCCTACAAAAGGCAAGGGAGGCGATATTGGATGGATCAGAAAAGACCAGGCTTTTTCAGCTTCTTTCGATAAAGATTTTGCCAATTATATTTATAAAAATGCAACAGGCAGCATCGCCGTAGTTGAAACTGCATTTGGTTTTCACGTAATTAGGGTTGATGAACAAAAAAAAGCTGATAGAGCTGTAAAAATGGCAACTTATGCCCGTTTAATAGATCCTTCTGAAGCGACAGAAAATACAATATTTGAAAAAGCAGAAACCCTTACGGCCAATTTGGCAAATGGTGAAAAATTAGTAGATGTCGCTAAAAAAGAAAATTACAATGTACAGTCTGCGCTGAATATCAAAGTTTTAGAAGAAAATATTCCAGGTTTAAGCGGTCAGCGCCAAATTGTGATTTGGGCATTTGCCAAAGAAAGAGAATTGGGCGATTCTAAACGTTTTGACATTGATGTTGACGGCAAAAGAAGCTATGTGGTTGTTGTGCTTAAAGGCAAATCAGAGAAAGACGGATTGGTGGTGAATTCAGAGATTTTGTCGAAAATTCAGCCTGAGCTCATCAACAAGAAAAAATCGGCATTGATTAACGCAAAAATAAAAGGAACTACCTTAGAAGAAATTGCAAAAAACACCAATACAACGGTTAGCCCTGCTTTAAGTGTAACTTTGGCTAGTCCATTGTTAACAGGCGTTGGAAATGAGCCAGCTGTGATTGGCGCAATGTCTACCATAAAATTAAATGAAGTCTCTAAACCAATAGATGGCAATATGGGTGTGTTTGTGGTTAAAGTTGATAAACGGGATACGCCAATAAAATTGGATAATTATGATACTTTCCGCAATAAAATAATAGATAATTTAAAAGGAAGATCTTTTATGCTGTTTCAAGTATTAGAAGAAACTGCCGAGATTAAAGATTTTAGAGGCCAATTCTATTAATCCTATCCCCAACCTTTTCCTTCCCGATAGCTATCGGGAGAAAGGGAGTTTTATTTGAAATTCTTAAAGTATTGACAATTTCAAAGAAAATTAAGAATAATGTTTTGAACTAAATAGTTACAAAAAAAGCGGACTTATGGTCCGCTTTTTTTGTTTATAACGCGAATTATGGGTTAGATTTAGTCAATAGCCGCCTGCTTTAGCTGGCGGGTAAATGTTAAATTTCAAATTGGCTTTAGCCAAAATAATAAATATTTTTTGGCTAAAGCCTTCAATATGAACATATTTTAATCCGTTGGCTAAAGCCAACGGCTATTCAACCCTTAATTCACATTTATAATTTATGTTAAAAGCTAAAAGTTCAGCCGTTGATGATGCATTGAATATTGCTTTTGTTAGTAATGGTAACGAGTAAATGATAATAAAAAAAAAGCGAGCATCAGCTCGCTTTTTTAACCTTTAATCCTATTCCCAGCCCCTACCGCAGCAGGTAAACTTTCCCAAGGAAATGGGGTTTGATTTGGCTACGCAGGAAAATATTTCTTATCTTTCTTAACCAATTTTTTAACTTTTAACTTTTAACTTTTAACTTCGGTCTTCCGTCTTCGGTCTTCCGTCTTCCATCTTCCGTCTACCGTCTACCGTCTACCGTCTTCGGTCTTCCAACTTCCGTCTTCCAGCTTAAAACCTACCCGTTCATAGAGATTAAAAACTCTTCGTTTGAAGTGGTGTATTGAATTTTGCTTTTAATGAATTCCATAGCTTCTACAGGATTCATATCGGCCAAATATTTTCTTAGGATCCACATACGTTTTACCGTTTTTGGGTCTAACAATAAATCATCTCTTCGCGTGCTCGATTTAACAAGGTCAATAGCCGGATAAATTCTGCGGTTGGCGATGTTTCTTTCCAATTGAAGTTCCATGTTACCCGTACCTTTAAACTCTTCAAAGATCACTTCATCCATTTTTGAACCTGTTTCAGTAAGTGCAGTGGCAATAATGGTCAATGATCCGCCATTTTCAATATTTCTTGCCGCTCCAAAAAATCGTTTTGGTTTGTGCAATGCGTTGGCGTCTATACCACCCGATAAAATTTTACCCGATGCTGGTGCAACCGTATTGTAAGCCCTGGCCAAACGCGTGATGGAATCCAATAAAATAACCACATCATGTCCGCATTCAACCAAACGTTTTGCTTTTTCCAAAACAATATTGGCAACTCTTACGTGTTTTTCAGCCGGTTCATCAAAAGTTGATGCAACAACTTCGCCTCTTACGCTTCGTTGCATATCGGTAACTTCTTCTGGTCTTTCATCAATTAAAAGAATAATTTGATAAACTTCCGGGTGATTTGAAGCAATTGAGTTTGCAATATCTTTCAATAACATTGTTTTACCAGTTTTCGGCTGCGAAACAATCATTCCCCTTTGTCCTTTTCCAATCGGACAAAATAAGTCGATGATTCTTGTTGAAAGCGTGCTGTTTTTTCCTGCCAAATTAAATTTTTCTTCAGGAAAAAGTGGCGTTAAATGCTCAAAAGAAACGCGGTCTCTAACCACATTCGGATTTAAACCGTTTATTTTTGAAACACGAATTAAAGGAAAATATTTTTCGCCTTCTTTTGGTGGTCTAACCACACCTTTTACGGTATCTCCGGTTTTTAAACCAAACAATTTAACCTGTGATTGCGATAAGTAAATATCATCTGGCGATGAAAGGTAGTTGTAATCAGATGAGCGTAAAAAACCATAACCATCCGGCATCATTTCCAACACACCTTCACTTTCAATAATTCCGTCAAATTCATAATCAGGATCTCTAAAGCGATTTCCTGGCTTGCGCGGACCTTTTTCTCTTTGTTGGTTTGCTTGTGGATTTCCTTGTTGCTGGTTTCCTTGTTGCTGGTTTCCTTGTTGTTGGTTTCCTTGTTGTTTAGGCTGTTTAATAAGCAGTTTAGGCTGGTTTTGCTGAGTTCTTTCTTGTACGTTTTCAGTAACATCAACACTTGTTTCAATGCTTTCTGGCTGACTTTCAGTTTCAGTTTTTGTTTCCAGTCTAGCCGATTTTTTAATGGCAATTTTTATACCTTCAGTTCTAACTAAAGGTTTTTCAACAGTTTCCGCTTCGGTATTTTCAACAGGTGTTTCCGGTGTAAATTTTACGGCCTTTTTGATGGCTTTTTTTACCACAGGAGCCTGAATTGGTTTTGTGGTTTCTTCAACTTCAGTTTTTTCAACAGCAGCGAAAAGTTCGGGCGCTTTTTCTTTTTGCGGTTGTGAAGATGGAAGGTTTTTGTTTGCTTTGGGCTGATTTGCTTTTTTTATGATGCGTTTGCGTTTTGGCTTGTCGTCATCAGATAAAGCTTCAATTTTGGAAGGAGTTGGAGGAGCAGCGGCTTGAACATCTAGTATTAAATAAACCAATTCTAGTTTTTTTAGTTGACTAAACTTCTTTGCTCCAACTGTTTTAGCAATCTCTTGTAATTCTGAAAGAGATTTATCCTTTAGTTCGGAAATTTCAAACATTATGTAAATATGTAATAATTGTTAGTGAATAAATACGATGATCTTATTAATTTAAGAATTTTATTTTGAGTTAATCTGGGCGGTGATGATTTTTAGTTGCAGGTCCTGTATATAATTATGCGGTAGGACATTGCAAATATAATAATTTATTTTAGATAGTAAACTTTTAATCTTTAAAAATAAAACGTATTTTTGCTGCAATTGGTTTAAATATGATTCAAAGAATACAATCGATATATTTATTAATTGCCACAGTGCTTTCGGGAGGCTTAATTTTCTCTTTCAATTTATGGATCACGGAGCAGGGAACTAAATTTTACGCGTTGGATTCAATAAGTTCAACCAATTTGTTATTGGCAAGTGTTTTTGTTTTGTTTATAGCATCGGCCATTCTAACGTTTATAACAATTTTTCAGTTCAAAAAAAGACAGCTGCAATTTGTTTTAGGGCGCTTGGCAATTTTGATTAATTTTATTTTAGTAGGCATACTCGTGTATTTTACACAAAACTTATCTGGAGAAATGCAAGTTTCTGAGAAGGGTATTGGGTTGCTCATTCCTATTTTTACAATTGTTTTTGTGGTTTTGGCCAACAAAGCGATTAAAAAGGATGAAGAACTCGTGAAATCTGTGGATAGATTGCGATAAACCTATAATCTTTGTATATTAGTGCGCAGAAACCATTTCAAATTCGTTTGAAATGGTTTTCTTATGGTCATTATTCCGCAAAATATTTTGGGCCTTCCTGCCGGCAGGCAGGCGTTCTCCGCAAACTGGCGAGCCGGGCTTTTTGCTGCAATCTTTTTTAATTCGCCGAAAGGCGATTAAAAAAGTATTTTTTTACCCTGAGCGCAGTCTAAGGGCAATCCCTAAAAATTGAATTACGAATTACGATTTTTGACCTGTCTGCCTGCCGGACAGGCTCAGGGTAAACTTCTCGTCCCATTTTACAATTTAAAATTAATGCATAAAAAAAGCATCTTCGTTTTGAAGAGGCTTCTTGGAGCCGATAGAGGGACTTCCTTCGGCTTTACTTCGGCTACGCTCTGTAACCGCGCTCAGGATAAACTTCTCGTCCTTTTTACAATTTAAAATTAGTGCATAAAAAAGCCTCTTCGTTTTGAAGAGGCTTCTTGGAGCCGATAGAGGGACTCGAACCCACGACCTGCTGATTACAAATCAGCTGCTCTAGCCAGCTGAGCTACATCGGCTTTTGTGTGTGCAAATTAAATTACTTTTAAAGTAATAAGCAACTATTTCTGCACTTTTTTTAAATTAATTTTCATTTAATTGGTATTAAGGAAATTGAATAATTAATCACATTTTTTTGGACAATAAAAAACAGCATTGCAACTTTAAACACCAATGCCGTTTTTTGAGGAAATTCAAAAGAGAAGCTTATTTAAATTATTTATCCAATAATTTTGGAATTTTATCCGTTGCGGGCAATTTTTTTTGGTCTTTTTTCTTCATCACATTTTCAACCCCTTTAAATACGCGTTTTTTAAGCTCTTTGTATTTATTGATGTAACTAGTGACTTCTATATCTAATTTTTTATGGCTTTCCAAATAGTTTTTGTTGCCTGAGATGCTTTCGTACTTAATTAATTCTGCAAGAATTTTATCTTGGCTTCTGATAACTTCCAATAAGGTGGTTCCAATATTTTTTTGAAGAGAGATCTCTTTAACAGATTCCTCAATTTTTTTGTGCAAACCAGCTGCCAAAAAATCAATATAATTGGCGCTGAGCAAATGTTCCAAAAAACGGATTTCATCTTTAATTAAATTGATTTCAGAAACCCAGATTTTAGAATCGTGGTGCAATTCATCAACGCTTTTTTCCCTGCCAAACCAATCTTTTTTTAACTTAGTTTTCATCTGTTTATTATTTATTTTTTATTGGTACAGATGCTGCCTGCCTGTCCGGCAGGTAAATTCGCCATTAATCATT
>JAUYUA010000045.1 GCA_030694935.1 Lutibacter sp. | reverse complement strand
ACGGAGTACAGCAAGGATGTCCGGAACACGAACAGTACACTGGTTAGACACTAAAAAAGCCAAACGCTCTAAATCAACCACACCTGTAGAAATGGCGTGGGCATAAAACTTTGGCACCGCAGTGTCGTCCTGCGGATTTTTACGAGAAATCGATTTTAACTCGATCATATTAAATTTGGAGGCTTCATTAAGGAAACCATCGAGTCAAAATTACTTCATATAAAAGGTTGAAACATGTTAAATTTTAATTAGTTAATAACATTTCATTGTTGAAAAGTTATAATTTTTAAACATAAATCTTTAGTATATTTGCAAAGTCTAAGAAAAACAACGCGCGTACAATCTTTAACTTTTTTTTATGGAATAATCGCCCTGTTTTAGGGGTTTCTGGGCGCTTTTTTCTTTTCCCCAGCCCTAAAGGGCGAGAAAAAAGCCATTACATTAAGTATTTTGAAGAAAATTTGTGAAAACAGTGTCAAAAATCGATTAGACAGGAAGGCCTGCTTCATGGCGCGTATTTTAAATAAATGCTGTTAAATTTGCAATCTACAATCCACAATCCAAAACTCTTGAATGTTTAACAGCACGACCGCACGACTGCACGACTGCACGACAAATTTTAAGTTTTCAGTTTCCAGTTTCAGTCTTCAGTAAAATAGTTTAGACCGCACGACTGCACGACTGCACGACTGCACGACCGCACGACCGCACGACCGCACAACAAATTTTAAGTTTTCAGTTTCCAGTTTCAGTCTTCAGTAAAATAGTTTCGACTGCACGACTGCACGACCGCAAGACCGCACGACTGCACGACAAATTTTAAGTTTCCAGTTTCAGTCTTCAGTAAAATAGTTTCGACTGCACGACTGCAGGACCGCAAGATAGCAAGACCTCGCAACAATTAAAAATTATAACTCCCAACTTAACAAAAATTCCTATTTTTACAAAAAAATATAAAAAATGCTATTTTCCATTCTCATAGCCAATTATAACAATGGGCATTTTTTTAAAGATTGTTATCAAAGCATTCTTGCGCAAACTTATACCAATTGGGAAGCGATTATTGTGGATGATGGTTCTACTGATGATTCGGTCGCTGTGATAAAAAAAATTATTGGTGATGACATCCGTTTCAAAATCTTTTTAAATAAGGAAAATAAAGGTTGCGGCTTTACCAAAAATAGGTGTGCAGTGCTTGCCACCGGCGAAATTTCAGGATTTCTGGATCCTGATGATGCTTTAAATGTTGATGCTTTAGAACTTATGGTGGCTTTGCATAAAAAACATGAAGATGTTGCAATCATCACTTCAAAATATGAATTGGTAGATTTGGAAATGAACTTTATAGATTATGGTTTTCATGGTGGTGCAATACATGAAAATAAATCCTATTTGACATGTGGTTATTGGGCTATGACACATTTTGCAACTTTTAAACAAAATAAATATATTCAAACAATAGGAATAGATCCAAAAATGAAACGTGCTGTTGATCAGGATTTGTATTACAAAATGGAAGAACAAGGTCAACATTTATTATAAGATAAAGTGTTGTATCGGTATAGAATTCACAAGAATAGCATATCCAACAATGAGAATTTGTTTAGAGCGCAATACTGGCATTTTTATGCCATCATGAAAGCCTATAAGAGAAGAAGTAATTTGGAAATTAAAATTGACAATTTAACAAAGGAATATATCAAAGAATATGCATCTAATTATTATCTAGGAAGATTTAGAAATGTTAAGCACACAAAAAAATATAAGGCCAAGTTTTATTTTTTATGCAAAGCGATCTTAGCCAATCCTTTTCATAGAACTGAACTGAAAATGAAAAGTTTAATTTTAATAATTTTAGGTAGAATATGAACAAACTATTAGACGCCATCATCATTCTCTGCTGTAGCTTTGATGAATATTTTGACTTTGTTTTACAATAGGTTTTAGACCATACCAAAAAAATGAGAGTGTGTTTTAGTGAATGAAGGAAAAACAGTTAATAAGAAAGATATTTCAAATCAGTGGAAAAAAATATAACAAGTGGTTAAATAATTTATTTCAAAAATAGGCAGGCCTAAGAAGTGAACGTAATATATTACAGAATAAAATAAAACACAATGCTTCTTTAAATACACAATATAAAATGAAAAAAAACATACTTATTTTTTGTTCTTGGTTAGATACCAATTCCCTTATTGGTATTTTTTTTAGAGAGCAGGCTTTATTAGTTACTGAGGAATTCAATCCTTTACTTGTTGTTTTTAAAAAAATGCCACTAAACAGGTTATATATTAATATTAAAAAAAATTTAAAGATTATAGAAAAAAAAACAATAGAAAACTTAACGGTTTTAGAGGTTTTATATCCTTATCATAGATTATTGCCAAAAAAAATAAATAATTATTTTGAGAAATTAGCGTTGGAATCACTGTATAATTATATGAAATGTAATAATATTAAAGTTTCACTTATTCATGCACAATCATTATTTGATGCTGGAATTTGGGCTTATCATTATGCAACTAAATTTAGAATACCGTACATTGTTACAGAACACAATCAATTGTCATTTTTTAATGTTGAAAGAGATAAATGTGAATTAATTAGAAAAACACTTCAAAAATCAGAATTAAATCTTGTTGTAAGTAATGATAAAATAAGGCAATTTATTGCTAATGGATTATATTTTAAATTTGAAAATATTGGTAATCTTATCAATAAAAATTTTTATTATAAAGCAAAAAATCACCAAAATATTCAGCAAAGACTAGTTACAATAGGTGCTTTTACATATTTAAAAGATCAAGAAACACTATTAAAAGCACTTCGTCTGGTGGATAAAAAAATTTCAAATCGAATAGAGTTTACATGGATTGGTTATGACGGGTGGGGAGGGAATCATGATATTAATGTCAAAGCGCTATTAGCTAATTTTCAATTTGAAAATATAGATATTATCTTAATACCCCTTTTGAGCCGTGATGAAATTGCAGGTTATTTACAAAGTTCTGATTTGTTTTTGTTTTCTAGTTTGACCGAAGGTATGCCAGTTTCTGTGCTTGAAGCATTAGCCTGTGGTTTACCGGTGTTTACAACCAATTGTGGTGGAGTAGACGAAATTATTAATGAAGGGAATGGGGTAATATATCAAATAAAAGATTTTGTAAAATTGTCAGATTTAATTTTTGATTTTCTAAATCATAAATTACATTATAATAACATTACTATTAGTAAACAAATAATTGATAGATTTGGAGAAGATGTATTTAGAGAAAAACTTTTGTCAATATATAAAAACGTAAAATGATCAATGTAACCAAAACATTTTTACCGCCGCAAGAGGAATACAACGATATTCTAAAACGCGCTTGGGATAAACAATGGTTAACCAATCGTGGCGAATTGGTATTGGAGTTGGAACAAAAATTAAAACAATATTTAACAATTTCTAATATTATCATTACTAACAATGGAACCATCCCATTACAAATTGCCTTAAAATTATTAGGAAAAGGTGGCGAGATCATTACTACACCATTTAGTTATGTGGCGAGTACGGCAGCCATTGTTTGGGAGAATTGTACACCAGTATTTGTAGATATTCACCCAGACTATTTAACCATTGATGAAACAAAAATAGAAGCAGCTATTACAAACAAAACAACTGCAATTTTAGCAACACACGTTTTTGGAAATCCCTGTAACGTTGAAGTTATTGAAGCCATTGCAAAAAAGTACCACCTAAAAGTGATATATGATGCGGCACATAGTTTTGGCGTAAATTATAAAGGAATATCATTGTTTGATTATGGCGATATAAGTACTTGTAGTTTTCATGCAACAAAAGTGTTTCATACTGGAGAAGGCGGCGCGATGTTTACGAATGATGAAGCATTGTACCATCAATTGTTTTACAGCCACAATTTTGGGCATAACGGTCCATTAGATTTTTACGGTTTGGGAATTAATGGAAAGATTTCTGAATTGCAGGCTGCGATGGGATTGGCTGTATTGCCTTATATGGAAATGATATTGGGGGAAAGAAAAATAGTGATTGATTTTTACAATGCCAATTTAGATTTTTCAAAACTAAAAGCCATTAAAATAAGGAAAAATACAGACTGGAATTATAGTTATTATCCGATTATTTTTGAAAACGAGGCACAATTGTTAAGCGTTGAAAAAGTATTAAATGAGCATCAAATTATGCCTCGGCGTTATTTTTATCCGTCTTTAAACACAATTAATTATGCCAAAGGACAAACAATGCCAATTTCGGAAAGTATTGCGTCAAGAATTTTATGTTTACCTTTATTTGTTGGATTAGGGGAAAAAGATTTAAGGAGTATTATTGATATCATAAATATTAATTTATGTTAATTATAGGAGCCAAAGGATTTGCAAAAGAAGTTTTGGAAGTAGTTCATCAATTAAAACAATTGGAAAATTTGGTGTTTTATGATGATGTGAATGAGGAGATGCCTGAAAAATTATTTGGACAATTTCCAATTTTAAGAAAAATACAAGAAGCAGAAACCTATTTTAAGACTATTGATAATCGATTTGCCATAGGGATTGGAAATCCCGTTTTAAGAAAACAGCTATATGATAAATTTACGGCTATTGGCGGGGTATTTACCTCAACCATAAGCCCAAATGCCAACATTGGCCATTATGGAAATCAAATTGAAGCAGGTTGCAATATTATGACCGGAGTAGTGATTACCAATGATATCACAATTAAAAAAGGCGTCATAATAAATTTAAACTGTACCATTGGGCACGACTCCATTATTGGGGAATTTGCAGAGCTATCACCAGGAGTGCATATTTCAGGTAATTGTATTGTTGGTGATTATGCAGTTTTAGGTACCAATGTTGCTATTTTACCAAAAATAATAATTGGTAAAAATGTTATTATTGGAGCAGGTTCTGTTGTCAATAAAAATGTCCCGGATAATTGTTTGGTAGTTGGTGTTCCTGCCAGAATAATAAAAGAGTTGACCCCTTTAGAATTTTAGAATGACAACAGAACCTACAGTTAGCGTTTGCATGATAACATATAATCATGAAAAATTTATTCGTGAAGCCTTAGAAGGGGTGTTAATGCAACAATGTGATTTTGAAATAGAATTAATTGTCGCCAACGATTGTTCTAAAGATTCAACAGATAAAGTAATTAAAGATATTTTTCAAAATCATTCGCGCTCATCTTGTATTAAATACACCAAACATAATATAAATTTAGGAATGATGCCTAATTTTATATTTGCTTTACAACAATGCACTGGAAAATATGTAGCACTTTGTGATGGAGATGATTATTGGACAGATGCTTTAAAATTACAAAAACAAGTTGATTTTATGGAAACCAATACAAATTATGCAGCTTGTTTTCACAATGCTAACGTTATTAATGCAACTAATGATATAAATGGAAGATTTTGTGATTGGAATTTTAGCAGAGAGATTTTTGCAGAGGAAATTATTTTTAAAGGAGGAGGTATTTATCCATCGGCTTCAATATTGTTTAGGAATAAAATTAAACTCCCAAGTTTTTCATTAGAAACCAAAGCAGGTGATTCTGCGCTTGCATTTACACTTTTAGGGATTGGCAATTTTTACTATTCCAATGAATTAATGTGTATTTACAGAAAACACTCAGGTGGGGTTTATAGCTCAATTAATCATAATAAAGAAAAGAAATTTGAAGATATTAAAAGCAATATTAAACTTTTAATAAATTTTAGGGAATTTTACGGTTCTAAATTTAATAAGTTTTTTAATAAAGTAATTCAAAAACAACTAATTAGGGTATCAAATACTTTTGGATTTTACCAAGTTTTAAATATGGCATTGACCCGTTTTATTGCTATTGGCGATGCAGTTTCTTTTATTGGGTTTAAATTAAAAAACAAAATTTGAAATGCAACAAGCCGTTTTAATTACCGCCTATAAAAATTATATGCATCTGGAAGAAATTATAAAATTCTTTGATGCTGATTTTGAGTTGTATATTCACATTGACAAAAAAAGCCATATTACAAAGAATGAGCTTAATAAATTAAATAATTATAGCAACGTAAAACTTATTTCCCAAAAATATAAAGTCAATTGGGGAGGCTTTAATCATTTAAAAAGTATTCTTTATTTGGCGGAACAAGCACTTAAAAACAAGCAAATTTTTTATTTTCATTTAATTAGTGGACATGATTTTCCAATAAAAAAAATAGGCCATTTCAAAGATTATTTTGAAAAAAACCGGGAAAACGAATTTATAAATTATTTTGAGGTTCCAAAACCAGGTTGGGCAAATAATGGAGGGTTGGATCGTATTGAATATTATAATTTATATGATGTTTTAGATGCCAAAGCTCCAAAACAAAATGGTTTTATTAGACGAATCATTTCTATTCAAAAAAGAATCAAATTCAAAAGGCCTATTTCTTCAAAGATGCCAAAACTTTATGGAGGTTCAACATGGTGGAGTTTAAGCAGAATATGTTTGGAATATGTTATAAAATATACCAAAAAAAATAAATTTGTCATGAATAGGTTTAAATATAGCCTATGCGCGGAAGAGTTTTATTTTCAAACCGTCATTATGAATTCCCCTTTTGCCAATAATGTAAAAAACAACAGCCTTAGATATATAGATTGGGTAGCCAGAAATGGCAATAATCCTGCTATTTTAGATGATGCTGATTATGAAAAAATTAAATTAAGTGATGCTTTCTTTGCCCGTAAATTTGAATTCCCATTATCGATTGGTGTTCTAAATAAAATTAAAACATTGGTAAAATGAGTGAAACACCCAAAGTAACCATCATCATGGCAACCTACAACAGGACGCATTTTATTTTGGAATCGCTTGTTTCCATACAAAATCAAACATTTAAGAAATGGGAATGTTTAATTATTGATGATGGAGGAACAGACAATACTTTAGAAGCATTACAACCAATTCTTAAACTAGACAATAGATTTCAGTTTCTGAAACGCACAGGATCTTATAAAAAAGGTTTGCCAGGTTGTCGTAATTATGGCCTGGATTTGGCAAAAGGAGAATATATCATCTATTTTGATGATGATGATTTTGTTCATCCTGATAATTTAAAAACGTGTATAGAGGCCATTGAGACATATAATGTCGATTTTTGCCATTATCAAAAATTGGGATATTTAAGCCAAGAACCACCAATTGAAAGCAAGCCAATATCTATTCAACAATATCTTACCAAAGCGGATATTGAGAAAGTTGTAACCCAGCAAATTGGAATGGCTTCCTGCACAGTGATGTGGAAAAAACATTGTTTTGAAAACTGTCGTTTTAATGAAAATCTTTTGTATGCGGAAGAATGGGAATGTTATAGTAGATTAATTTCTGAAAATTTCAAAGGAATAATAATTAACAACATTTTATATTTCAACAGAAAACACGCCAATTCCAATACGGGAGAGTTTTATAAAAACGATATAGTAAGAATAAATTCAAAAAAAGAAGCGATTCGTTTGGTGGCATATAATATAGCAAGTAAAAATTTACTCACTCCAAGTTTATTAAAATATTTAGCAGGTTTGGCGATTGGGTTTAGGGATACAAGATTATTAAATGATATTATTGCAAAAGCAGGAATTAAAACCAACAAGAAACTATTTTTACATTTAAAATATTGGTTATTTCCAATATGGAAAGTTTATAAAATAACCGGTAAGAAATTAAATTATAAATAAATTGAAAATCCTCCTTTGTTTTGGCACACGCCCGGAAGCCATAAAAATGGCACCGTTATTCCACGAATTGAAAAAATATTCAATTTTTGAAGTAAAAGTTTGCATTACGGCACAGCATCGGGAAATGTTGGATCAGGTATTGGATTTTTTTGAGATAGTGCCTGATTATGATTTGGATGTGATGCAACCAAACCAAACCTTGAATGGGTTAAGCGCGCACATTCTCTCCAAAATGGATTATGTGCTTAACGATTCAAAACCTGATTTGGTATTGGTGCATGGAGATACCACCACTTCAACTATGGTAGCTTTGGCAGCTTTTCATTTGAGTATTAAAGTGGGTCATGTGGAAGCTGGATTAAGAACCTACAACAAAAAATCTCCGTTTCCCGAGGAATTAAATAGACAACTCACAGGCAGAATAGCCGATTTCCATTTTGCGCCTACCCAAAAAGGAGCAAAGAATTTACTTCAGGAAGGCGTAAAAAAAGATGCTATTTTGGTAACAGGCAACACCGTAGTTGATGCGTTAGTTTTGACTTCGGAAAAATTAGTGAATGGATTTACAACTACCGCGATTCAAACTTTAAAAAACAGCATTAATTTTAGCAGAAAAATCATTTTAGTGACCGGCCATAGGCGCGAGAGTTTTGGAGAAGGTTTTGAAAATTTATGCAAGGCTCTTTTAAAAATTGCAGAAAATGAAGAGGTGGAAATCATTTATCCGGTGCATTTAAATCCGAATGTCCAAAAAACAGTATTCGAAATGCTTTCAAAAGTTGAAAATATTCATTTAATTCAACCATTGGATTATCCTTCATTTGTATGGTTGATGCGTAAATCAAGTTTAATCATTTCCGATTCTGGGGGAATTCAGGAAGAAGCGCCTGCATTTAATATTCCGGTATTGGTCACAAGAGAAACCACAGAACGTGACGAGGGAATCACAGCGGGTTTTTCCTATTTGGTTGGCACCAATACATCAACAATAGTTGAAATGGCAAACATGCTGTTACATTCAAAGTTAGAAAAGGAAGATAAACCAAATCCCTATGGGGACGGAAAAGCAAGTGAAAGAATTGTTCATTTTATTAAAAACCATATTTAAGTTGGGTGCCATTAAAAAAATATGCGTGGTTGTTGATTCAATTAATGTGGATGACAGCAGTGGTTCCAAAGCCAATGTGGCGCTCATTGTAAATCTCAAAGAAGCTGGTTATGAAGTAAAAGTATTCCATTATACCCAAAAAGAAATTCATTTAACAAATATTGAATGTGTTGCTATTCCCGAAAGAAAGTTAAATGGCATGTTTTTGTTGAGTCGGCTTGAACGACTTTTTACCCGTTGGACGGGCATTAATTTAAATCCTTTTTTGGAAGGGATTTTTGGTTTTTCCTTTACTTTTTTTAATGATGTGGCAAGCATCAAAAAAGCATTGATCAAAAAAAGTGATTTTAATCCCGATTTAATCATAACTTTAAGCAAAGGAGCAAGTTTTAGGCCACATGATGCATTGTTGAAACTACCGCAATTGCACCATAAATGGATGGCCTATGTGCACGACCCTTATCCGTTTCACTATTATCCGAGGCCCTATAATTGGATTCAGCCCGGTTACAGACAAAAAGAAAATTTTTTTAGAGAAGTTTCAGAAAAGGCTAAATTTAGTGCATTTCCAAGTTTGTTGCTACAGAAATGGATGGGCAGTTATTTTGAGAATTTTTTAAAAACTGGCGTGGTGATTCCACACCAGCTTGCTAGATATGAAATCCAGAATACGACGTTTCCAGATTACTTTGATGTATCAAAATTCAATTTGCTTCATGCAGGAAATTTGATGAAACAACGCTCTCCGGAAGGATTGATACAAGGGTTTCAATTATTTCTAATAAACAATCCTGAAGCAAAGGAAAATGCCCGATTGCTATTGATTGGCAATGCTTCTTATCACAAAGAGATGCTTACAGCCTATCAAAAAAACATCCCAGAACTTTATGTTTGTTTAAGCAACAAACCTTTTGATGAAGTGCAGTTTTTGCAGTACCATGCGTCAGTGAATATTATTTTAGAGTCTAAATCAGAAATAAGTCCGTTTTTACCCGGAAAATTTCCGCACTGCGTGGAAGCAAATAAACCAATAATGGCATTAGGACCTTATTATAGCGAAACCAGAAGGTTGTTGGGTGCTGATTATCCTTATTGGTCAGAGGTGGATGATGTGGAAAATATTGCCAAAAAAATTGAAGCGCTTTATGAAATTTGGATTGAAAACAAGGAAAATTTAAAATTGGACATTGACAATCTAAGGCAATATTTAGGAACAGAGCAACTGAAAATAGTATTGGAAAGTTTATAAAAAATGAATAATAAGTTTACAATATTAATAACCACCAAAAACCGCAAAGATGATTTGGCAATTACTTTAGCTAACATAAAGTATTTAATAGAAAATGGAGTGGAATGTATTATTTGTGATGATGGTTCTAATGATGGGACGGTAGCTTTTTTGCAAGCGGAATATCCCAACATTCAACTTATTCAAAATAAAAAAAGTCAAGGATTAATTTATAGCAGAAATAGATTATTGAATTTGACAAAAACGGAATTTGTTATTTCATTGGATGACGATGCACATTTTGTTACCGAAAACCCATTAGAATTAATTGCCAACCATTTTGAGCAAAATTCAACTTGTGGATTAATAGCCCTTCGTATTTTTTGGGGACTTGAAAAGCCGAAGATAACAGTTTCCAATGAGGAAATTTCCCGTGTTAGAGGTTTTGTGGGTTGCGGCCATGTTTGGCGCATGGAAGCTTGGAAATCCATCCCCAATTATCCGGAATGGTTTGTTTTTTATGGGGAAGAAGATTTCGCCGCTTATCAACTGTTTAAAAAGAAATGGGAAATTCATTATCTGCCTGAAGTGTTGGTGAACCATCGTGTTGATATAAAAGCCAGAAAAAACGAAAAGGATTACCGTTTGCGGTTGAGAAGATCATTAAGGTCAGGTTGGTATTTATATTTGATATTTTATCCTTGGCGAGAAATACCAAGGCGATTTACCTATACACTTTGGGTCCAAATAAAAAATAAAGTTTTAAAAGGGGATTGGAGGGCAATGCTTGCAATTATTCAGGCAATGGGTGATGTAATCATTAATTTACCTCGCCTTTTAAAAAACTCAAATAGATTAACCGCCAATGAGTTAGAAGCTTATTCAAATTTGCCTGTATCAAAATTGTACTGGACACCAGTAAATATTCAAAATACATTATGAAAAATAGTAAAATATTAAATCAGGGGTTAAAAGTAAAATTTTTAAAAAGATATTTATGTGTAGTAAATTAATTGAACCATCTGAGATAGAATTAATCAATAATTCAAAAATTGCAATTTTATCAACCGTAAATAATTTTAATTTATATAGTAAGAGTTCAGGATTATATCCGCTCAATATTCAACGATATGTAATTGATGGACGCAATGGAATGTTTGGTATTCACAGTATTAATTACATGATGAAAATATTTAAACGAAAGAATATTGATTGGTTAATATTGATGGATGAAGACGCGCTGTTTATTGATCCTAAATTAATATTTCCTTTGATAAAAGAAATGTTTTTGTCTGATTATATAGTTTGTGGCGTACGTGATGGTGGAATGTTGCCGGAAAGAGCAGGGAATCCTTATGTAATAAATCCATTCTTTTCAATAATCAATTTAAAGAAATTAAAACAAATATGGAATAAAAAGGAAATGTTGTCCAATCATTATATTCGAAAAGGTGAATTTGATGATGATTTATCTTTTCTTAAATATCCTTACAACATAAATAGTATGAGTGAACCTTACTATTGTTTTTATTTTTGGTTAAAAAGAAAAAATCAAAAGTTATTGTATTTGGATGCAACCTTACCATTTGTTGATGATCAAATTACAAATACGGTTCAAGATTTAAATGGAAAATCAATACTATATCATACTTGGTTCTCTAGAGAATATGGTGATGAGAGAGGTAGGCATACTGCGAGGATTGATGCTGTTTTTAACCAATTTAGTTTATCAACAAATACAAATGATTTAAAACCTATAATTTATAGAGATAATTTATTTCCATTAAAAAACAGATTTAGAAGATTTAAAAAGCATTTAAAAATGCGATTAGGATTGAAAATAATTAACAACCAATGAAAATCATACCCATCATTCCTGCAAGAGGAGGTTTAAAAAGATTGCCCTATAAAAATACGATATAATTGTGAAGCTTACCATTGATTGCGCTGAGCATTAATTTTGCAAATGAAAATCATGTTGACAAAATTGTGGTAAGTACAGATGATGCTTTCATTAAAGAAATTGCCTTGAAGTATGGTACAGAGGTGATAGACAGGCCAATGGTTTTGGCTAGCAATTATTCCTCAACCATTGATACTTTAAAATAGGTGATAGAAAATGTAGCTGGGAACTAAATTGATAAACAATTCAAATAGGTTATCTTCGGATGAATTTAAGGATTACAACAAATTATCGAAAACAAAATTATATTGGACACCGGAAGATTTGTAAAATAATATTAAATTACAGGATGGTTAAAATAATCGCAGAAATAGCACAAGCCCACGATGGCAATATAGAAATGGTACACAAGTACATTGAGGCAGTTTCCAAAACAAAGGCTGATGTCCTAAAATTTCAGACGCATATAGCCAATGCCGAAAGCAGTATTCACGAACCCTTCAGAGTTCAGTTTTCCAAGATTGACAAGACACGTTTTGATTATTGGAAACGGATGGAATTTTCATTGACTCAATGGAAAGAAATCAAGCTACATTGCAACAAGGTGGGTTTGGAGTTTATGAGTTCTCCTTTCAGCAATGCCGCGGTAGATTTGCTTGAGGAAGTAGGCGTTGAACGCTATAAAGTCGGTTCAGGGGAAGTGACCAATTTGGTATTACTTGAAAAAATTGCAAAAACAGGGAAACCGGTGATCATTTCATCAGGGATGAGTTCTTTTGAAGAGTTGGATGCAACAGTGGCCTTTTTAAAAGCAAGAAATGTAGATTATTCCATTTTGCAATGCACAACTGCTTATCCAACACAACCGGAAAATTATGGTCTGAATATGATTCAGGAATTGAAAAACAGGTACAAAGTTAAAGTAGGCTATTCGGACCATTCCGCAAGAATAGAAACCTGTATAGCTGCAACAGCACTTGGTGCGGAGATTTTAGAATTTCATGTAATCCTGGACAAAAAATCTGTGGGTCCGGATGCAAAATCATCCTTAACGATGGCGGAAACAACAAAATTGGTAAAAGCGGTGCGCAATATTGAGATTGCCTTGCAACATCCAGTTGATAAAAATAACAACGCAGCATTTCAACCCTTAAAAAACATTTTTGAAAAGTCCCTGGCTGTAAACAAAAATTTACCCAAAGGCCATATCCTTACTTTTGAGGACTTTGAAACTAAAAAACCAAAAGGCTACGGGATAGAAGCCTCAAAGTTTAAAGAGGTGATAGGAAAAGTGTTGGTTAAAGACATGAAACAATGGGATTTTTTGAATGAGGAGTGTCTCGTGTCTCGACTTTAGCTTGTCCTGAGTGACAGTCGAAGGGCTCGACATGACGCGCGTCTCGACTGCGCTTTACATGACGTGTCTCGACTGCGCTCGACATGACGAGTTATAGTAAAGAATATTAATTGAACCGTCACCTCGAGCGCAGTCGAGAGGCTCAACATGATGTGTCTCGACTTCGCTTTACATGACGTGTCTCGACTGCGCTCGACATGACGTAATTGGGTAATGAATGTTAATCGGAACGTCACCTCGAGCGCAGTCGAGAGGCTGCATGATTTGAACCTATAATAAAAATAAAATAAAAGCTATGAAACTATCCTACGTATATATCCTAAAATGTTCAGACAACACATATTACACAGGTGTTACCAGTAATTTGGAAAGCAGAATGTACAAACACAATTCAGGATTTTATCCTAATTGTTATACAGCAAGTCGAAGACCGCTTGAGCTTGCTTTTTATTGCGAGTTTACAGATATTAACTTGGCTTTTGAAACAGAGAAACAAATAAAAAATTGGTCAAGTTCAAAAAAAGCAGCTTTGATTAATGGGGATTATGATAAGTTGCAATGGTTATCGGAATGCAGAAATTCAAGTCATTATAAATACGACCCAAATAAAAAGGAGGAGCTTGATTGACAATGAGTGTCTTGTGTCTCGTGTCTCGACTGCGCTCGACATGACGCGTCTCGACTGCGCTCGACATGACGAGTTATAGTAAAGAATGTTAATTGAACCGTCACCTCGAGCGCAGTCGAGAGGCAAGTGCCGTCACTTCGAGCGAAGTCGAGAAGCGAGAGGCTGGACATGACGGATTGGAATAAATAAAGCTGAATAGAATGTCACTTAGAGCGCAGTCACTTCGAGCACCGTCACTTCGAGCAACGTCACTTCGAGCGCAGTCGAGAAGCTAACATGCAACAAACTGAAATGATAATACCCAAAATGTAGTAAGAAGCGCATCACTTTTCCACTTTTTTCCCTACTTTTAAACCCTATAACAAACATCACAACATGCCAAAAAGAAAAATAGCCGTTGTCATCACCGCACGTCCTTCTTACAGTCGTGTAAAAACGGTATTGACCGCCATCCAAAACCACGAGGAGCTGGAACTACAATTGATTGTGTCTGCATCAGCCTTGTTGGATCGTTATGGCTCTGCGGTGAACTATATAGAAAAAGACGGATTTACCATTGCGGCAAAAGTGTTTAACGTATTGGAAGGAGAAAATTTAACGGCTGCGGCAAAAACAACGGGGATTGGGATTCTGGAACTGTCCACGGTGTTCGACAATCTGAAACCCGATATTGTGGTCACGGTAGCCGACCGATTTGAAACGATGGCCACGGCCATTGCGGCGACCTATATGAACATTCCTTTGGCACACATTCAAGGCGGAGAAGTCACCGGAAATATAGATGAAAAAGTGCGTCATGCCATCACAAAATTGGCAGATTATCATTTTGTGGCATCTGAAAACGCCAAAGTAAGGGTCGTGAAATTAGGGGAAGACCCTAAATTTGTTTTCAATACTGGTTGCCCGTCCATTGATTTAGCAAAAGAAGCAATATTAAGCAAAATACTTCCGTTCAATCCGTATGAAAAGTATGGCGGTGTTGGTGCAAAACCCGAATTAAACAATGGGTATTTGGTGGTCATGCAACATCCGGTAACCACAGAATATAAAGATTCACGTAAACATATTGAAGCCACTTTGGAAGCAGTTCACAAACTGCAAAAGCCAACACTTTGGTTTTGGCCGAATGTGGATGCGGGCGCTGATGGCACCTCCACAGGAATTCGTGCATTCAGGGAACAACATCAGTTACCCTACGTTCACTTTTTTAAGAATATGGAAGGCAAAGATTTTCTGCAATTGCTGCAGCATAGTGATTGTCTCATAGGCAATTCAAGTGTGGGCATTCGGGAATGTGCCTATTTGGGCGTGCCGGTGGTTAATATTGGTTCACGTCAAAACAGGAGAGAGCGGGGAGGGAACAGTGTGGATGTGGAGTACAATCAGGCGCAAATTGAAAATGCAATTTTGGAAGCGTTAAGAAGCGGTAAAACAAGTTCATCCGCTATTTATGGAAATGGAAAATCAGGAACACTGATTGCGGAATTATTGAGGCATTTGCCTTTGCAGTTTCATAAAACAATTATGTATTAATTTTTATGATGGACACTATAAAATTTTCAATCAGCCATTTTTCTGCCCATTTGTTTTGGGACACAGACCGTAATTTGTTGGATTTTGACACCAATAAGGAATATATCATTCAAAGGGTTTTGGAATACGGACTTATGCAAGATTGGGAAATTATTAAACAAGTATATGGCTTGGGAAAAATAAAAGAAGTGGCGTTGCAATTGCGTTATTTAGACGATATTTCGGTTTCTTTTTTGGCAACCTTATTTAATATAGACAAACAACAATTTAGATGTTACAAAAACAAACAGTCAAACCCGCATTATTGGAACTTTTAAATTTTTTGATGAATCAAGAAATTTTTAATGCATATTATTTAGTGGGCGGAACATCTTTGGCATTGCAATCAGGACATAGAGAATCTGTTGATATTGATTTGTTTGGAAATGAAGAAATAAATGAAATAGAATTCACGGCCACTTTATCAAAATTTGGAACACCGATAATAATAAAAAAGAGCAAAAATATCATTGTTTATTCTGTTTCTGGCATAAAACTCGATATTGTGAATTACAACTATCGCTGGCTTAAGCCCACAAAATTAATGGAGCATATTAGATTTGCTTCTTTTGAGGATATTGGGGCTATGAAATTAAATGCAATTGCAGGAAGGGGTTCAAAAAAGGATTTTATAGACTTATATTTGTTATTGCAAGAATTTACCCTAAAAGATTTAATTTCATTTTATAAATTGAAATACACGGATGGTTCTGAGTTTTTGGTGTTAAAAAGCCTCACTTATTTTGAAGATGCGGATCTTGAAAATAGCCCTAAAATGTATCTTACAGTAACTTGGGATACCATAAAACAAGTTATTACAAACCAAACTTTAGAGTACTTAAACAAATTATAGTGAGGAACATGAAAATTCTTGCCATCATTCCTGCACGCGGAGGTTCAAAAGGTGTCCCCGGAAAAAACATCAAAATGTTGGGTGGTAAACCGTTGATTGCTTATACCATACAGGCTGCGAAAAAGGCTAAATTATTGACTGAAACTATTTTAAGTACTGACAGTGATGAAATTATTCAGGTAGCGCAAACTTACGGATTGGAAGTTCCTTTTAAGCGTCCTGCATCTTTGGCAACCGACGAAAGTCCGACTATTTTAACGGTGCTCCATGCATTGGACTATTTTTCAGCCAAAGGCATTAAGTTTGATGCTGTATGCTTGTTACAGGTTACCAATCCGTTTAGGACAAGTGAATTTATAGACCAAGCCATTGAAAAATTTAAAAATTCAAAAGCGGATTCTTTGATATCTGTATTGAAAGTGCCGCATGAATTCAATCCGCATTGGGTATTTGAGGAAAACCCGACAGGAAATTTAAAAATTAGCACAGGAGAAACTGAAATTATACCTAGAAGACAAGCGCTGCCAACAGCTTATTATCGTGATGGTTCGATATACATTACAAAAACGGAGGTGCTTCTGAATCAAAAATCATTTTACGGAAAATCTATTGCCTATCTGGAAGCAGATGAATTGATCCACGTAAATATAGATACTTTAGCAGATTGGGAGAAAGCCGAAAAAATGTTGAAAAATTTACAAAAATAATGTGTGGAATAGCAGGGATTGTGGGCAAATATGCTTCTGAAGAAATGATGGATCAAATGCTTTTGTCGCAAAGGCACAGAGGACCTGATTTTACTGGAAAATATATTGATAAAGAAATTGTGTTAGGCCACATTAGGTTAAAAATTATTGATTTATCGGAAGCAGCAAACCAGCCATTTTATTCCAAAGACAATAGATATATATTGATTTTCAATGGAGAAATCTATAATTATATTGAACTTAAAGTCGAATTAAACAAAGAATACGATTTTAAAACTGCATCGGATACGGAAGTGTTGTTGGCGGCTTATATAAAATGGGGAAAAGACTGTTTGTCCAAACTCAACGGGATGTTTGCATTTGCCATTTGGGACACTCAGGAAAAAAAACTATTTGCTGCACGGGACCGATTTGGTGTGAAACCTTTTTATTATCATATGAATAAAAATTCATTTTACTTTTCATCAGAAATAAAGGCATTGCACGCTGCCGGAATTCCAAAAACACCAGATGAAAAAGTTTGGGCTTCTTATTTTGCATACGGCTCGTATGGCAATCCCGATGAAACTTTTTGGGAAGACATACAACAACTGCCGGGAGGACATTATTTAGAATACCAAAAGAATCAGTTGACCATTGAAAAATGGTATTTCTTTGAAGTAGCAGTTGCCAAACAGCCTAAAAACCTGTCTTACCAAGAAGCAAAAGAACAGTATTTGACCTTGTTAAAAGACAGCATCAGGTTGCGGTTCAGGGCTGATGTCCCCGTCGGATTCAACATCAGCGGCGGACTGGACAGTTCCGTTTTGTTGGCTTTGGTCAATAATTTCAATAGCTTAAATCTAAAATCTAAAATCGTAAATCGTAAATCAATAAGTGCCTATACTTTTTACACCAACAATCCAGACTATGATGAATTGCCTTGGGTAGAACAAATGATTTCAAAAACCAACAATCCGTTAACCAAAGTTTTACTGAAGGCAGCGGAGGTTCCTGACTATGCAAATAAAATGGCTTGGCAACAAGACGAGCCTTATGGCGGCATTCCAACTTTGGCGTACGCCAAGTTATTTGAACAGGCACGCAAAGACAACATTTTGGTGTTGCTGGACGGACAGGGAATGGACGAACAATGGGCAGGGTACGACTATTATACCCAGCAAAACGAGGCAACCATACAAGGAGTAACGGATTCACCCTTTAAAACAAAGGTGCTTTCAGCTGCCTTCCTGAAAAAAGCAGTCAAACCAATGTATCCAAAACCCTTTAATGAGGAGGTACTCAACAAACAATACCGGGATTTATTTTACACCAAAATTCCCAGAGCCCTTAGGTTTAACGACCGAGTCTCCATGGCCTATTCCACAGAGCTTCGCGAGCCCTTTTTGGATTATAGACTGGTGGAATTTGCTTTTTCATTGCCTTTGGATTTTAAAATAAAGAATGGCGTAACAAAATGGATGTTACGGGAAATAGCCTCGGAATACTTGGCAGATGATTTGGTGTATACGCCAAAAAGGGCATTGCAAACTCCCCAGAGGGAATGGCTCGGTGATGAGCTAAAGGAATTTGTAAATGAACAAATTGAAAAAATAATTGCATCGGATTATCAAACATGGTTTGATAAAACGGCCATAATAAAGGAATGGGAAAATTATTTGAAGGGAGACAATGATTCAAGTTTTTATATTTGGCAATGGATGAGTGCAGCTTTAATATTAGGTAATTATACTAAAGTTAAATCAAGATCTTTAGGTAATCAATCATCAAAAACAATCTAGGGGACCATGAATTTAAAAGCCTTTGTAAAATCAAAAATGACTCTTGAAACTATATTTAAGTATAGAAATAAAATAACTAGTGTTAAAGCTTTTTTTTATATTTTCAATTTGAATAAATTAGCTTTACTTCATGGAACTGATAAAAACGAATCTCATTTTTATACACAACATTATCAAAAGCATTTTAAACCTTTTAAATTTAAAAAATTTAATCTTTTTGAGATTGGGGTTGGAGGCTATAATAACCCGATTTCTGGAGGTAATTCTTTGAGAATGTGGAAATCCTATTTTCCATTTGCTAAAATATTTTCTCTGGATATTTATGACAAATCATTTCTTCAGGAAAATAGAATAAAAATTTATAAAGGAAGTCAAGTGGATTTTGATTTTCTTCAAATGATTTGTAATGAAGTTGGGTTGTTTGATTTAATAATTGATGACGGAAGCCATATAAATGAACATGTGATTAAGAGTTTTGAATTTTTATTCCCAAAACTTAAAATAGGCGGGATATATGCTATTGAAGACACACAAACTTCTTATTGGGAAAATTATGGAGGCACATCTAATGATTTTAATAAAGAGGGGACGATTTACCATTATTTTAAATCGCTTATAGATTCACTTAACAACGAGGAGTTTGTGTTGGATAATTATGAAAAATCATATTTTGACAAGCATATTATTTCAATGCACTTTTATCATAACATGATTTTTATTTATAAAGGTTATAATAATGAGCCATCAAATTATTTAAAAAATAATAAACGGTCAAATGGATAATTCTAAAATTGCTTTTATAAGTACTGTTATTAACCAAGAACTGTATCAAAAAAGTTCACAGTTGTTTCCGGAAAATATAACCAAATATGTTATAGATGGAAAAAATGGGATGTTTGGAATAGACAGTATTTGTTATATGATGAAAAAGCTAAAAGGTACGGGTATTGAATGGCTTATCATGGCTGATGAAGATGTTCTTTTTGTAAATCCAAATATTGTATTTTCATTAATAGAAGAAATGAAAGCTGAAAATTATTTTGTTTGTGGGGTTAGGGATGGTGGTGTTATTCCTAATAGATATTTTAGTCCATTTTTAATAAATACTTTTTTTTCAATAATTAATTTTAAAGAACTTGAACTTATTTGGAATGAGAAAGAGGTTTTAAAAAATCAATATATTAATGAAAATGAATTTAGAGAAGATTTAGATAAGCTGAATGAGGCCTATGATGTTAAAAGCATTTATGAACCTTATTATTGTTTTTATTTTTGGTTGAGGAGAAAAGGTAAGAAAATTCTTTTTTTAGATGCTTCAGCGCCCTTTCCTGATGATAAAATTACAACTTTAGTTTGCGATTCAAATAGTGAAAAATTGTTATACCACACTTGGTATGCAAGGTCTTATGGCAATAGTGAAAAGCATACTAAAAGAATAAATAGCGTATTTAAATTGTTGCAATTTGAAAATAGTAATGTATCAAAACCGATAGTTTTTAAACATAAAACATTTTTTTTAACGCAAAAGATAAAGAAATTCTTTAGAAGGCTGGTAATGAAATTTGAAAAGATTACGAATTCAAACAGCAAATTTAAAGAAAATATAGTATAAAAATACATGAAAAAACTAGGCGTAGTCATCACCGATGGAGTAGGATTCCGCAATTTTATATTGAGTGATTTTATGAAGGAAGTTTCCTTGCAATTTAATGCTGTGGTGGTTTATTCCGGGTTGCCAAAAAGTACTTACCAAACAAAATTACCGCCAAATATTACCATTAAAGAATTGGAAGTGTTCACAGAATCCAAACTGACCTGGTTTTTTAGAAAATGGAAAGAAGTGGCGCACTTGCAAAAATTCAAGGCATTTTACGGGATGAATGACAACTTGGTTTCAGGTTATCCCAAAACCAATTCACTTCGGTCACTTTTGGTGAAGGGCATTTATTTTTTTACCCGCTTTGTCCATTCGGATGCGAGTATTTCAGTGGCCGAAAAATGGCAATTTTTGTCATTTTCAAATAATAGCGTAACCGAATCCTATTTAAAATTACTGAAAGATGACCAGCCAACCCATGTGTTTTTTACGCACCAGCGTCCGCCTTTTTTAGCGCCATTTTTAGTTGCGGCAAAACAATTGAAAATACCTGCAAGCACTTTTATTTTTAGCTGGGACAATCTGGCTTCCAAAGGACGAATGTTGGGGACTTTTGACCATTTCTTGGTGTGGAGCGAATTGATGAAGGATGAATTGTTGCATTTTTATCCAAAGGTGAAAAAGGAAAACGTCAAAGTGGTGGGCACCCCGCAATTTGAGCCTTATGTGATGCCAAAATATGAAACAAAAAAAGAAGATTTTTTAAAGAAATTTCAGTTAGAATCGGATAAAAAAGTTGTATGTTACAGTTGCGCCGATGTTTCCATTGGTAAAAATGATCCTGTGGTGATTACCGCCATAGCCAATGCGATAAGAAGTAACGCGATGAATAGTGAGGCGCAGTTGTTGGTGCGGACTTCGCCTGCTGAAGATGATGCCCGTTTTAAAGCCATTAGAGAAGCATTTCCGGAGATAAAATGGAATGTCCCAAAATGGACCCTCACCCGGGAAAATCATTCGGAAAGCTGGTCGCAGCGGGTGCCCAATGAAGAGGATATCAAAGATTTACGTGCGATATTGGAATATGTGGATTTAAATGTCAATATGTGCTCTACCATGAGTCTGGATTTTATGCTGTTCAATAAACCGGTCATCAATACGGTCTTCGGAAACGAAACCAACGGATTATACAACGACCAGCGTTTTTTAAATTATGGCCACTATAAAAAAGTGGCGGAAAGTGGTGCGGTTACCATCGCGAAAAATGAAGAAGAATTGATTGCCCAAATGAATGAAGCTCTGGCAAATCCTAGCGAAAGAACGGCACAGCGAAAAGCCATGATTGATTTACAAATTAGCAAAGATTTAGTGGGCACCAGCAAACGAATCGCAGAAACACTAAGTCAATGGGCATAGAAAAAAGTAAAATAGCGGTGCTCTGCAATTACGAATTGTTGCCGGAAAGGGTGGGAGGCATGGATGCTTTTTTTTGGGAGTTTGACAAGAAATGCAAAGAAGCCAACATTGAAGTGGATTGGTTTTTCCCTAACGGCGCAACGCACGGAGACTATCAATTATGGACGATTAAATACAACACTTCTAAAAGCATCGAAAGCTTTTTTCTGGAAACTTTGGCACAACCAGAAACGGACTATACCCACATCATCACCCACTTTTTGGAATTGTGCACCCCGTTTTTTAAGCAAGTAAAGCAATTGTCCAAAGCAACAATGATTGCAGTCGATCACAATCCGCGTCCGTTGGAAGGTTACCCAGTTATCAAGAGGATAAAAAAAAGAATCAAAGGGTTGCTATATAGCCGCTATATTGATTTGTTCATAGGTGTCTCAGAGTATACGGTCAAAGAACTGCTGAAAGATTTCGGAAAGCAGATTCTGCCAAAAACCCAAGTGATTTATAATGGTATTGATATTCAGGAAATAGAAACCAGAATCACAAGGGCAATAGAAAAACCAACATTTTTGACAGCTTCCCATTTAAGGCATTCAAAAGGAATCCAGGACTTAATTCATGCGGTTGCCATATTGCCGGAAACCATCAAAAAAGAACTGAAAATTGATGTGTTTGGGGATGGCCCTTATAAAATGGAATTGGAATCTTTGGTTAGTGTATTAAAACTCGAACATTGTTTTAATTTTAAAGGCAGCACTGCACAGCTCAAATCCTTATATGGCAATTATGACTATATGCTGCAGCCTACCTATATGGAATGTTTCAGCCTGTCTATTTTGGAAAGCTTGGCAGCCAATGTTCCCGTAATCACCACCAACGTTGGGGGCAATGAAGAAGCCATAACAAACAATGAAAATGGGTATATTTTTGAGGCAGCAAATATCAAACAATTGTCAGACTTACTGCAGGAAATTTATCTGGGTAATAAGATAATTACCAAAAATACCCGCAACTTAATTGAAGATCGTTTTACCATCGATAAAATGGTTATCAATTATTTAAAATTACTGTCATGAAAATAGCGTTTCTTACTCCCGCTCCGCAAAGTCTGAGACTTTGAGGATGTGTTTTTCAGTCTCCGACTGAACAATAAAAAAAGATAAATGAAACGAGCATAACAAATTTTGAGACACATAGGAATGATTAATCGCGAACTGCAGCTGTTACCGCTAAAAAATAAAATTTAAACAGGTGAAAGATAAAGAAGGATACATCATTAGAGATCAATCAAAACCGCATTTTATAACAGCCACAGTTGTAGATTGGGTAGATGTGTTTTCTAGAAAATCATATAAAGATTGCATAAGCGAAAGTCTGGAATTTTGTATAAAAAACAAAGGGATGATTTTGTATGGATATGTAATAATGTCTAATCACATTCACTTGATTATTCAATCTGAAAATAGTAAACTATCCGATTTGATTCGAGATTTTAAGAAGTTTACGGCAAAAACTATTTTGAGTAAAATTGAAACTGAACCAGAAAGTCGAGCCGATTGGATGCTGAAACGATTTGAGTTTGCTTGTAACAGTCATAGCCGAAACGAAAAATATCGGTTTTGGCAATACGGGAATCATCCTGAAGAAATCTTTTCAGAAAAATTTATTTGGTCAAAATTAGATTATATTCATTTGAATCCAGTTCGAGCTGGAATTGTTTCAAAAGCTTCTCATTATATTTATTCCAGTGCTTCAACTTATGTAAATGATATAGGAATAATAGAAATTACAAAATTAGACAATCCAGTAATTGATGTATTAAAAAAAGCTGCGATTACTAATATTTATAATTGGTAAAGCAAAGGTCAGAGACCTTTTATCACATCCTCAAAGTCGGAGACTTTGCGGAGCGAGAAAGGGTGGAATTAGGATAGAAACTACTATCAGTAAATTAATTGAAAAACATTTTAATACATAAAATGATAAACGAATACCTAAAAATAGTAGATTAATGCCAATAATAAACTCAATAAACCCAAATCAAACCCCCCGTCATTGCGAGGACCGAAAGCATTCGGGACGAAGCAACCCTATGAGGAATTCCGGTAACAACTGGGCTGGGGTGAGGCCGATTGCTTTTTTAACTCCCGAATACCCCCATCCCAACTCCGGCAACTCAGGCGGCATAGGCACCAGCATCAAAAATTTGGCGGTCGGATTGTTGGCACAGGGGTTTGAAAGCTCAGCTTAACAAGCACAAAGTACCAATATAATAATTATGTATAATATATTGTCTATAATTCTTATTTTTCCCTATATTTGTATATTATAATAGCTATTTATGTCACAATTTAGTATCATAAAAACGCCCACATCGGTTATGAATGAGTTGGTAAGTAAACACCAACTACTTCGAAAAAAACACGGTATTTCGCAACTGGAGTTGGCTAAAAAATCGGGAGTGTCTTTTGGAAGCATCAAACGTTTTGAAACTACAGGGCAAATTTCGTTAGAATCCTTATTGAAGTTAGCGTACTTTTTTAATCGATTAGCCGATTTTAATACCGTTTTTTTAATAGACGCTGATTTAGGGAAAATTGAAAAATTATTTAGCAATACAACTCGAAAATGAGGCAATCCATTCATAAAATAATTGTTTCTGTTAATTTTGGAGACAGGGAAATTAAAGTCGGTGAGTTGGTGCAAGACAATAAAACAATCTATTTTAAATATGATCTTGATTTTATTGCTTTAGGTCTCGAAATTTCACCTTTTCATTTGCCATTAAAAGACACTATTTATACGGCTCTTCCCAATCCTTTCGAAGGTTTGTTTGGTGTTTTCTCAGATTCCTTGCCCGATGGTTGGGGTCGTTTACTTTTAGATAGAGCGTTGGCTAAAAAAGGAGTGTTAATTCAAACAGTAACTCCACTGCAACGCTTGTCTTATGTGGGCTCAAAAGGTATGGGCGCATTAAGTTATCGACCTGAAATTGAATCGGTAATTCAAGAGAAATTACAATTAGAATTAGATGCTATTTTCAAAGAAATGAGGGTAGTTTTAAACGGAGATAGTTCTTTGATATTAGAAGAACTTTATGAAATGGGAGGTTCTTCTGGTGGCGCGCGACCAAAAATAGTAGTTGGCTATAATCCCGAAACGGAACATTTGATCTATGGCATTGAGATTCTTCCCAAAGGATACGAACATTGGCTAATAAAGTTTCCTTCTTCAAATGACAGAACAGATATTGCTCAAATAGAATATGCTTATCATACAATGGCTTTAGAAGCCGGAATTGTTATGAATCCTTGTAGGTTGTTTAAAAGTATTTCGGGAAAATTATTTTTTGGAACCAAAAGATTCGACAGAACTTTAAATAACCGATTGCATTTACATTCGGCAGCCGGTTTATTAGATGATGATTTTAGATGGAGCACGATGGATTATGGTCATTTAATGGAAGTAAGTTTTCAATTAGAGAAAGATATAATTGCCCATGAAAAAATCCTTAGATTGGCTGCTTTCAATGTCTTTGCCCATAATAGAGACGATCACAGCAAAAACATTTCTTATTTAATGGATGCTCAAGGAAAATGGCAGTTAGCACCTGCTTATGATATCATATTTTCTAACTCATCTCACGGTTTTCATAGTATGATGATTTCTGGAGAAAGTAAAAATCCAACAAAATCAGATTTAATTGCCTTAGCAAATCATTTTAAATTTAAAAAGGCAAATGAAGTGATAGAAGAAGTTCAGAATGCCGTTGCTAACTGGATGCATCACGCTAATAATGCTGCTGTTACTAGAGAGTCGATGCTTTTTATCAAAAAAAATATACAAAGCATTTCGAAATTATAATGCGATAGCTATGCTAACTGTTTGCTTCGTTTGCCTATGTATTTTGTAAATGAGAGAGGAATAATAGAAATTATAAAAGTTGACAATTCAGTAATTGATGTTATAAAAAAAACTGCGATTACTAATATTTATAATTGGTAAAGCAAAGGTCAGAGACCTTTTATCACATCCTCAAAGTCGGAGACTTTGCGGAGCGAGGAAGTTGTAAATAAAGTTATGAAATATGCAGCATAAAATATTAAAGACCTTGCATAGCGAGGGCTTCGATTATTAATATTTATCATTGGTAAAGGAAAGGTCATAGACCTTTTATCACATCCTCAAAGTCAGGAGACTTTGCGGAGCGAGGAGCGAGGAAAGAGTAAATAAAATTATGAAATATGCAGCATAAAATATTAAAGACCTTGCAGAGCGAGGGAATAAAAAATGACAACCAATACCCATAAATTAATTGAGGAACGTTATACCATCGATAAAATAATCAACGAATATTTGCAAATTTTAAACAGATGACAATTAGAAACCAAATACTGACTCCCTCTCCTTCGGAGAGGGCTGGGGTGAGGCTTGCTTTTTTAACCCCCGAATACCCGCATCCAAAAACAGGCAACTCCGGCGGCATTGGCACCAGCATCAAAAATTTGGCGGTCGGATTGTTGGCGCAGGGTTGTGCAGTCAGGATTTTGGTGTACGGCCAAAAAGAAGATGCGATTTTTGAGGACAACGGCATTGTGGTGCAGCAAATAAAGAATGTGAAGTTGAAAGGATTGTCCTGGTGGCTGACCCGTAAAAAACTGGAGCGCATCATCAATACATTATATGCCAATCAAGAAATCGATTTGGTGGAAGCACCCGACTGGACAGGCATTACGTCCTTTATTAAACCAAAAAAGTGCCCCATAGTCATCAGATTAAATGGCTCCGACACCTATTTTTGTCATTTGGACCAGCGGCCGGTAAAATGGATCAACAAATTTCATGAAAAAAGAGCGCTGCAAAACGCCGACGGACTCATTTCCGTCAGCCAGTTTACGGCCAACCTCACCAACCAGCTTTTCGGCTTAAATAAAAATTTCACCATCATCCCAAATGCCGTTGATTTGAGTTTATTTAACAGAAACTCAATTGAAAATGCGTCATTGCGAGGCACGAAGCAACCTTTCGAAAAGAACCTAAATGCTAATAGAATATTGTACTTTGGTACCTTGATAAGAAAAAAAGGCCTCCTCGAACTCCCACTCATCTTCAATAAAGTAATAGAACAACATCCAACGGCCCAACTCATGTTGGTGGGGCGTGATGCCAGTGACATTATTTCGGGAAATGCCTCCACCTGGGCGATGATGCAGGCATTGTTTAGTCCAACCGCCTTGGCAAATGTCACTTACTTGGGCGGCGTGCCTTATGGGGAAATAATAAAACATATTAAACAGGCAACCCTGTGCGTATTCCCTACCTTTGCGGAAGCCTTGCCGGTGTCCTGGCTGGAAGCGATGGCACTGCAAAAACCCGTTGTGGCATCCAATATTGGCTGGGCAAATGAAATCATTGAGGATGGTGTGGACGGATTTTTGGTAAATCCAAAAGAACATACAACTTATGCCAACAGAATAGTGCAATTATTGGAAAATCCCGAATTGCAAAAGCAATTTGGTACAGCAGCAAGAAAAAAAGTGGAACAGAAATTCAGTATGGAAATAGTGGCGCAACAGAGTCTGGCGTTTTATGAAAATATATTATCGCCGTAGGTGCGCCCTGTTTGTAGCTCCAGAGGAGCGCCCTGTTTGTAGCGCCGTAGGTGCGTCCTGTTTGTAGCTCCGTAGGTGCGCCCCTGATTGTAGCGCCGTAGGTGCGATATAATTATTAATCAACATAATATTATAACATTTATGCCGAACACCTATTCACAAATTTATATACAAATTATTTTCACTGTAAAGGGAAGAGAAAATTTTATCAATAAAAAGCATCAAGAGGAACTGCATAAATATATAACAGGTATTATTGCCAAAAGACAACAAAAACTATTGGCGATATATGCAAATCCGGATCATATCCATATATTGGTGGGACTAAAACCAAATATTTCTATATCAGATTTGGTGCGTGACATAAAAACAGGTTCATCTAAGTTCATTAACGATAATAAATGGGTTAACGGAAAGTTTAATTGGCAGGAAGGATTTGGGGCATTTTCTTATTCCAGAAGTCAAATCGATACCGTTATTAACTATATTGCAAATCAGGAAGTGCATCATAATAAAATGAGTTTTAAAGAGGAGTATATTGGTTTTTTAAAAACATACGAGATTGATTATGATGAAAATTATTTATTTGAATGGATAGAATAAGAACATAAACATAAACAGGTCGCTCCTAGGGAGCTATTATTTTTAGGTTCATTGTTATTACAAACAGGTTGCCTCTACGAGGCAAAAATAAAATAAACCAGCTCCAGAGGAGCGTCCTGATTGTAGCTCCAGAGGAGCGTCCTGATTGTAGCTTCAGAGGAGCGTCCTGTTTGTAGCTCCAGAGGAGCGCCCTGTTTGTAGCGCTGATTTTATATCAATATAAACACAAGTTGTTGGCAGGCGTTCTTATTCGAACATTAAATTAATTCGTTTACCAAGTCCAAATTCAAAAATTCTGTATAGTGTTGAAAGTTGAATGTCACACTTACCATTTTCAAGTCTAGAAATATAACTTTTTTTAGTTCCAACTTTTTCCGCAAGTTGCTCTTGTGTCATATTTGCTTCTTTACGCGCTTCTTTCAGCATTTCACTAATTACAAAATATTGGGCTTTTTCTTCAAAATTATCACGTTTTTCAGAACCAATTTTTCCGTATTTAATGTCTAATAACTCGTCAAAATTTTTAGCATTTTTGATGTTTTCCTTGTTCATTACTGTTTCTTTTTTGAGTTAAAATATTCGTCTTTTAGTTTCAGTGCCAAATCAATTTCCTTTTTTGGTGTTTTTTGAGATCTCTTTTGAAAGCCATTAAACAACACCACTAAATTTCCTTTGTCGAAACAGCAAAATATTCTGTAAATGTTACTTTCAAATTCAATTCGTATTTCATATAGGCCGTCAGTTCCTGTCAGATGTTCGAGGAATTTTTTCGGAACATTTTGAACGGTTCTCAAAATCTTAAAAACATACTCAATTTTTTGTTGCACTTTATCAGTCTGCTCTAAATAGAAGTCGATGAAATAGTGTTCGTGAAAAATAATTTGTCTTTGAGAATTCATTCTGCAAAGTTAACTTAAAAGTTATCAATTCACAAGTTTTTCAGATGCCAATTTTAAGCGGTGCGTTTTTTACGCTTCCAATGGAGCTGCCAATTGTTTATTTTATACAGGGAGCCTCTAATAGCTAAAACAACATTTAAAATTGCACCATAGGTGCGGAACAGTGTTTAGAAGGCAATCAAGTGATCTTATGTTGCCCAATAAAACTAAAATAATGCTAATTGTTTACTGTAATAAACAATATTTATATAAATTTGTAGCTTAGACTAAACAAAATGGACGATTTATTTGAAAAATACCGTCAAAAATTACAAGCGACCAACACCACTTTTGTGCGTGGCTTGATGGGTGAAATTAACTGGAAATCAAAGTTAATAGGTATTAAAGGTGCCCGTGGAATTGGAAAAACCACCTTCTTATTACAGTATATCAAGTTAAATTTAAGTCATGAGACTGAAAATACCTTATATGTAACTTTAGACAATATTTGGTTCAGCAACCATTCGTTAATTGAGTTGGTAGATTATTTTGTGAAACGGGGAGGTAAAAACCTTTTTTTAGATGAGGTGCATAAATACCCAAACTGGTCTCAGGAACTTAAAAATATTTATGATGATTTTCCAATGCTCAAGGTGGTATTCACCGGATCTTCATTATTGGAAATATTAAACGCCAGTGCCGATTTAAGCAGGAGAGCAAATGTTTATGATATGCAGGGACTTTCTTTTAGGGAATATTTGAGTATTGAAACTGGGATACATTTAGAAACGCACTCCCTTAAAGGAATTCTGGAAAATCATCTTCAAATTGCCGGGGACATTGGCTCAAAATTAAAACCGCTTCATTATTTTGAGAACTATTTAAAAACAGGCTATTATCCTTTTTATAAAGAAAACCCCGATTGGTATTTTATAAGCCTCCATGAAATCATTAATTTAATGCTTGAAATTGAGCTTCCACAGCTTCGCGGGGTAGAATTGGCTTATATTCACAAAATAAAACAGCTGTTGCTCATTATTTCAGAATCGGTGCCATTTGTGCCCAACGTGAGCAAATTAAGTGAAAAAATTGGGATAAACAGAACCACATTGCTTTTATACATACATTATTTGGAAGAAATTGGACTTACCCTAAACCTGTTTAAAGAATCGGGTGGTATGAGCAAATTGCAAAAACCCGACAAAATATTTTTAGAAAACACGAATTTAATGATGGCATTATCCCCAAAATTTGCCAATGTAGGCAATATGAGGGAAACTTTTTTTGCCAATCAATTAAGCAGCAAACATAAAATTAGCTATGCTGCTCATGGTGATTTTTTAGTGGACAAAATTTTTATTTTTGAGATAGGCGGCAAAAACAAAAACACCAAACAACTAAAAAATTTAGACAATGCCTTTGTGGCGGCTGACAATTTAGAGTTTGGATTTAACAATACCGTACCCCTGTGGCTATTTGGTTTTTTGTATTAAATTAAATAAAATAATAAGTGGTAAAAAAATTCAGTATGGAGATAGTGGCGAGGCAGAGTCTGGTGTTTTATGAATCTTTAATTGCAAAATTATGATTGTAGTTTACCATCATAAAAATAGAGTGGTTGACATCAGCAAGGTCGATTTGGCGTCTATCAACAAGGCCAAAACCTTGTCGATAGTCGAATTTTTGTTTGCCTTGGCCAAAGAACATCCCGAGGAAATTTTGGTGTGGTGCCATCTTGATTTAAAAGCGCTGTTGAATATTTCGAAAATTTCCGAGTTATTTCACCAAAAAAAATTATTGATTTCTTTCAATCCGGCCGAAACTTATTTTATAGACAAACGCATTGGATACGTAGACGAATCCCCCTTTATAAAAATTAATAAAAAGAATACGTATCCAACCTGGCAAATGAGCAGTATGGTGGGTGGAATTTACGGATCAACCTTGTTGGCGCTAAAAAAGGAGGTGATTCACGATAAAGATTTCGACTATTTTTTATGTTCTCTGGCAAAGTTGGGGATGCCAAAAGGATTGTTCTGTTACTCGGAACCGCGCCTGTTAAAACAAAAGGAGGGCATTGTTAATTTTAAAGCCAGTTTGTTTACGCTGTTTCGTTTTGTGAAACAGCATTATAAAACTCGTTGGGTGTTTTTATTGTTGGGGAATTTAATGATCTATGAAAAAAAATTCCCAATCTTGCCTCTGCTGTTTTCACTGTTTTATAGGAACAGAAATAACAACAAGTTAAACTTGGAGGCCATAAAAGTGCAATCTTCAAGAAAAGTGGTTGATAAAGCCACCATCGATGTCATAATCCCCACCATCGGAAGAAAAGCCTATTTGTATGATGTGCTGTGCGATTTACGTAACCAAACGCATTTGCCTTCGACAGTTATTATTGTGGAGCAAAATACATTGAAGGACAGTAGTTCTGAACTGGATTATATATCAAATGAACGCTGGCCGTTTGTTATAAAAGATACGTTTACCCATCAGGCAGGTGCTTGCAATGCTAGGAATGTGGCTTTAGAGCAGGTTGAAAATGAATGGGTGTTTTTAGCGGATGATGATATCAGAATCCAAAATAATTTTCTTGAAAAATCTTTGGAAAGCATCAATAAATTTGGCGTAAAAGCAGCCTCGTTAAGTTGTTTGCAAAAAGGCGAAAAACAGACTTATTCAACTATTTTTCAATGGGGAAGTTTTGGTTCAGGGTGCAGTGTGGTGTTGGCCGACAGCTTAAAGCATTGTAAATTTAATATGGGATATGAATTTGGCTTTGGGGAAGACGGGGATTTTGGCAGGCAACTGCGAAATCAGGGAATTGATGTATTGTTCTTGCCTCAGCCTCAAATACTGCATTTAAAAGCGCCTATGGGTGGTTTTAGGACAAAACCAATTTTGACTTGGCACAATGATCCCATTCAGCCGAAACCATCGCCAACGGTGATGTTGTACCAAATTTTGCACAATACCCAAGAACAAATTTTGGGCTATAAAACCATCTTGTTTTTTAAATATTACAAGCACCAAAAGATTAAAAATCCGGTCAGCTATTTTAAAAATTTCAGAAAACAGTGGGATAGGAGTGTTTACTGGGCCAATGAATTAAATAAAAAGGATTAGGACAGAGCGTTAAAAAATCGAAGATTTACGAACACCTATTTAAAAATAATAAAAGTAGTGAGCTAAAATGTTCAGTGAAGATTTTTAGTGATAGGGTCAGGTGGCGCAAGGCAAAAATTCAATTTATTTTACAGAAAAAGTTCATCAGACTAGATCGCTCTTCGAAGTCTCCCGACTTCGAAGCTCTTATCATCAATGAAACACCCGCTCTTTGAAGTCTCCCGACTTCGAAGCACTTATCATCAATGAAACACCCGCTCTTCGAAGTCTCCCAACTTCGAAGCTCACATCATCCGCTCACAGCTCTTCGAAGTCTCCCGACTTCGAAGCTCACATCATCTATAAAAATGTACTATATCCCGCTCTTCGAAGTCTCCCGACTTCGAAGCTCACAACTTCAAGGAAAATGAATTATATTTAACATAGAAATCATTATCTGCTCTTCGAAGTCTCCCGACTTCGAAGCACTTATCATCAATGAAACACCCGCTCTTCGAAGTCTCCCGACTTCGAAGCACTTATCATCAATGAAAACTACCAATCCGCTCTTCGAAGCTCACAACTTCAAAGAAATACCACGAACAGCTCTTCGAAGTCTCCCGACTTCGAAGCACTTATCATCAATGAAAATCTGCTCTTCGAAGTCTCCCGACTTCGAAGCTTACAACTTCAAAGAAAATGTACTATATTCTGCTCTTTGAAGTCTCCCGACTTCGAAGCTCACAACTTCAAGGAAAATGTACTATATTTAGGACAAATTCCCCGCTCTTCGAAGTCTCCCGATTTCGAAACTCACATCATCTATAAAAATGTACTATATTTAGGGCAAAATGCTAAACAATGGAAGGGTTTAAAATTAGAGATCAAGACTTGCCTTATTTTTTTACGGCTACTGTGGTGGATTGGGTGGATGTTTTTACCCGAAAAATATATAAAGATTGTGTAATTGAGAGTTTTGATTTTTGCATAAAAAATAAAGGCATGATTGTATTTGGTTATGTCATTATGAGCAATCACATTCATTTTATAGTACAATCCAAAGATGGAAAATTGTCTGATTTAATAAGGGATTTCAAAAAATTTACAGCCAAAACTATTTTAGAAAAAATACAATCCGAACCGGAAAGCAGAAGAGAATGGATGTTAGAACGATTTAAATTGGCAACAAAAAGTCATTCCAGAAATAAAAATTATCAATTTTGGCAATATGGCAATCATCCGGAAGAAATTTATACAAATAAATTTATGTGGACAAAATTAGATTACATTCATCTAAACCCTGTTAGAGCAGGCATAGTGGAAAAAGCATCGGACTTTATATATTCAAGTGCAAGTAATTATGTCCTTGGCCAAGGATTGATAGAAATTGAAATGGCAGACAATCCAGTTGTTGATGTTTTAAATTTGAAGAATTTCACGAAATACAACGACTTTTAAAATATGATCCAAGCTACGAAGTCGGGAGACTTCGCAGAGCGATTGCAGAGCGGAGTATTCATTAATAGTTTAGTAATGAACTCGCTCTTCGATCCCGATAATTATCGGGACTGACTTCGAAGCTCTCAACATCAATGAAAATTAATTATATTTAGCAAATAAAATCATTATCTTTAAAAAAAATTTAACAATAATTGTATGACAACAACTGCAATTCGCTCTAAACTGCACAAATATATTGATGAAGCTGACAATGATGTTCTTGAGGTTGTCATTAAACTTTTAGAAGTTTATCGCAAAGGCAATACAAGTTTACTGACAGCCGATCAGAAAGAAGAAGTTTTCAAAAGATCTGTTTTGTACAAAGAAGGTAAAATGAAAGGAGTTTCTTTGCCCGAAGTTCGTAAGCGTGTAAAGCAAAAATTATCCGAAGAAAATGGCGGAATATAAATTAATTATTATTGAAAGTGCCATTGTTGAAATTGAAGATGCATGTTTATATTATAATGACCAATTAGTAGGTTTGGGCTTTGAATTTGAAGAGGAGATATTTACCCTTTTAGAATTAATAAATAGCAATCCGCTGCTTTTTCCTATCAAATTTGCTCATTTTAGAGAAGCAACAGTAAAACCATTTCCATTTGTGATTATTTATGAAATTGATGAAAAAAGCATCATTGTGACTGCCATATTTCATACAAAACAAAGTCCCGCCAAAAAAACAAAACGGAAGCAATGATGTTACTTTGTTGATTTTGATTACAGTTTATTTAAGTCTGCAATATTCCAAGACGTCATTCAACAATAGAGAAATAATAACGAAGAAATCTTTTGCAATCAGCGTCATTGAAGGAAGGCAAAAGCCAAATAATTTAAAAGCTATAAATGAACTTCACCCTCATCATTTGCACCTATATGCGTCCAAAACCCCTGCTGAAATTATTGCAGTCGGTAAAAGAGCAAACTTTATATCCTGACGAAATATTGATTGTGGATGGTTCCGCAAATCAGGAAACAAAAGCCATGCTGGAGCAAAATAGGTTTCAAAACCTGAACTATTTTTCGGTTTCCAAAGAAGACAGGGGATTAACCAGACAACGCAACTACGGAATTACAAGGGTAGCAAAGGAAATGGACATTGTTTGTTTTTTGGATGACGACACGGTGCTGGAACCCGATTATTTTGAGCAATTGCTAAAAACATTTGAAATGTATCCTGAAGCGTTGGGGGTTGGCGGTTATATTAGTAACGAAACACCTTGGCAAAAAGTTGCAGAAAATGAAGTCATAAAAATAGACGAATTTAGTTATGACGGTTACAAACGCAAAGACGGTAGCCGTTTTGTGTTGCGTAAAAAATTAGGGCTCGACAGCGATTGTCCGCCCGGGTTTTCGCCTTTATTTTCCCATGGAAGAAGTGTGGGTTTCTTGCCGCCATCAGGCAAGATCTATGAAGTGGAACAAGTAATGGGCGGAGTTTCCTCTTTTAAAAAGTCCGTTTTTGACACCTTTCAATTCTCCACCTATTTTGAAGGCTACGGCTTGTATGAAGATGCCGATTTTTCATTGCGTTTGGCTAAAACCGGAAAGCTATACCTAAATACTGCCGCAAAATTAAGCCACTACCACAATCCTTCCGGCCGCCCCAACCAATACCAATACGGCAAAATGGTGGTGCGCAACGGCTATTACGTATGGCGGGTGAAAAATCCAAATCCAACTTTCAACGATAAACTTAAATGGCATGCAATTACGCTATTGTTAATGACTATCAGGTTTACCAACATTTTTACCACAAACAAACCAAAAGAAGCCTTCACCGAAGCCTTGGGAAGAAAAATGGGCTGGTTGAGTTTGTTATTTAACAAACCTGTTTAAATTTTTAATTGTTGAATAAATTAAGATAAAATAGGTGAAATTTGTTGACTGATTACATTAAAATAAAGATGAGACGAGGTAAAAAAATTTACGTTTATGCACTGTGTGATGTTTACTATGATTCTTTTTACCTATATGGTATTCAGAAATTATTTTCTTCCTATAAATTTAATATTAATAAATTTCCAAAATTTAGACAAGGAACCTTTGCCGTATTAATTCAGGACGGGGATTCTGCTATAAAATTAATTATAGATTCCAGAGATACCAATGAATATGATGAAGAAGGACTGAATTGGTGCGATGTTTATGGGAAAGTAAATTATAATATTAAAAATATTCCGAAAAAACATAAAGAAAAGATAAAACCAATTGGACCAAGTTTTGGGATAAAAATTTGGAATTTTCCTATCACTATATTTAAAGCCATAAATAATTATTTGAAATTTAGAAGATCCATAACAAATAGGAGAGAATTTTTAGCAAATTATTGGCGGCAATATAAGAGATTGCCTTTGGAAAGCTATCAATATGCACCATCTTTAAATGACTATGTTTTTTTTACAGGATCAATTTGGAAAAAGGAGTCTTTAACAAATAATGCCAGAGCAGCATTTATAAAAGCTTGTAAAGCCAATAATAAAATCGTTTTTGAGGGTGGTTTTGCGCCCAGAAAAGATGGGGATAATCTAGGATTCGAAGACTTGGTTGTTACGCAGCGATATGATTTACAAGAATATTTAAATAAAATAATATTGTCATCAATTGCGTTTAATACACCGGCAGTATTGTCCTGTCATGGATGGAAACTAGGGGAGTTTTTAGCTTTGGGAAAGGCAATCATTACTACACATCATTATAATACCCTTCCAGCGGAATTAAAAGATAATTTCCATGCATTAAATATTGATTCTAATGAAGATGTCGCATCCAAAATTAATTTAGTTCTATCAGATGAAAATTTTAAAACTAAGTTAGAGAAAAATTCAAAACAATATTTTGATGAATATTTATCCCCAAAAATAGTTATTCAAAGACTATTGTTTAAAAATTAATCACCCGCGCTTCGAAATCTGCTGTCGTTGCTATCATTATCCATAAAAATGTATTATACTGATCTGAACTAATGTAATGCTCATTAAAACCCCCGTCATTGCGATGGAGCAACGGCTAGAAAAGATAGCCTGTGCCGAATTTATTTCGGTATGGCGACTGCGGCAACCTGTCCCGAACTAACGTAATCCCATAAGAAAGTTGTTGAGAACTAACGGAATGTTCTTTAGGGGAGTTCTATAAATTAAAAATTTGATTTTCAAGTAATTATACGTATATTCATTGCTTCAAAAGCACAGATAAAAGTATGAGCAAACAAATATACAAATCAACAGGAAAGAAATCATTGTTTGACGAGCAATTTTCTGCTGAAAAATTGTCGGAAATTGGCAATCCGTTAGATAAAATTAGTAATGTTATTGATTTTGAGATGTTTAGATTGTTATTAGAGAGCAAACTTATAAATACAACCAAGAAAAATAATGCAGGAGCAAAACCATTTGATGTAGTTTTGATGTTCAAAATCTTGATTTTACAACGATATTATGGACTTGGAGATAAGCAAGTAGAGTACCAAATATTGGACAGAACAAGTTTTAAAAACTTTTTAGGGTTAGATACCGGAGACAAAATTCCAGACGAAAAAACCGTTTGGGCATTTAGAGAGAGCCTAACAAAATCAGGTCTTATAGAAGATTTATTTACACAATTTAAAAGTTTTTTAGAAACCAAAGAGTTGATATTAAACGAGGGTCAAATGATAGATGCCAGTTTTACAATTGCACCACGCCAACGCAATACTCGTGAGGAAAATGATAAGATAAAAAAGGGAGAAGGCAATGATTTATGGAACGACAAACCCCACAAAAAATCACACAAAGATATTGATGCTCGTTGGACAAAAAAAAATAACGAGAATTTTTATGGCTATAAAAACCACGCAAAAGTGGATACAAAAAGCAAATTCATCAACACTTTTGTTGTAACGAGTGCTTCGGTTCACGACTCTCAGGCCACTGAGGACTTGTTAGACGAAAAAGATGAAGATCAAGAACTGTATGCAGACAGTGCTTATACTGGAGAAAATCAAGAAGAAACAATTGCAAAACATAAAATGATAAATAAAGTTCACGAGAAAGGATATAGAAACAACCCATTAACTGAAGAACAAAAGAAAAGCAATACCGAAAAATCAAGAACAAGAGCTAGAGTTGAACACATCTTTGGGTTTATGGAACAAAGTATGAACGGGTTAAAACTGAAATCAATAGGAATCGTAAGAGCAACTGGAATAATTGGATTAATCAATTTAACCTACAATTTATTCCGATATGAACAAGTAGTTAGGTTAAATATTTTAACTATAAAACACTAATAATCAAATAAATAATTATCTAAAAATGAATTTTTAGAGATGTCAAGTCAAAAATATATTTAGATTTATCTAAAAAAAAATAGTTTCTATAAAACCAATGGGTTTTGTTTTATGGAAAATTCAAAAAAATCAATTTTTAGAACCCACCTATATTCTAGTCCGAAGTCGGAAGACCGAAGTCGGAAGTTCAATCTGAAAAAATATGCAATTATTATAACTAATCAAACTCCCTTTCCTTGGGAAAGGGTTGGGGATAGGATAAAATCAAAAGCCTCTAAAACGCAAGTTTAGAGGCTTTATCAAAAAGACTATCAATTAACTAATTCAAATAATTATAAATATTCTTTTATATTTTTACAGCATTTGCATGCCTTCTTTAATTGTAATATTAACATTGCAAATTTAAGGCTTTAACGTGTTTAACTTGTTAAAGGATAGTTAATTAAATGTAAACAAATTCACAAAGTTTTTTACATAAATCCGCCACTGCCTTGCGTTTCATTGCTGTCTCTTGTTTTACGGATTTTCGCGCTATTTTTTCCGCCGCCAAATTTGTACATAAATCCAACATAGGCTGTTCTGCTTTCCCAGTTAAACTGACCGGATTGCGGATAAGGATTTTCCGATTCAAATGTGAATTTCATTCCCTCAAAAATATCGTTAACCCTTAGGCTGATGGTTCCTTTTCCTTCAAGTACATTTAAACTGGCACCGGTATTTATCATCCACATTGGATCAATTTTAAATTGGATAGATTCTCCTCCGCCTCTGTACATCCCAAACAATTGAAAACGAAGGTTTTTGGTGGCTGTAAAATTGTTATTTACCCTAAAATTATATGAATTGTTGGTAACTTCAAGTTGATCTCCGTTGGCAATTCCGCTTTCTTTTTGGGTATATAAGTCGAAACTTGCGTTCACTTTCCACCAATTTGCCAATTTGTGATTGCTCGATAATTCAACACCATATCTGTTGTTGCTTTCTGTATTTGTGTAAGACATTTCCACTTTGTCTTCATCCAAAGGATCAGCATTCAGGATTCTTGTAATATTGTCGTTCACCCTTCTGTAAAATGTTCCAAAAGTAACAGAACCATCTTTGTATTGACGCGTATAGTTCAACTCGTAAGAATTGGTGAATTGCGGTTTTAGATTCGGGTTTCCTACAGAAGTGATTGTTGGCGTACTCCATTCTCTAATAGGATTTACCTGGCTAATTGACGGACGGTCGACCCTGCGGCTGTAACTTAGTTGAAATTGATTCTTATCGTTGGCATTATAAGTAAAAAATGCGGAAGGATACACCGTAAATATTTCATCTTTATAAATAGCAGTTTCTGTATTTTTAACAAAAGTGCCATTTACTTCATATTGCTCTAGGCGCGCCCCAAGTTGTATGGCCAATTTGTTGAAAGTCTGGTTGTAATTTGCGTAACCTGAATAAATTTTTCGGTCATATTCAAAGGAGGAATTGCCTTTTGGCGAGGTTTCATACCAACCATTTCCATCATCGATTAAATTGCCGTTATTGTCGTAAACAAATTCGTGTTGGTTGGTAACATTATTATTTTTGGTATCCTCTAATCTTGCTTCCAAACCTAGCTCAAGCTTAGATTTTTCTGATAAAGGGTTGGTGTAATCCAAATTAATCAAGTTTGTTTTTCGGTCGTTATCAACTTTATCATTGTAATTTGTGGTCAAATCATTTGGATGGATAATATCATTGTACAAGGCATCTTCCGGACTTTCGGAGTTTGAAAAATTGCCTTCCAATTCTAATTTGTGTTCCTTTTTTTCAAAATCTAAGGTATAATTTAAATTATAGGCTTGAGCGTTGTCTTCCGAGTCTACAAACATTAAACTGTTACTGGCCATAACATTGCTATAAGCAACCAAAGTGCTTCCATTAAATAGTTGGTTTGCAATGTTTTGGGTAGTATAAAAAGAAAAAGTGTTTTTGTCATTTATATACACATCTGCGCCCAGTTTTAGCAGATGTGAAGTGCCGTCATCCACAAACAAAAAGTTTTGGACGGCATTGTTATCGTCTCTGGCAACTTTTCCGTAATTTTTGCTTTTACCGTCCTTAACGCCGTAATTTGAAAAGAAATTCACTTTTCCGGTTTTAAAATTCATATCCAAGGAGCCGTTAAATCGGTTATTTACGCCAGAAGTTATTCCTGTGTTAACGGTTGCGTTAAAGCCTAAATTAGAATTTTTGTGCAATACGATGTTAATGATGCCACTCATCCCTTCCGGGTTATATTTGGCCGAAGGATTGGTAATTAACTCAATGCTTTTAATGGATGTTGACGGAATTTGTTTGAGCAGTTGCGCCGTATCAATATTTGAAGGTTTTCCGTCAACCAAAACACGCACATTTTCGTTGCCTCTTAAGCTTAAATTACCGGTTTGACTATCTACTGAAACAGATTGGACATTATTTAATAATTCTGATGCTGTTGCTCCTGCAGACGTTAAATCCTTTCCTACATTGATCACTTTTCTGTCAATTTTTTGCGTCACTGTTGAAGTTTCTGCCACAACAACTATTTCTTCTAATTGCGCGGCTTCTTCTTTTAATGCAATGATCCCTAAATTAATGTTGGTGTTTGTTCGGGTAATGTTTATTTTTTTGGTTTCGGTTTTATAACCAATAAATTGAATTTCAACATTATTTTCACCCTCAGGAATTTGTTTGATGGTAAAATTTCCACTATCATCAGTGATTCCGCCAGTAGTAGATTTTTTGCTGGCATCTTTAACAACAATGCTCACATAAGGCATTGCTTGTTTTGTGGTTTCATCAATCACTTTTCCGGTAATTACACCGGTTTTTGGATTGTCATTTGCAGGAAGTTGTGCAGAAACAGTCAATGAAATGAGCAGACTGCATAATAAAAGTATTTTTTTCATTTTAGTAAGTAGTAATTAAAAGTAAGTTTTTTGATTATTATTAAAATTTGAAATGCGTTAAAACTTCATAACGCCTTTTGCTGTTCCAATTTATACGTTTTGTATTGCTTAACAATTCAAAATTTGATCGGGTACTTGTAGTGTTTGTTGTTTTCATTTTTATGTTTTTTTGATTTAGTAGGACAAAACTATATTATATTTTAGTACTATGCAAAGCAAAGTACTATTTTAAGAATTATTTAACATTATAATTTAAGACCGCCTTAATTTGTTTTTTGAAAGCTTTCGTTTTTAATAGACTATTAACTTAATACTTTGTTACACTCTTTTTCAATCTTTAGTTTATTTTTGCTGAATGATAAAAAACACATTGGTTCTTGGAGCCTCAACAAATCCAAGCAGATATTCATTTTTGGCAATTCAGAAGTTAACCAATTACGGACATCCAGTAGTGGCAATCGGCAATAAAGTCGGAGAAGTGAGTGGTGTAAAAATCATCACAGAAAAGGTGATTTTCGAAAATATTGATACAGTGACACTTTATTTAAGCAAAAAAAATCAGGGAATATATTATGACTATATCATTGGTTTAAATCCGAAAAGGATAATTTTTAATCCTGGAACCGAAAATGTGGAACTTGAAAATTTACTCACAAAACATCACATTGCATTTGAAGAAGCGTGTACGTTGGTATTGTTGAGTATTGGTAAATATTAATTTTACCGTCTGCTGTCTTTCCAAATAACTGTTTTTTTAATTGGCTTAATAAAATTGGGACAGTTCCCGTCACCAGATCCAATTAATCCGCCATCTGGAGCGCAAATTACCTCACAATTGCTATTGTAAAGATAGTTATATTGGTCACAGCAGTCTGATGTTATGTAATAATATATTTGTCCATCTGCTTCCCATTTCCAAACTTCGGCGGGAGGATTTCGGACAGCCTCACTTTTTATTTTTTTTATTTCATTTTCAATACAATTTGGAGCATCAATATTTAAACTTGATTTTTCGCAACTTGTATTCAGAAAAAGCAGTCCAATTAAAAAATAAATTGAAAATAAAAATAAATGTTTTATAGTTGTTTTCATTTTGTTTATGGATTAATTTTTTCAATTTTTATTTTTAAGTAATTGATATGGTGTTTTTTGAGTTAATTTAAATTTAATCATTTATAATTTTCAGGAACAATCAATAAAGGAATTTTCAAATTACTGAGCAGTTTTTTTTCGATGCTGCCAATAAATAAATGTTCCAAAAAATGACTGGTATGATGGCCTATGATAAACAAATCAGGTTTCCAATGGTCAATGGCTTTGTTAATCTCCTCAAATGGACGGCCGATAGGTTCTATATCGCTAATTTTTATGTCGGGATGTTGCTTTTTAATTTTTTCAACCAATTCAATCGCCCTTTCTTTTTCATATTCTTCAATTCTGACAGGTAAAATCCCTTTTTCAACATTTCCAATGGAAAACCTAATTACATAAATAATTTCTAACTCTGCCTGCATTTCTTTTGCAAGTTTAATGGCGTAATTTACTGCATTTAAGGCAGAATCACTTCCATCAATTCCCACTAAAATTTTGTGAATTATTTTCATAAGGATGCGTATTTATTTGGCAATTAAAGTTACTGCCTTTGGCATTCACTTGCAAGGAAACAAGAAATTTTATATTGGGGGAAGTTTATTTTCTGAATATATAAAACAAATCCAAAAAAAATAAACCCCTTTAAATTAGATTTAAAGAGGTTTTATGATTCATTTTAATCAGATTTAAGATCACTAAAGCGGTAGTAAAGAGATTACTTTTCAATCATAATACGTTACTTGCTGCGAGAGGAAATTAAAACTTCAATCAATTAAACCATTATTTATAGTGAGTCTAAAAATTTATTCAATTCTTCTTTGGTTTTACCAAGTTTTACTTGAAGTTTACCAAGCATTTCATCTCTTTGACCTTCTTCATACATAAGGTCATTGTCTGTTAAATCTGCATATTTTTGTTTCAATTTGGCTTTCTGGATATTCCAGTTTCCTTTTGCTTCAGTTGTGTTCATCATATTAGATTTTATTTGTGAATGCGTTTTCACTTTTCAAAGGTATTTCTATTAGCAATAAATGTCCTTACATAATTCCGACGATATTTTATATGATTCACACTTTTTGATACTTTGTTAAAAGGTGTTTATTCTAAATTGATATAGGTATACAAACCGTATAAAATAAGCAAAACAGTGACAATAATTAAATTGAGCACATACACCAAACTGCTTTTGAAAAAGGAAACCAAATGAGATTCTCCATAAAAACGTCGGTGTGCAGGAAAGAAATAGAACACCATCCAAATAAGTCCGGCTGATTGAACAATCAGATTTATCCAGCCAAAGATTGGTGAAGCAGACAATGCGAAAATTTTATCTATGAAAAATAGCAACAAGATCATCAACAGCAAAAAAGAAAAAAGATGCAGCGTAAAAATACCGTGATCATAAAAATACCATCTTTTTTTATCGTGAAAAAGCCATAAGAAAAAGGCGAAAACCGGCATATAAATAAATAAAACCTTAGGCATATTAAGGATGAAAGATTTGCCAAACTTAGTCACTATTTCTTTGTTTGTGTTTTCTTCTTTTACGGTCAGCCATTTTTTTAAAAACCAATATTCTGTTTTGCCTAATTTTTCTTTTTCGGCACTGTGTTTTTGGATCCAATCTAGTTGTTTGGTTCCTTTGTAGCCAAAATCAGTAATTTTTTCAGGATTAATTTCTTTTGTGTCTTTCAATAATTTTTTTATGGTGTCATTCTTATCCTGAGAAATTATGCCAATCTTGGTCAGTCCGTCCACACCTTTTTCATCAATCTTTAACGAGTCTAATGCGGGAACCACTTGTTCAACTTTATTTTTTACGTTGGTTACCGCTTTTTTGGCATTGCCTGCCGGAAAAAAGGAAATCAGCAAAAAAGTTACAAAACTTGTAAAAATATACAAGCGAAAAGGCGGTAAAAAAGACATACGTTGTCCCGATGTATAGGCTTTTGTGACTGCAGCCGGTTTAAAGAGCAAATAGATAATTGTTTTCCAAAACTTTTTGTCGTAGTGCGTTAAGTCTTGAAAGAAATGGGTGAATAAATGATGAAACTTGATACGAATTTCCGTATTTTCCTGTCCGCAGTTTGGGCAAAAACGCTCTTCAACCACATGTTTGCAGTTGAGGCAATCGGTCGCGGATCTTAATTTTTTTTTTGCCATTTTAGTGATTTTTAATTGATTCTAATACGAATGAATTAAAGGTTTATGATATTGGACAACTGACAATTGTAAATGTTTTGGATAATTTATTGTCTTTTATCTTATTGATTTAGGAATGTTCCAATTTGTATTTGGTTAATATTGCGTTAAGCGAATCGTAATAAGCATTTAAATTTTTAATTGTTATTTCCGGATTTTTTTCAGTTGGCAATGTCATTGGCATTTCATCCAAATATTTCAACAATTCAGGAAATTTGTCTTTTATAATCATAGTAATTTTCATAATTTTTGAATTCAAATCCTTTTCAATGTCATCATAAGACATTTTTTTAGCAGATTCTTGACCTTCAAAAACCGACCTGATTTCTTTATGAATTTTGATTGGTTCTCGACTGGATTCTGTTATTTTTTTGGGATTATTTTCCATTTTTATAAATGCTTTATGATATGAAATTTCTCTATACGTCGTTAATTTTATTCATATTTCATATTTTAATTCTTTTTCCTTTATTTTAAGGCATTAAGAAATTTATGAAGCTGGCTATTGAATCCTTCCGGATTTTCAAGATTGCTTAAATGACCTGCCTGATTAATGATGCTTAAAAGCGCTATATCTATTTTTTCATGCATTGCTTTTGCTGCTTCCGGTGGCGTTATTTTATCTTCTTTTCCTACCAATATAAGCACAGGTACTTTTATTTCTGCAAGTTTGCTGCAGGTTTCTTTGCGATTTGCCAGCGCGTTCAAACTTTTATAAAGTGATTCTTTAGTTGTGTTTAAAATCATCTCTTTTACAGCTACAATTTCTTTTGAATTTGTTGTAAAGGATTCAGGAGCAAACAGGTTTGGAAGTAAATCATTTGCCAATTTCTCAACGCCATTTTCCTTGATGCTTTCAATGGTGTTCATGCGTTTTTCTCTTGCTTCTGGTGTATCGGCTGTACAATTTGTATCACTTAATATAAGTCCAGTAAAACGTTCAGGATGGTTTAGAATTGCGTTTAATGCAATATAACCGCCCATGGATAAGCCACAAATGATGGTTTTTTCAATTTTTAATGCATCCATAAAACCAAGTAAATCCTTCACAAAAAGATCAATCGAAAAAGCAAGGGTACCAACTTCCGTTTTTCCGTGTCCGCGAATATCATAGGCAATCACTCGGCAGTTGTCTTTTAAAGCTTTCACTTGTTTGTTCCACATAGATTTGTTCAAGGGGAAACCGTGAATGAAAATGATTACCGGAGCTTCATTCAATCCTTCATCGTTATAACTTACGCTAATTTTGTTTACTGTGATGTTGATATTGTTTCCTGTTTGTCTCATAATAATTTTAGTGTTAATGATTTTTTTGTTTATTATTTGAGATATGAAAGCGGTAGTTTTTAGTTTATTTTAACTCAAAAAACGCCATCATTCAACTTTAATCGCCCTTGTTCCGAACTCATTTGTTTTCTCAATGTTGAAATTGTAAATTTCATAAATTAAACAACAATAGGAGTTACACAACTCTTTAAATAAGTTACAAGATTCACACGTTGAGGCTTTGAAAAAAGGTAGTTTCTTTTCATTTAAGTGAAAAGTACATCAGAATTTTCGGTTGATGCAAATAATTATAGATGATTACTTCATTTTCGCAGCATCATTAAATATGGCTGGAAATCCGCCGGTATGCCAAAAAAGTACATTGGCGTTTTTCGGAATTTTGTTTTTGTTTAAATAATCCATCATTGCATAAAAAGCACGTCCGGTATAAACCGGATCTAAAATAATTCCTTCATTTTGAGCCAATTCTTTAATGGCTTCAGTTTCGTTTTTGGTGATAACGCCATAGCCGGCTTCATTATAATCATTATTGATTTTAACGTCAGAAAGCGTATATTCTTTTTTAATATTGAGAAGTAATTTTCCTTCATTAACAATGTTCAGAACGGCTTCTTCAAGGCTCAAACCCTGAGTTTCACTTTTGTCAATTCCAACAGGAATCAAATTGATGTTTAAATGGTGCAAGTCATTTCCCAAAGTCAATCCGGCTTGCGTGCCGCCGGAACTTGACGCAAAAAACAGATAATCAATTTTAAGATTTTGGGCAGTAAGCTGCGATTTTAATTCTTTCATGGCGTTTACAAAGCCAAGCGCTCCTGTAAGATTTGATCCGCCATAAGGAACAATAAAAGGTTTTTTTCCTTCCAATTCCAGTTTTTGTTTTAAACGGTCAATATCTTCTCCTTTTCTGTGTTTTCCGGTAAAATGAATTTGAGCGTCCAATAAATGAGACAACAATAAATTGCCGTTAAATTTTTCGGGTGCAGTTCCGCCTAGCAGCAAATGACATTTTAGTTTGGCAATGGCACAAGCGGCCGCTGTTTGCCTGCAATGGTTAGATTGTTGTGCGCCGGCAGTAATGATGGTGTCGCAACCATTATCCAGAGCTTCCTGAATTAAATATTCAAGTTTTCTGGTTTTATTTCCGCCTGATGCAAGTCCGGTTTGGTCATCGCGTTTGATGAAAATATTATAAGGAGCATATTTCTCAGAAATATTTTTTAGTTGATGCAGTGGCGTTGGCAAAAAACCCAAATCAAATTTATGGTCGAGAATCATTTTTTTATTTCTTTTTATTTTCCTAAGTCAAAGATAGGCTGAATTTTGGCAGGGCTTATATTTTGTTTTCATTTACGTCTTTCCAGTCCAACACTACAACACACCATTCCACATTTTCGGGATCATAGTATTTGTAAATTTCTTCAAAACCAACTCTTTTATGGGCTGCCCTTGAACGTAAGTTTGTGGTTGCAATTTCGGTAATGGCAAAATCGTACTTGTTTTGGAAATAGTTTTTAAAAGCTTCATAAACACCGTCAAACAATCCCTGTCCGCGATATTCTTTATGGATGCAAACCTGTCCCATTACAATATAATTGTAATTGGAAACCAATTTTTCTTTGTAGGTAATTATATTAAAAAGCTCAAACATCGGAATTAAAACTGGAATGTCATATTTCGATTTTTTTGTCATAGCCAAGGCGTAACCAACAATTTTATCTTTGTTTTTTACAGTGATATTTCGTTCATCGGCCTGCATTTTTTCCAAGACTTCCAAAGAGTGGGTAACGGACAAAAACCCCTGGTTTTGCCTTTCATTTTCTGTCAAATTTTCAAGTAAATTAATTTTCTGTAACGCTATAATTCCAGAAAGATCTTGGCTTGTTTTTGAGGTTGTATATATAATCATTGCTTTAAAAACTATTTTTCTTTCAAAATTTAAATCCCTTTACATCTATATTGATATTTTTTAGTTTCTCTTTCAAAGCTTCATATTCTGTTTCTGTAATCACATTACGCTCTTTCAGAAAATTCAGGTTTTCTATTTGTTTTTCAATAGGTAAATCTATATCAATTACGGCATACTTTTCTTTCAAATAAGCAAAGGTTTTTGATTTTAATGTTTTCAGAAATTCAGCCATAGTTTCTTTACTCGGATTTTTGTCGTAAAAATCAATTAAATAACCGCTTAATGTGGTGATGTACAACATATATTTTCTGCTTAAAATAGTCAGCAATAAGAAAATTATGAAAAGCAATCCGGAGAAAAATACCAGAACCATGTAAATTCCAAAAGGAATTTGAAGAATATCCAAAAAAGACAGACTAAAAATTAATCCGAAAGCGATTGTAATCCATAGGAAAAGCCTGCTGGTTTTGGTTTCCCTTGTAATGGAATCGGGGATAATTTCATCATAAGAAATAAAAATTTCTTTGGCGTTTAAAAAATTTCCCGAATAAAAAGTGATTCCGTCACCTTCAAATTCAACCCTTTTTGAATTAAAGAATCTTTTTTGCTTAAATTCTTCCATTTTATATAGTTTAAGTTGATAATTTTTTTACTCATAAATCAGTTTTCATAAATGCGTAACCTGTTTTTTATGGTAATTATTTCATTTTCCAGTTCATCTATTTTTTGCAATAAATTAAAAGCAATATCAATTCCTTCGATATTGATATTCAAATCAAGGTGCATCCGTATCATTTTTTCAATATCGTTTATTTTATCCTGATGAATGCAATGTGACTCCTCAACAAGACTGATTTGTATCAGCCCGATGTCGTTTAAACCGCTGAAGAATGACATCTCAACCTTGTATAGTTCGCATAATTTTTGAAGCGGTATAAATTTTTCTTTGCTCATGACGGTCTTAATTTAGCAAGTTCAGCAAACAACTGTTTTTCTTTTTCCGAAATATTTTTTGGAATTATTACCTGATATGTAATATATAAATCACCAAAAGAACCTTCTTTTTTATAAACCGGAAAACCCTTTCCTTTCAATTTTACTTTGGCGCCATTTTGTGTTTCGGGCGCAATTTTCAACTTTACTTTTCCATCAAAAGTATCAACCGTTATTTCTCCGCCCAAAACTGCTTTGTACAAATCCAAATCGATTGTTGTGTGTAAATTGTCACCATCCAATTTAAATTTGGTGTTGTTTTCAATGGAAAATGTGATGTTCAAATCACCTTTGGGTCCGCCATTGATGCCTTCGCCGCCGTGCCCTTTAATTTTTATGACTTGTCCGTTTTTAACACCTGCCGGAATGGTAAGCCGAATATTTTTACCGTTGATGGTTAAAGTTCTTTTATGGGTTTCAAATACATCTTTTAGGTTGAGGTTCAATGATGCGTTAAGATCTTGCCCTCTAAATTTTACGCCGCCGCCGCTGCTTGTTCTTCCCCTTGAAGAAGTGCGCCCGCCAAACATCGATTCAAAAAAGTCGGAGTAATCGCCACCGCCAAAATCGCCAAACGGACTTTGTTGTTGGCCTCTTTGGTATTGCCGTTGCTGTTGATTTGCCCTTTCAAATTCTTCGGCATGCTTCCAGTCTTTTCCGTGCTCATCGTATTTTTTCCGATTCTCGGGATCGCTCAAAACCTCGTTCGCTTCATTAATTTCTTTGAATTTTCGTTCCGCTTCTTTGTCGGAAGGATTCAAATCGGGGTGGTATTTTCTGGCCAATTTTCGGTAAGCCTTTTTAATGTCGCCCGCAGAAGCACTTTTATCAATGCCCAATATTTTATAATAATCTATAAATGCCATTTTTTTTGTTTGTGGAAATCTACCTAAATTTACGAAAAATATGTTTAACTGTTTATTTGTTTATGCGTTTATTTGTTGATAATATGCCAATGAGTCAATTAGCCAATTAGCCAATGTGTTGATTTGTTTAAATGTTTATATATTCAACATATAACGTATAACATTTAACGTTTTAACTTTTAACTAAAAACAAACTGTCGATTTGTCACCTAAAATATTTTGGCGTGATATTCGTTTAAGAAAATGTTATGAGCAAAACCAACGTATCTTACAAGTGGGCTTTTAAGGAATTTATTTGGCCCCGAAAAAAAATAATATTTATAGGAATTGTATTAATCATCGCCAAAAGTTTGGCCGGATTGGTGCTTCCTTATGCCAGTAAAACTTTAATTGATGATGTAATTCCATCAAAGGACATAAATGCATTGATAATTTTACTTGTGGTGGTTTGTGTTTCTATTCTGATAGCGGCGGTAACTTCTTTTGAGCTTACGAGGTTGCTGAGTGTGGAAGCGCAACATTTAATTTCGATTTTACGCGCAAAAGTGCAAAAGAAATTGCTCACATTACCCATCAGTTTTTTCGACAACAACAAATCCGGCGCATTGGTTTCCCGAGTGATGAACGATGTTGAAGGTGTCCGTAATTTGGTGGGAACCGGATTGGTTCAGCTGGTTGGCGGATCGATAACTGCCGTTATTTCATTGGTGATTTTAATAAAAATAAACGCATTAATGACCGTTTTTGTGTTGGTGCCGGTTGCCATTTTTGCCATTGTGGCTTTGAAGGCTTTTGGCTATATCCGACCGATTTTTAGGGATCGCGGAAAAATTAGTGCCGAAGTTACGGGAAGATTGACAGAAACCCTGAATGGCGTTCGGGTAATTAAAGGTTTTAATGCTGAAAATCAGGAGAATAAAACTTTTGAAGAAGGTGTAGAACGTCTATTTTTGAATGTGAAAAAAAGTTTAACGGCCACCGCATTGATTACCAGTTCTTCAACATTTTTGCTGGGATTGGCATCCGCAGGAATTATGGGAATTGGCGGTTATTTTATTATGAATAACACGATGACGATTGGGGAATTTGTGTCATTTACGCTTTTTTTAGGATTTATGATTGCGCCAATTGTGCAAATGAGCAATATCGGAAGCCAGTTAACCGAGGCGATGGCGGGATTGGATCGTACCCAGGAATTGATGAATATGGCCGAAGAAGACAATCCAGAAGTCAGAAAAGTGATTTTGGAGGATATTGTTGGTGATATGGTTTTTGAGGATGTTTCTTTTAGTTATGAAAAAAGCAAAGAAGTGTTGCACCACATTTCATTTAAAGCGCCATCAGGAAGCGTTACCGCTTTAGTGGGTTCATCAGGTTCCGGAAAAACTACGATTGCCGGTTTGGCGGCCTCATTTTTAAATCCGACTGAAGGAAAAGTTACCGTTGACGGTATCGATTTGTCCACCGTAAATTTGAGCAGTTTCAGAAGTCATTTGGGCGTGGTGTTGCAAGATGATTTTTTATATGAAGGCACCATTCGCGAAAATATATTGTTTCCAAGACCAAATGCTTCCGAAGCACAGTTATTGGAAGCCGTAAAAGGCGCTTATGTCAATGAATTTACCGACCGGTTTGAAAACGGATTGGATACCGTAATTGGCGAACGTGGTGTTAAATTATCGGGCGGACAGCGTCAGCGAATTACCATTGCAAGGGCTTTGCTGGCAAATCCGAAAATTATTATTTTAGATGAAGCCACTTCAAATTTGGATACGGAAAGTGAATCCTTTATCCAAAAAAGTTTGCATATTTTGATGAAAGACAGAACCACTTTCGTGATTGCGCACAGGTTAAGCACCATTCAAAAAGCCGATCAAATTTTGGTGATTGAAAACGGAAATATTGTGGAGCAGGGACGACATGAAGAGCTGATTGCCAAGCAAGGAAGGTATTACGATTTATATACCTACCAAAGCAGGATTTAAAAGCCAGATAAGATATTTTAAATAAACACCTGTGCTTTTTTAATAAGAACAGGTGTTTATCTTATTTCCTAAAGTTCTTTTCTAGTTTTCTAAGGTTGAATGCTAATTTTATAAACTACCCCCAAGTTTTGTTTGAAGGTAGTTTTCTTCCTTTTCTTTTGTTTTATTGCAATTTTCCAATAGTTTTTTTCATAGCTTTTATAGTAAATGTGAATTGTTAAATGGATATAAAAGCGGTGAACAAAATGTACAAGCTTGAAAGCATCACAAAAAGCATGATTAAACCGATGAGTACAATTTGGGTAGTTTTCTGCTGAATTTGTTTAAGGGTGATTTGAATTATCTGTTTCATAACGCTTCAATTTTTTTAAATCAAAATAATAAGGCGAATTTAAAACATCATTTCATTAAATCATATTCTCGCATTATAATGAGATGATTATTTTTTTTATCTCACAAACTGTATTTTGTGTATATTTGGATTATGATGCTTAGGGACAAGTTTTTAACCGCTGGTTTATTTTTATTTACAACGCTTTCATTCGCGCAATCGGTTTATGTGGGAAAATATAATGAAATATCCCACACTTCATTGGATAGCGCAAACAATGCCATCTTCGTATTTTTTAAGGATTACTACAAAAAAATTGATTTGGAAACTTTTATGGTTGACAGCGTAAAAATTGTTGTTGATCCTCAATTTGAATTTATGGGCGCTAAACCGGTGTTGGTGAATTCAAACTATTATTTTGTGCATAACGCTGGCGGAATTGTTTACAAATTGCAGAATGACACAATTAAGCGTATTGACAATTCCTTTAACCATAAAATGCAAATCAATTCCAACATTTTTGTTTATGATGATAAAATTGTAAGATATGGCGGTTATGGTTTTTGGAGCGCAAGAAATTTCTTCACCTATTTTGATACCGATTTGTTGGAATGGGAAGCTTTAAGTCCGGTTAATTCTAAAGAAGTGCCCAAGGGAACTTTTGACGGATTGTATATTTTGGACAAAGATGACGCCTATTTTTTTAACGGTAAAAGCATTGATGATTTTAATAAAACGGAAATGTATTTTAACAATGAAGTATGGAAATACGATTTAAAACGGAATAAATGGCATTTTTTGGGAATAAGCGAAATGATTGATTTAACCAATCTTGCCCACCCAATAAGTTATAAAAAATCTTTATTGGTGCTTTATACCAATGGAATGTCGATCATCGATTTGGGCAATAACAAACACACAAAATTTAAACACGGTAAATATTCGTATAATGTGATCGCATCTTTAAATCATTATTTTTTGAATGACCGCTTTTATTTTTTCTATTTTAGAGAACATAATAGCAATGTCTATTTCAGAAATGCCAGTGAAAATGAATTTATAGGCGAATTCATTTCCGATAAACCTTTTTACAGCAATTATAATTTATTAAAAGGATCCTTTTCTTTGGTCGCCGGCTTACTTTTGACTGCGCTTTTGGTCAATTTTGGTTTTAGGCAATTCAAAAAAAGGAAGAAAATTGTTTTGTTGGACAACGGATTGCGGTATCAAAATAAGTTTGTTGAATTTGACCATAAAGCGATGGAGATATTAAGGTTGTTGGTTTCCGACGAAGCGGTAAGCTCTCATAAAATTCTAAATATTGTGGAAGAAAGCCAATATAGCCCTACCCATAATGAGCGAATAAAAGTGCAGAAACTCGATGAAATTAACCTGAAAATTAAAACGATTTTGGGTTTTAGCGAAGATATAGTACAGTCTAAAAAATCGAATAACGACAAAAGAATACGAATTTATTTAATCAATAAGAATTTGTTTTTTTACAATAAAAAGACCACTTAATTTAATTTTCAACAAGACTTCCAATAAATTACGAATCAATGAAATTAGGTGATGACGTTGAATTGCAATTTTTTTAGCAACTTTGCGGCATTATAATTCAATGAATGACAAAAAACACACTTCCTGTTTCAAACGATAATGAGCAAGATCAACTATTGCTGAAAGCCAAAATCAACCTTTTGCAAAAGGAACTGAATGACATTGAACAAAAGACTAACGCTTTTGAAGCCATTTTGCGCTCGCATTTAATCGATGAACTTATTGAAGAACAGGAGTTAACAGTTCTTTACAAAAAAGTGCAACTGGCAAAAAAGGAAAGACGTTTTGCACAAAAAAAGAAAGGTAAAAACTTTAAGGATTTGGAGGGTTTAAAAGTGATTGTCAAAAACAATGCGAACAATACAAGCGAAGACAATCAAAAAAAAAAAAACGCTTGTATAGGGAAGCGATGCTTTTTGTGCATCCCGATAAATTTTCGATGCACGACGAAAAAATTGACCTTGCTACAGAAGTGACCTCAAAATTGATCGAAATCTACCAAACCGGCAACTTGGCCGAACTTCAAAATTTTCATAAACACATTTTTAGCGGAAATGCGATGATGCATTTTCCTGAATTTTCTGAAAAAACTGCCCAAGAGGATTCTTATTTGCAAAATGAGCTTCTGAAATTGGAAAAACAACTGCAAGTCGCCAAAAACAAACATACCTATAAAGTATTTACGGAATATGAAAATCCGCTGACATTTATAGATGAGTTAAAGGAATATTACCACGACCGAATTTTTAAACTAAAAAAACGGACCCGGAAAGCAAGTATGTTTGATTTATACTAAATAAGTTTATAGTTATTTTGCTATTAGAAATGGTTTTTTATTGAGTTGAATTTTAATTTTGGGCAGTTAATTTTTGCATAAAAATGGTATGCATAAAGGTTAAGCAACATTTTTGTCATTAAAATGCTTTATTTCTTTCAACTCATTTTCTTTAATTTCAGTTTCTTCCTCAATGTCAAAATCATCTTGCAGTCCAAGCCAAAATTTGGCCGAGTTGCCAAAGTACTTACTCAACCTTAAAGCGGTATCAGCAGTTATTCTGCGATTTCCTTTTAAGATTTCTGAAATACGGGTTTGCGGAATTTTTAAATCTTTCGAAAGTCTATACGCTGTTATTTTTAACGGTTCAAGAAATTCGTAAAACAAGATTTCGCCTGGGTGTACATTTGCTAATTTTTCCATTTTTATGCTTTTTAATGATAATCAATTATTTCCGTTTCGTGGGCATTTCCATTCTCCCAAATAAAAATAATTCGCCATTGTTTATTAATTCGGATGCTGTAAAATCTACTCAGATTTCCGGTTAGTTTTTCAAGTCGGTTTGATGGAGGAATTCTTAAATCGAGCATGTCCTGGGAATTATTGAGCATTCTCAATTTTCGCCTCCCTATATTTTGAATTTCCAAAGGAATTTTTTTTGCCCTAATTCCATTCCAAATCATTTCAGTCTCTTTCGATCCAAAGGATACAATCATATCTTTTACGTTACTAACGTCAAAAGTAACTAATTTATATTGATTCTCAAAATATTTAATTCAAAGTGAATCAGTTAGAAACAGGTTTAGATTGATTTATAACTTAATAACGCCTTTTATTTTCCTCTAGAAAATTTTTATATTGATATTACAGCTTTAATTTTAATCCGCCGTTTATTACAAATCCGTCAACTGGTGCATAAATATCCCTAAACGTCGGGTTGGTAATTGTGCCGGAATATATAGTGTCGAATTTGGTTTGGCGGGTATCGCCGAAATTTTCAAAATTGATGAAAATTGAAAACGAATCCCAAATTTTTTCAACCATAAATCCGAACAGCCAATATTCTTTGCCTTTTGCACCGTTATTTAGTTCTTGCGGACTAAAATAATAGGCTTCTAAACCCATTTTTAAGGAATCTTCGATTTCATACATCAAAACATTATTCAGTCGGTGCTTTGCCACCAAGGGAAATTTTGTTGAGATTCCGTTGTAATGTTCATTCACATCTGCCAAAGTGTAGCCCACAAAAAGCTTTAAGTCGCCATAAGTCAGTTTTACATTTGTTTCAATTCCTTTGGTGTCAATCGATCCGTTTGGTTGCTGAAATTCATATAAATTTTCAGTGGTTGCCGTAAGAATTAACGGATTTTTTATTTCAGTATAAAAAAACAGGGTATTGATGCTAAAAGACATTTTGTCTGAAAGAGATGTTCTGTAATTAATGTCGAAATTTCCACCGACAGATTTCTCGGCTTCTGTATTTGAAATGTCAATGGGCAATACATTTCTAAACTGAATTCGTTCTGCATCTTCCGTAAAAACTGTTGGGGTTTTGTAGCCCAAGCCGCCGCCTAGCCTCAGCGATAATTTCGGATTCACTTTTAAAAGTCCGGAAATTCTTGGCAATGCAAAAAATCCATATTCGTTTTGGTAGTCGCCGCGCAAACCAGTTTCAAGAATAAATTTTTCAGTGGCATTCCAGGTGTTTTGAACAAATCCGCCAATGGTTGTGTAATGATAATCCACTGCTTCTGATGCGTCAAATTTATCTTGGGTAAATTTGTCTGTCCATAAATTTAAACCGGAAATCCATTCAGAATTTTCAACTTTGTAATGGTAGGTTGCTTCATTAAAAGAAGACAATTGAACTCCCGAAAATTTAAAACTCGGAATTTCAATGGATCTGTCATAATAACTCAAGCTGTTTTTAAATGACCATTTTGAGTTGTCGTTAATGGTATGGTCAAGTCCCAACTGGGCACTATAACGGTTTGTGTTATTCTTCTCAAAATAACTATGTGTTTCATTGCCTTTGTTTTCAATATATTTTATATCGCCGCCAATGCGTTTTTCAATCGTGGTATTTACACCGGCATTTAACGTGGTTTTATCATTGAAATACACAAATAATTTAGGATTGACCGTATATCTCGTAAATTCAGGAATTGCGGTAAAACCAATATCGGAAGGGTCGTAAGCTGTTCCAGCATTGTAGGATGCAAATATTGTTGTGCCAATTTTATCATTTTTTTTCGCGTAAAATCCGCTTACATCCAAACCCAATGCAGAAGTTCCGTTAAGCATAAAACTTAATTCTCTTTCTTCTTCCGGTGTTTTTGAAACAAGATTTACCAAGCCGGCAATCGCGCCGCCGCCGTAAAGTGTTGAGGATGCTCCTTTAATTACTTCAACTTGTTTTAAGTCGAGAGGCGCTATTTGCAACAAACTTAATCCGCCTGAAAAACCTGCATAAAGCGGATAACCATCTTTTAATATTTGCGTGTATTTTCCGTCGAGTCCTTGAATTCTAATGCTTGAATTGTAACTCGTGGCCGATGTTTGTTGCGTTTGAATGCCTGTGCTTTCGTTCAGCATCATTCGAATATCACCAGGTTTCATATTTCCTTTTTCTTCCAGTTCTTCACCCGAAATGGCTTCAATCCTTGTCGGAATATTGTCTATTGTTCTGCTGGAACGGGTAGAAGAAATGACCACTTCTTCCAGTTCTTCGCCTTCAGCAGCCGAAAGCAAAATTATAAATGGATCGGTTTGAATCAAAGGAAAAAGAAAAGTGTTCTTTTTTTCCTGATAACCCACATAACTAAAAATGATGGTTTGTTTTCCGTCGGGAATATTTTTAATTTCCAGATAACCGTTTTGGTTTGCACTTGCGCCATTGGTGGTGCCTTGTAAAATTGCGGTTGCGCCCAAAAGCAATTCTTTGCTTTCGCTGTCTTTGATGATGGCTTTAAAGGTATGTTGTCCAAAAGCCAACGAAGTATAGATGATTGCCAAAACAGGCAAGATAAATTTTTTCATTTTAAAATGATTAAGTAAATAATTTAAGATTGGGTTAAATGGGGAAATACACCACAAATAAAAGTGATGAAGTCCGCTAATTTTATCATTAACTTATTTTTGGCGGTTGCCAGATCTTATCAAAAAAATCATCAGAAAATTGGGGTTTGTAAATTGGAACAAAATGATTTTCAACAGTAGGGATTTCAGCAATGTCAATCTGCAAATTTGTAAAGACAAAACCAATGCAAGTTCCGCAGTTAAGAAATGGAGAACAGGCATTACAATCTCCTTCTTCGTTAGGCTCTTGTGAATGATTGTTGGTGTTCTCTGTGATTGTTTCATCATTGCAATTGTCATCCGAGCAGCAAGGAACCACCGAAAGGGAAAAAACGTATAATGACAAGATGAAACAAAGTGTTTTCATAGTTGCAAATATAACAAATATTTGTGCGGACATAAAAATGTTGATGATTGTGCTGATGCTTCCAATAAAATTATTTGCAAGGTCTTTTATGATTTAAATTGAAAATACTTAGGCAGACCAAGTTGTATATAAGTTGAGTCAATTTAGGGAAAAGTAGTTTTTTATTTAATAAATATGCAATGGGGAATTTTCAACATTATAAACTGTAAAGCAGTAATTCCTCTTCATCATCGGGCATTTTTATGATATTTACGTATTTAAGTCCCAATTTTTCTATGAGTTTTTGTGAGACTATATTTTCTTTGGTGGTGATGGCGCTGATGCGTTTAATATGAAACTCTTTAATGCCAACTTCCAGTAATTTTGCCGCACTTTCATAACCATAGCCCAAATTTTCGTAAGCCGGCAACAAGGCAAAGCCAATATCTACACCTTCCAAACCTTCCCGGTCATACAAACCGCAAGTGCCTATTTTATGGTTGTCAACTTTTCTGATCAAGGTATAATTTCCATACCCAAGTTTTTCCAATTGTGGCGTCATTCTTTCTTTGATATATGTTTTGGCATCTTCAACCGATTTTACGTTTCTGTCGCCAATATTTGCAAGCCATTTTGGCGTATTCACCAATTCAAAAATGAATTCAGCATCATCTGAAGTGGTTGGCTGTAAAATTAGTCGTTCCGTTTCAAAGTGCTTGTAGGTTTTCATTTTTAGTGTTTACTAAAGGTTTTCGAGCTTGAAAAAATTTCGATAGCGCGGATTTGAAATCCGCGCCAGTTCTTATAAAAGTTGATATCTATTACAAATATAATAAAATAACTTGCCTCTCAATTTGTAACTTATATAATTTACGTTTTGTGGCTTTGCAGATTTTTTTGTTTTGAGGAAACAGTGATTGTTTTGGGAAAACACGGATTGCAAATCCGCGCAATCGGGTTTCATCAGTAAAATGCGCTAAGGTTTTTGAGCTTGAAATTGCTGTATTGAAACGGTAATTATTATTTCGAATTTGCAGCACTTTCTATACCAAACAAGTCATAAGGCCGTTCGCTAAAATAATCATCAAAAAGAAAGACGGTTAAAAATATGTAGGCAATAAATGCAAAAACGATCAGGATTTGTATCAAAGATGTTTTCTGAATTTCTTGTCTTGATTTCACATCACACACTTCACCGGGGCAGTATTGCGCTTTTTCTTTGTAAAACAAATTATAAAATTTGCATCCCAAACAAATGCCAAACGCCGATTCGAAGAATAAGAAAATAAGACAAATAAAACAGATAATTCCTGTAATTGGGCTATAAGTATTTGCAACCACCAAAAGAATAAACATGGTAGCGGCCAAAATCACGCCAATGATCCAAGCAAACTTTTTTTGCGCAGCACCAACATATTCGGGGACTTGATTTCTCACAATTAAACGCCCAATGATTAAAGTCGGCGCAAATTTAGGATTCAAAAATACTCTTATAACAATATCAGCAAGGAAAATGGTAACTGCATATTTTAGCATTAAAAAATCGCCCTTTAGAATTACAATCATTATTGAAATAAACATCAGTAAAAAGAGCAATCCGGCTGCAGCTCTTATTTCTCGCTCGTTTAATACAGGAATAACGTATCCGTCCACTTCTTCCCCAAATTTTATGACTTTGCTCATTGTTTGATTTTTTTATAGTATTTGACGTTTGAAAATAACTTTTGTTACAAAGGTAAAATTAGTCAAAACCTGATCGCTATGAATTACTGATATTGAATGTAGATGGGTTTGGGTGTAAATTTCAATAATTCTTCTGGGGTATACATTTTCCAATTATTTTTATTGTCGTTTTTATAAAATAATTTAAAGCCCGTAAATTGTACAGGTTCTTTATAAATATATCTCAGGTACGTAGATCTTTTTAAAATTTTGTCGCCAAATCCATCCATATCCATCACCACCTGAACTTCAGGAACTATTTTTATGTTTTTGTAATTGGTCACCATTCCTTGTGTAAATCGGTGCACCACCAACACTTTTGGCGGCAGGTTATTTTCTCGGACCAAGTTTGCCAAAATATCAATCGCATCATTGATGTCCGAGGCATCAAAAGTTCCAATTTTGGTGCCGGGAACATGGCCATTTTTTAAGGAAAATTCGGGATCAATTCCCAAATGAACGTTGGGCAGTTTAAGATAGGTTTCCAGCGCAGTAACTTCATCTTTAATATTGCTGTGACCAACCTGAACATCCAAAAAAACCAAAGCATCAATAGACTTTGCCCAATTTAGTATGGTGTCTATTTGCTTAAAAGGCATCCGCAAACGGTGCAAATTTGCTTTTCCGGGCTTGGTTTGGGCTGTGACGGCGATGTAGTGCAAGGCTGGAATTGTTTTTGTAGTTGGATCGGCGGCTTGCCAATTGGCAACTTCACCTTGCAGTTTTTTAAGCATTTCATCTTTTGGCAATTCACCCAAAATTCCCATTCTTTTGGAATACAGATTTCCGTAAAAGGCAATAATTCTGTTATACGGCAATACCGCTCCAGGCAATGGATATGGGGTTTTTACGGGCCAAAATCCTGTGGTGTCGTTGTTAGACAAAGCCAACATTCTTTGGTTGTAGTCGACCGTGTCGATTTCGGAAATTTTCTTTTCTGGGGCAGCGATGGTTTTTACGGTGTCTTTTTTGTCATCTTCTATGATTGGTTCCTCCTGAGATTTGCCTTTATTGCAACTACTGAAAAACAATAGTGAAAAGAGAAGTAATAATGAAGGAAATGTGAGGAACGATTTTGTCATATTGTTTTAAGTTAATTTTGTAAAAACACGGATTGCAAATCCAAGTAATCTGGTTTTATTATAAGTACTTCAATAATTCTTCAACAATTCTAAATACAGTTGTTGAGGATTCTGCATTTGATGGATTATTATTGTCAAATTGGTCATAATTTCTTTTTGCTCTTTCAATAGCTAATATTTTTCTTTCTTTACCAATGTTTTCATCATAACCATCAAGAAGTTCAAATATTTCTTCTGTAATTATCTTGCTTTTATCACCATTATAATTCAGATTGAAAGGTTTAAGAAGTTTGTTAATTTTTGAATTATAGTCTTTTCGATCCATACTGCCGCCTTGGTGATCGTCAAAATGAAGAATTAACCAATATTCAAAAGCTTGATTTGAATATGCTACACCAAAGTTGTTTGATTCAGCAATTAGTATAGCATTATTGAAATTATTATTGCTAAAATCATCTTTATCAAAGACACACCAAATTTGTTCGTAATTACCTTTTTGAGATAGTTCTATAGCACTATTAACCAATGAGAGTGTATTGTTTCCTTCTCCTACTGGTTTAATTGTTGCCGTTGCAAGCTTAAATTGGCTAAAATATGAAGGTTCTGTATTCTTACCCTCACATACTATTAATATTGTCGGTTTTTGATTTAAAATAGGTGCGATTCTATCAAAACTAGGTTTATTACGCCTTATTGATTTTAGTTCATCTCTATGTTTTTGTTTAGCGGCAATTTGATTAACTTGTTTATTTTTCATTTTCATCTTGCTCCAAAAGTTTTTTATATATTAAATTATCAAAAAAACCAAGAAATGGAACCGCTCCATATTTTCCTCTAATATAATTTTCTTCAAAGGCTTCTGTTTTCCTAACTTCATCAGATTTGAAGTCGGCTAGCGAATATAATCGAGCTTCCCCAAATTTATCCTTTTCAGTAAACCAAATTTGATCTCTTCTAAATAAACCTGAACTTAATAAATTAGTGTCTTGTGTGTTAAAAATCAGTTGTGCATTTTTAGGATTAAGTTCTTTAGAATTAAAAAGTGAAACTATTTTACAAACAAGATTTGGGTGAAGCTTAGAATCAAGTTCATCTACAACTAATATATATCCGTTTTCAATTACATCTATAATGGGACCTGTTAGCGCAAAAAACTTTTGAGTTCCCGATGATTCATCATCGTCTAATGAAAAATTGATATTTTCAATAAATCTCTTTGAAACATCAAACTTTTTATGAGAAGTCAAAATATCAGAAAAAAACTCAGTATTTTCTTCACTTGATTCTTTGATTATTTTCTCTCTTAATTCTTTAGGCATTTCTTTAGGTAATTTCTCAATGTCTAACATTTCTAGTTTAATGTCTTGAATTCCCAAGTCAGCAGCTTTTAGTAATTCAAGAATTTTCTTTTTGTTATTAGGGTCTTTAATTTTTCCCATTGTATACCCTTGATATCCATCTTCCCTTAATCCAGAAATAGTTTTCAAGTTTTTAATCCAATCTAGGACATTAATTGATGTTGAGTCGTTAAATTGAGCTGCAACAGATAATAATAATGCATTATTTCTTACTAAACCTTCCTTAATTACCGTCGCTCCTTTTGCGAAATTTCTTGGGTGCACATCAAATTTTTGATAATCTCTATAAAATAATTCAACTTCTTTAGTTTTAGGTTTTCTAAATAACCATTCAGAAACAATTTGTTTTTTATCAACCTCAAATCCATAACGATACATTATCTTATTAAAGGTAAAGATAACTTCAAATTCTGTTGGGGAATTTTCACTCTCAACACTAAGTCTAAAAGGTTCTACATCAATTTCATCTCCTTTTTGACTTTCCTTTGAACTTGAGACAACAAAGCGTTTCATAAAAGCCAATGCGTCAATAAACTTACTTTTTCCGCTTGCATTTGCACCATAAATAACAGCACTTTTTAAAATTCTTAAATTGAATTTGTTATCTTCTAAGATATTTTCTGATTCCCTTGTATCCTTGTCATAGTTAGAAGCTACTAGATTCAAAGAGGTTCTTTCTTTAAAAGTCTTAAAATTTCTTACTGAAAATTGAATAAGCATAATAAATGTATTTTTTGCAAATATTACGCAAATATACGTTTTATTTTGCAAATTATATAATTTTGTTTAATTTTCTGATATAGATAAGAATTAAATCTTATTTTATAGATAAAATTGTCCATATAAAAATATCTTAATGAGTTTATTTTCAACTTGTTAAATTCTGACAAAATACCTGAACAGCGGGAAATCATCAGCCTAACAAACAACTATTTTTATGTAAATACCAATGCGATTTTTTTAGCAATCGATTAAATATAGGAAAAATAAAGCAATAGTAAGAAACTGTTTTGAATAGGTTTTTTTGTAAATCTGTTTTCATTTATAAAAGTGGTCAAATTCGACCACTTTAAAATCGGGGTTATATAATTGTTCCCAAGTTCCTAAAAATTCTAGGGCTGTATACCAGATAGGAATTGATTTTTTTAACAAATACAGCAAACATAAAGCTACCTAAGATCTCGTTCCGTCTCCAAAATCTCTTTTATAGCGGCTTGATAATTTTTAATGCTGCCCGCTTTTTTAATTTTTTTTAAGGCTTTGTGCGGATTTGAAAACAGCACGGAAAAGTATTCCCACAAATGGTACATTTTCAATAAAAGATGTGTGGAACCCGACAAGGATTCACTGTAATTTTGAAAAAGTATGTCGTGAAACTCCTTAAAAAGTTCCAATTTGTTTGCAGGATATTGTGTGGAATTGCTTTTTATCATACTCGGCAAAAAAGGATCGGCAATCAATCCGCGGCCAATCATCCAATGGTCAATGGTTGGAAAACGTTCCTGCATTTCGTGAAATTTCGCCACGGTAGTAATATCGCCGTTGTAATACAGTTTTAGGCTGGTTTGGTTAACACACTGTTGAAAGGCATCTAAATGCACGCCACCTTTATACAATTGTTTGCCAATACGGGCGTGGATGGCAACATTTTTTATGGGATATTTTTCCAAAACTGGCAAAACCTGCAAAATTTCATCATTGTTATCGTAACCCAAGCGCATTTTCATTGAGACAATAATGTCCGATTCGGCATGAACTTTTTCAAGAATTTTATCAATCCTTTCCGGGTCGCTTATGAGTCCGGATCCCATACCGCATTTGGTGACCATTGGGTACGGACAGCCTAAATTCCAGTTTAATTCTTTATAGCCAAGTTGCTGCACGTAGTTGGCCACAAACAAAAATTCCTTGGCATCATTGGTGATAATTTGCGGAATCACTTCCAAACCCACATTGTTTTCGGGCAACAAGTCGCGCTCATACGCCTTTTTAATCACCAAACTTCCGTTTAAGCGAATATAAGGCGAATAAAAAGTGTCAATACCACCAAAAATGGCGTTGAAGGCGTTTCTAAACCGAAAATCGGTAAATCCTTGAAGGGGTGAAGAGAGCAACGTGTAGTTCATATTGTTTTTGGTTGCGCAAAGATAAGGCTTTATGATTTTAGATTTACGATTTTAGATTTCAGATTTACGATTTTAGATTTCAGATTTAAGGTTTTTCAATGTTTAAAATTTAACGTTTAACGTGAACTTTACATACTGTTGTTCGGTTTTTTTACTTTTTGAACTCCCGTCCCGATAGCTATCGGGATCGGACTCCCGTCTTTGGACTTCCGTCTTCAGACTCCCGTCTTCGGACTTCCGTCTTCTGACTCCCGTCCCGATAGCTATCGGGATCGGACTTCCGTCTTCGGGCTTGAACTTTCAACTTTTCTTGCCCATCATTTTAACGGAAAACCATCCAAGCACTAAAATGATGATGCCCATGAGCAGCCACAACCACAGTTTATTTTTGAACAAAGGCGCTTTTGTCAGGTCCTTTTTATCGATTTTTTGTTCATTTCCCAACGTTAAAACCTTTAATGTATCCGGAACTTTCGATACGAAGCGTTCTATGTCGTAGTTTGGTTTTGTTGCTTTTTTGTTTCCGTAGGTTAAAAAATACACAGCCGGTTCGGTAAAACGAACCAGCAATTCGTGAATGGTACCTTTTACGGAAATGGTTTCAATATTTAAAGGTTGATTGTCCTGGTTAAAAATGCTGATTTTCAATTTTTTTAGGATGGTGCTTTCAAATTTAAATTCGTTATTTTCAATGGAACTGAGCGTTCCTGTGGTTAAATTTTCATACAAATAATTCCAGCCTTGTTCCGTTTTTACGCTGTCAGCAACATACTGAATGCTTATTGGCCGGTAATAATCAAAAGTGTCTTTTACTTTAATTTGAAGGGAACTCACGGCAACAGTCGATTTTAAGTCAATTTCAAGGGTTGTTTTTTGTGCTTCCTTATCCTGAATTGTTTTGATGTTTGCAATAGCATAATCAACAAAACCTCCATTTTTAACCACATTGTATGTGGCTTTTACATTGACCATTTCCGGATTTTCTTCACTTTTAACAAGCAATCTGAAAAAACGAAATTTGGCATTCTCAAAAATCACCTTGGTAAATTGATAATAGGTTGCTGTATTTTTGATGGACAAAATTCGGTAATCATCAACAACGGTAAACCATTCCTGCTGATTATGGCTTCCTTCAAGCGTTAATTTCCAATCGAAATTTTGTTTGTTAAAATCGAGTTTTAGCTGATTTATGGCGTCTTCCGTTGGCACTTCCAGCGTAAAATAATAGCCTTTTTCATTTTGAGTGGTGTTTAAAAATTTGAAATTCACATCTTTAACAACTATTTTTTCGGCTTTTAACTTCAGCAAATAGGGAGCTTCAATAGTGTCTTTGGCTGCAGTAATCCCATAAATTCGAATATCGGATAAATTATGTGACACATTTCCGAAGATTTCTTCAGGTAAAACCACTTTGTGCCAAGGCGCCGTAACTCCTTGTAATTCCCTTTTATAATTGTATTGGTCCAGCTGTCCGTAAGAAAAAGCACAAAACAACAATAGGAAAACAGCACTTATTTTAGCTTTTAATTTCATTGGAAATGAGGTGTTTAAATTTGTTGTATAAAAACGAAATGATCAAAAGCAATATGCCCAACGACAAAAATACGATGGTTTTTGAAATGGTGTTGAGGTGTGAAATATCATAAAAGAATAGTTTTATGAGGGTTACAGAAAATAATGCGATGGCACCAATACGCAAATGTTGTCGGGTTTTCCATATTCCCAAAGAAATTAACAACAAGGCATAAATGCCCCAAAGTATGCTTAGCCCAAGTTTGTTGGATTGTGTAGATCCGGAAAGTTCCATTAAATTGATAAGTTCACTGCTGGCCATCCATAAAATGGACAAGTGAAGCAACAAATCAAAAGCCATTTTATAGTCAACTTTCATAAATTCCTGGCGAATGTAACTGTAACAAGCCATTAGCGCGATGACAACAAAAGCAAAGGAAATATACCTGATGCCAATATTAAATTCGCCAATTTGATAGTAAGCAGCCATAGTTTGGGTTAAATAACTATCGCGCAATTCGCTTAAAATGTACAATCCCTGCGCTAAAAACACCAAAATAGCCATGGCATTGAATCCAAGATTGAGGAGCCCAAACTGCCTGTTTTTTAATTTTTTGATATTCACAAAAGAAAATACCGATCCAAAAAACAAGGAATAATTAAGAATCCAGATGGTTTTGAATTTCAGATAATCATAATTGAAGTATTGCTGAAATTCATTGAAATTGATGTTGGAATTGGCATAAAGCTGGTTAAAGTAACTTTCAATTTCCATTCTGAAGGCAAAATATAGCGTTCCTAAAAGCGCTGCCGGAATCGCAAAAGACACCAGTTTTTGTAATTCCTTGTTTGAAATTAAGGCTGATGGATATTTTTTATGGTGATGCAGAAAAGTGATAAATCCGAAGGCGGCAATAAACAAAACCGAGCTCAGGAAATGAATATTTAGTATCGGCGTTATTTTTTCTGATGCATCGCCATAATAATTTAAATTATAGCCGGTTGCCCAATCCTGAAAAATACTGATAACGGCGATCAACATCAACGGATAGGAAATTTTTTCATATACAGGAATATTTTTCGTTCTGCCAATCCAAAACAGCAAAGCGGCTTCACCAACCCATAACAGCGTCACCCAATTTCCGTTTAACTGAACAGGAATTGCGATGGTAATAAAAACCAGCACCAATCCGGCAACAAAATAAAACAGGTTTTTATCGCCAAGTTTTTGCTTGTAAATAACAAGGCCAACCATGAAATGTAACATCCCGTTGCCTAGTGTAAACAAGCCTAATAATTGTGAGCCGATTTCATGGCCATCCAAAATGATATAGCCAAATCCGTAAAAAATAAAAGAATTGGCAAGCAATAACAAGATGTCTATAATTTCAAATTTTTCTTTTTGAAGTAATTTAAAAGCAAGAAATGTAGCGTAAAAAGTGGCGAAAAAGATAAAAATAAATGTGAGCGCCAGCTCAAAGTGTGCTGTTATTTCATATTTTGATGTATACCAGGTAGTAAAAATGAGCCAGGTAAGCACAAAGGCCGATAAATAGAGCAGTTTCCAGTATTTTTTAAAGGCAATAACAAGAATTCCAATATTGATAATGGCCATATAACTAAAAAGTACCGCCACATTTCCCGAGTCTTCGCTCAATAAAAATGGAACCGCGTAGGCGCCCACCAATCCTATCAAAGCAATGATTTGTTTGTTATAATTTAACGCGGCTACAACGGTAAAAACCGTAAATATCACCATAAAAATAAAGGCGATGGTTTGCGGAAACAGTTCGTAAAAACTGTAAGCGGCAAAGGTCATAAAATAAAAAATGGCCATCGCGCCACTCACCAATACAGCACTAAAATTTTCATATTTTTCCTTCAATTTCAATCCGAAAATCAAAAGTGTTAATCCAACCAGATAGCCTAAAATTACCCTGGTTAACGGACTTATTAAGTCGTGTTCAATGGAATATTTTGCACCTATTCCCACGCCAATAACGGTAATGGCAATACCAATTTTGTTGAGGAGGTTTTCACCAATAAATTTTTCCAGATTGATGGTGGATTTTGCAGGCAGACTGCTGCCGTTAACAGGGGTGAGCGGTTCCTTAACAGTTTGATTTTTTTGTGCATAAGCAGTTGTTTCAACTTTTGGCAATGCAATCCACAAAATAAAATAAGCAATAAACCCAACGCCAAAAAAGAACGTTAGCAGCAGCCAAATAATGCGTGTTAAAATCCTGCTGATGCCAAAATATTGTGCAAATCCTGCGCAAACACCGCCTAAAATTCTGTGATCAAGGTCTCTGTTTAAAGTTTTGGGAGCGGTTCTTGGGGTATATATTGGTTGCGTCTTAATGGGTTCTTCCATAGAAGGCGCATCCTTTTCTGATGGTTTTTTTGGGGTATCAATGCGAAGTTGGGTAATTTCATTCCTTAATTCCTGAACTTCTTTTGAAAAAACCTCCTGTTTTTTTAAAAGCAGCTCCAGCTTGTTAAGAAGCTGGTCTATTTGGTCTTGATTCTCGCCCATAGTTTTTTTGTTTTTAGCGGTGGTTAGATTTTTTAATTCTTAGTCAGGAAAATAATGAATTATTTTTTGGAGCTGAAATTTACCCATGTAATATTACAAAAAAAATGTTTTCTTAAAACGGTTTTTATTGATTTTAAGCCTTCGTGAAATTGATGGAAATTGGCAGCCATAAATTTTAAGTTAACTTAAAGTTTTAATTTTTCCAGCTCTTGCTCGTAATCGTACTGCAAATCTTCGTGCAAAGCCAGCATCTTTTTTTCAATGGAAGCAATTTCTCTGTCGAACAAATTTTTGAGTACCGTATTTTTATGGATGGAAGGTTTAAAATCCTTTAGTTTTTTGCAGAAGTAGAGGAGGAGTTCCACTTCAGTTTCCTTGTTTTTTGAGTATCGGATAGCGGTTTTAATGTTGCGCAAAATTTTGCGGACACTTTTTTTAATGAAATAATACGTTTTGGTGTTTACAAGTTCAAATTGTTCATCAATTTCAAGTTTGATGCTGCTGATATAGCCTTCTTCATTGGAAGATTCAAACAAAAGATAGGTGAGCAGTTCTTTGTTTTCTTTTTTAAATTTCGACAAACGCAAACAAAGCTCCACCAATTCTTTTTGGGAATAATGCAACAATTCTGTTTTAATTTCTTTTACGGTGACCGCTTTCATGTGTGCAATTTAGGGAAAGAATGAATTAATTTGTAATCTAAGCCAAAGAATTTTTTTGTTAGCTGAGGTTTTTCATTCATCGATGAATAGTTGCAGCTCATCGACACTTAATTAAGACTAGTCGAATATTTTCATATAAATAATGCATTCTTAGGATCTTTGATGATTATTGTTAGTTATTGACAATTAAAAAATAGGGACATTAATTTAAAACACTACTAATGAGAAAAAGTCTGAACATTTTACTGGTTGAAGATGATATGATAGAAATTATGAAATTTAACAGAACAATTTCAAAATTGGCCTATCCTCACAAAATTGTTGAAGCTAAAAACGGGGAAGAAGCTTTGAATATTTTATATAAATACGAGTCATTGCCCGATCTTATTTTGCTCGACTTAAATATGCCAAAAATAAATGGCCTTGAATTTTTAAGCATCATCAGAAAAAATAATCAACTAAAATATATTCCAACCGTTATTTTAACGTCATCCAATGACCATAAAGATGTTTCTGAATGTCACCAACTTGGCATTGCCGGTTATTTGGTAAAACCTTTAAAATTCGCCGATTATTCTGAATCAATTAAAACGGTTTTGGATTACTGGTGTTATAATGAATTTGTGCAAGCTTAAGTCTTAGCATTATGCGTCAGAAAGAGCAATTACTTTTAAAATTAAAAAATCAAAATGAGCAGTTAAATGACTACGCCCATTTGGTTTCGCACGACTTAAAATCATCTTTAAGAAATCTTTCGGCTTTGTTAAGCTGGGTAAAAGAAGATTGCATCGAAAAAATTGGAGAAGAAAGTATTTGCAATTTGAACCTTATGGAGGAGAAAATAGAAAAGATGGATAAATTTCTGGAAGACATCATCAATTACTCCGAAATTGGCGGAACAAGCCTAAAAACAAACACGATAGATCTCAATATAAAGGTGAATAAGATTATAAAAAGCCTTGATATTCCTAAAAACATTAACATTGTCATTAATGGCAAATTGCCTGTTTTAAAAGCCGATCCAAGAAGATTGCGACAAGTTTTTCAGAATTTAATTAGCAATGCTGTTAACTTTAATGATAAAGAAGCTGGTTTGGTTGAAATTGGCGTTGAAGAAACTGAAGGTTTTTATACTTTTTCAATAAAAGACAATGGCCAGGGAATTCCGAAGGAATACCACGAAAAAATATTTAACACCTTTACCACACTTGGCTATCACGAAAAATCTACCGGAATGGGTCTTTCCATTGTAAAAAGGGTTTTAAGCCTTTATGGCGGAGAAATTTGGCTGGAAAGTGAAGTTTTAAAAGGAACCACATTTTATTTTACGTTACCAAAAAATAAGGCGAATGAAGCCTAAAATATTGTGCTTTAATGAAGTAATAAAGGTATCTTTGAAGTTGGAAAATAGCTTTCAAATATTTTATAATTCATAGGGAAATTATAACTTTAATTAGCATTTGCTAATTTTCAATGTGATTGTTAAATAATTGAAATCATTAAAAAACAACTCAATGAACTGTATCATTATTGATGATGAAGAAATTGCAAGAGTAATTATTGAAAAGCTAATTTCGAATAATAAAAACTTAAATCTTGTTGCCAGTTTCAACAGCCCAATTGAAGCGCTAAAATATTTAAATCAAAACAATGTTGATCTTATTTTTTTAGACATTCATATGCCGGCTTTTTCAGGTTTTGATTTGTTGCAAACTTTAAAAAATCCGCCTAAAGTTATCCTAATCAGTTCTCATACAAATTTTGCTTTGGAGGCTTTTGAATACAACTGCGTGGTAGATTATCTGGAAAAACCAATGACTCAAGCACGATTTGACAAAGCCGTTGATAAGGCTAAATTGTTTTCAAACGCCACAAAAGAGAATGTAGAATTGCCCGCAGCGCCAGTCAACGAAAATTCAAAAAGCGATTTGTATGTAAATATTTATAAACGTCTGGTAAAAATTAGTTTTGACAGCATTCATTTAATTGAAGCAAAAGGCGATTATATTTTGATAAAAACCGACAAGGAAAACTACACGGTGCATTCAACGCTAAAAAAAATAGAGGACAAATTGCCCGAAACGATTTTTTTGAAAGTCCACCGGTCATTTATCATCAACATTAAAAAAATTGTTGATATTGAAGACAGCAGCGTGTTAATTGGAAAAAATGTTGTTCCGGTAAGCAGGTCGAGCAAACCTGAATTGATGAAACAGCTTAATTTGCTGTAAATTTAAATCGACTTTAAACCCTATTTTATTCATAACATAAATTTTGAAAAAATGAAAAAATCCCTACTGTTTCTTTTATTAGTTTTAAGTTTTCAGTTCTCCAATGCAGGTGTGGTGATACTTAATGGCTTAACCCACGTGCACCAATCGGCATCCGGACAATTGGTCACCGGAATTATTAAGATGAAAAACACCGATGCAACCGAACAACGCGTTATTATTTATTTCAATGATTTGTTTCAGGAATGTGGCAAAGAAACGGTTTTAACGGCCGATTTATCGCATAAAAATTCCATCAAAAATTGGTTGACAACCAATGTAAATGAGCACGTTTTTAAGGCAAATGAAGAATATGAACTTATTTACACCATTAATGTTCCCAATGATGTTGAGGTAGATGGCTCCTTTTGGGGCGTTTTAATGGTTGAAATTGAAAAACCCATTAAAGAAGATGAGTTGGAGTTTGGCGTAAAATTGGAATCGAAAGTAAGATACGGAATTCAAATTATTGCCGATATTAATGAAAGAACGCCTTCTGAACTTGAATTTTACGACATCAAAATTGAAGAACCGGACGGAAATAAATTTATAAATGTTGATTTAAAAAATTTAGGCACCTTTTATGTTGAGCCAACTTTAATTCTTGAAGTGTTTAATGCCAATGGCTTTTTGGAAAAAAAGGTGGAAGTGAAATTTAAAAAAGTGTATCCAAATTCTTGTAAAGCATTTTCATTGGATATTTCAGGCTTGCCAAAAGGAGCTTACACTTCGGTTTTGGTTGCCGATTATGGAAAAAATATTTATTCTATCGATTTAGAATTTGAAAATAAATAAAGTGAAAATAAAATAACCCTAAAAAAATACTGTTTTATTTTCAGTTTTAATTTGAGAAAATTATCCGAAATAGCAACATTTACCAATCTTTTTCTTTTTTTATTGATGTTTCTGTCAATATCAAAAGTGGAAGCGCAAACCAGTGCCGTTGAAATTATTGCAAAAAATATTCCTGAAAATTTAGATCCCGGAAAAAATTATACCATTGCTTTTGAAATTTCAAATACAACGGGAAACCAGCTCAATTTAGGCAGTGAATTTGTGGTTTCCGATGCGTTTTATTTAACAACTAACATTAAAAAGGTGGATGTTGCCGCAAATGATAAAAAAATTGTGCTGTTTACTTTTGGAGTTAACAACCATTGCGCTGCCGGCGACTATAAAGCATTGCTGAAAATTACCAATCAAACTAACAATTTGCCTATTGCTTCTCAGGAAATAACGTTAAAGGTTTCTAAATTATACAATTTAACGGTGGAGGTTTTAAACGCCCCGGAATATTTGCGCCTTGAAAAGGAATATTACGTTGAGTATTTAGTGACAAATAACGGGAACAGTGAAGAGAAAATAACTTTTGAATCGAGCAATATGATTAAAATAGTGCCTTTAAATGCTTTATTGAAACCCGATTCATCAATGGTTGTTGCTGTTTATCAAAAAGTGCCGGAAAATGTACGCACCAAAACAATGGTTTTAAATAACCTAAAAGCCTATATGGTTTCAAATGATTTGCTGTTTTCAAATCGTGTAGCCGTAACGCTTTATCCAAACAACACCAAAAAACCCGATTTGTACCATCGGTTTCCGGTTACCATATCCACCATTTTTAATTCGTTAAAAGGATTGGATACCTTAAATGTATTTAAATTTAAGGTGAGCGGTCAGGGTTATTTGGACAGAGCCAATGAACATTATTTAAATTTTGAATATTCAGGTCCGAGCCAAAGCGATATTGTACGATTTGGTGATTATGAACGATACAGTGTTTTTTACAAAAACAAAAAATTGGAGACTGTTGCAGGTCACGTAAATTTTTCGCTATCCAATATTACGGAAACATCGCGCTACGGAACGGGCGGAATTTTAAGCTATGATTTTGGAAAAACCACCACAACGTTGTTTTATGTAAAACCAAGGTTCACCAAACAAATATCCGACTCGTACGGCGGTAAAATTTCTCAGGAATTATCAGATAAAGCATACATTGAAGCTGGATTTATCAACAGAACCCTTTTTGAAAATTACGAAGAATTCAATTCCAAAATTTTTAACATCGCTTCTTTTTACACCATTGACCGATTTAAACTCAATGGAGAAGTGGCTTACGAAACCAATTATAAAACAAACGGACTTGCTTATTCTTTGGAAGCCTATTTAAATTTGAAAAAATGGGATTTTATCAATTCTGCCCAATATTCCGATAAAGACTATAAAGGTTATTTAAGAAACAGCAAGCAATGGTTGTCGCTTGCAAATTACCGATTTAACGATAAAATTGATATGCAAATTGGTGCAGAATATCGCGCTATTAATCCGGTTAAAGACACCATTAATTACACTTCTTCGCCTATCACCACCAAATATCAGGCGTATTTTAATTACAACATCAACAGAAATAATAAAGTTAGGGTAGGAGGTTATTACCGGAATAAAGAAGACCAGTTGAGTTTACAGACCTACAATTTTGAGGAAAAGCTGGCGACGCTGTCATTTTATAGCCGAATGCCTTTTAAATACGATTTAATGTGGCAAAACCGGGTGGGAAAAACCATCAATTTTTTAGCGAACAGCACGGAGCCGCAAAACACTTTTTTCAGTTCTTTGAGTGTCACCGGATATATTTTTAAAAATTTAATTCTGGGCTTAAATGGCGATTACCAGCAAAGCAACAAACAATCTGTTGATAATGTAGTGCAAAAAACGTTTTATTATGGCGGCAATTTACAATACAATTTAAAATCGGATTTAAACTTGAATGTATTTTACAAAAAGAATTACGATTTTGATGAGTTGGATGAGTCCCAAAATTATTTGCAGGCGCAGTTAAATTACAACTATCAAAGGAAACATTTGTTAAGCGTTTCTGTTTCACAAATGAGTTTGCCGGTATTTCCCATCCAAAAAGAACTTTTAATTTCGGCATCATATAGTTTGGTGATGAACGTGCCGGTTTCAAAAAATAAAACTGTTGGCTCTTTAATTGGTAAAATTACTTCCGATGAAAAAGTTAATTTAGAAGGCATTCTTGTGTTGTTGGATGAGCAAATTGCCATCACCAATGAAAAAGGCGTTTTTCACTTTTACAATTTACAGCCCAAAACCTATCGTTTGTACGTGAAACAATCGAGTTTGCCAAAAAATAAAATTATTGTGATGCAACAGCCAATCGACATCGATATTGTCCCCAATAAAGAAACCGAAGTGGTACTTGAAATGGGAAATACAGGCTCTTTATTTGGGCAAGTTATTTTTGAAGAAACAACGTTGATGCAATCTTCGCAATTCATCAAAAAATTGCCTATTTTGGTGGTGAAAATAACCAAGGAAGACAAAACCTCTTATACCAAAACCGACAAAGACGGCAAGTTTTGGTTCAAAGAGCTTACGCCGGGAGATTGGACCGTGGAGCTGGTTGTAAAAAAATTATTGAACGATTTCACTTTTAGCGAAACGCAAAAAACCATTTCCATCGAATCCGATAAAGAAGAGAAGGCTGTTTTTAAAGCGACCAATAAAAACAGGGAGGTTAAAAAAAGCGATAAAATATTTAAATTATGAAAAAACTAATTTACATTATTTGCGGTTTGTGCGCAATTTCGAGTTTCGGCCAAAGTCAAGGCTCTGCAAACGCTACATTTAACCTGTCTCAAGTGGCCATGTTGGATTTGGAACCGGATAATTCAACGTTAACACTAAGTTTAGCGACCAATGAAGCCGGCGAAAAGGCGGCAATGGTGACTGCAAACAATAAAAAATGGCTTAATTTTTCATCTGCTGTTTTAAGCACGGCGGCTGCAAGAAGCATTTCTGTTAAAATTGATGGTGGTCAAGTGCCTTCCGGCATTTATTTAAAAATGAGCACTTCAAATGTTATGGGTATTGGTCAAGGATTGCGTGGAACGCCTGTCCAAGTTTTGACTTTAAGCAGCGCGTCACAAACAATTATCTCGAACATTAGAGGCGCATATACTGGTGATGGCATTGGTAACGGCTATGAGCTTACCTATTATTTGGAAATTTTCGATTACAAATTATTGGATTTTAACCAATCTGCAGCATTGTCCATTAGTTTAACCTTAACCGATTTATAATGAGAAACTTAATATTTATCGCTTTTTTGGCTATTTCAAATACGCTTTTTAGTCAAAATATTACTATTACTGTTACTGGCAATTGGATGAAAACTATTGCCGCATCCGATATAAGTGAAGCTGGGAATGATTATCCAACCACTTATGAAAGTAACGCCAATCAAACTTTATTAACAATAAACCCTGTGAATAACAACAAACAGATAATTGTTTATGTTAAGAGAAGCGACATTGCTTGGCACAATAATTTGAATCTCAAAGTTAAACGCACAGCAAACGGCACAAATGGGAATACCGCAATAACTGGAGGCTTAATTTATCAGACAATTACAAATCTTAACGCTAACTTTTTTACTTGTGTAGGTTATCATACATTTATTCCATTACAATATGAAATTACCGGTATTAGTGTTGTGTTGCCGGTACAAAGTTATTCAACCGAAATTATGTACACAGTGATGCACTAATAATATTATTTGGCAAAAGTTTCCACACTTTAAAATAAAATAATTAAAATCTAAAATAATGCCCGTAAAAATATTATTTATTGAAGAAAATGCTATAAAACAAGAAGCCTTAAAATTGTGCCTAAGTGAAAACACAGGCATTCAATTTGATATCATAAACGATTTTAATGCGCTGGAAACTGCTTTAAGTTCTGAATCTTATTCGCATTTGGTGGCTCAATCTATAGTTAAAAATGAGTCTATTTTGGCTTTTACGCACTTAATTCAGTTGCCTATGTTAATTTTAAACGATACCGGGTTGGATTTATCGGAATCTTCTTATGCAAACACAAAATCGCCTTTAAGTTATGCAGCATTGTTTGATTTTTTGGTGCAAAGCACGCCCATTTCTTATGCTTCCATTGAAGACTACGCGATGGATGATGAAGAATTTTTTGAACAAATAAAAGCATTAATGGTTGAGGAATTCAAACGCAATTTGGAGGAAATCCCAGCGCTGATTGAAACCAACAATTTATCGGAGTTAAAAAGCAGGGCGCACCAATTGAGCAGCAAATTTGCAATGCTTGATTTGCCCCAGTCGGCGCTTTTATCCAAAGAAATAGACGTCCATATTTTAAATGATGCCGAAAAACAAATCAAAAATATGAAACTTCTGTTGGTTGACTTAGAAATTGCTTTGGCGCATCTGCAATAAGACAGCAAATTTATCCAAACATTGAATTTTATCATTTAAATCGCGTTTTTTTTTAGAAAATGCTTCTTTCGCTTTGTTCCAAAGTTTCTGGAAGACCATAATTATAACTTTTTAAAATTCTTTCTTCCCATTTCTTTATCAAAATAAAAAGTTTTGAAGACGTGCTATTTTTTTAACCTGTCGCAAATTTTTCAAAATAAAATTCTTAACTTTAAGTAAATAAAAGCCATTTTACGAGCTTTTAATTATTTTCATCCACTGAAAAAACGTTGTGATAAAATATAAATGGTACGTAAAAAACAACAAATGGTATATATTTTACAACAAATGGTAAAATAGTTCGTTTTTTTCATTGCTTAATGGTTTTTTGTTTGTACCTTTAGAATAAATCTAAATAGTGCAATTAACTTTTTAGTTACACAAAAATAAAAACCTATAAACGCATTACCTATTAAGCAAAAAAAATGACCACAACCTACAAAAATATAGCCCTGTTCTTATTTTTATTAGTGTTTGGCAATTTATGCGCTCAAGTCAATCAAGGCAGCCACAAAATAAATTTATCAATACCTGAAGTTGCCTTAATCAATGTATATTCAAACGATAACATCAGCTTGGGAAACACTTCTGTTATTGAAGCCGGTCAAGCCATCAATATGGAAGACACCAACAACAGCGTTTGGATCAATTATTCTTCCATTATAGGTTCTCAATCACAACCAGGGCGCGATATCAGCATTCGTATTTCTGAAGGCAGCATTCCTGCCGGCGTAAAACTTTACGTTAAAGTAGCGAAAGATATGGGCGCCGGTGCCGGAGAAATGGGAGAACCAATCAGCACCACGCAAGAGCTTACTTCAAATCCGCTTACCATTATCACCAATATCGGAAGCGCTTATACCGGTGCAGGTGCCAATAAAGGCAACAATGTGCAATATAGTTTAAAACTAAGCGATGAACCAAACGCTTATGCCAATTTGGATTCCAACCATAGCAATACCTTGGTGATCAACTACACACTATCCGACAATTAAAATATTTTTACATTCCCAAATAGAAAAAGACACTATTCCTAAATACAATTTTTAGGATGGTGTTTTTCTTTTTTGTTCCCTTCGACTTTGCTTCGGCTCCGCTCAGCAGCCACGCTCAGGGTGACAAATTGTTGATACGTTTATACGTTGATATGTTGATATGTTGAGACGTTGATGCGTTGATACTTTGATTTGTTGATACGTTGAATTGTTTCACATAAAAATCACTTTGGCCTTTAATCTTCTTGTTTTTCTACAATTACCCAACAAACAATTCAAATCTTTCAACCACCGTATTACCCTGAGTCGATGGCTATGCTTAACCGCGAATAAAACTTCTAATATTTAATATCTAACTTTTAATATCCTACACGATCTTCTCTCATTTCATCCTTTCCATCTGCCGTTAAATGTATTCATCTTAAGAATCCTACCGTTCACCGACACTTAACGTTTACCTGCCTATTTTTCGCAGTAAGAGTTTTAATGTCAACCTATATTTGTACCATCAATAAGAAATAACAAAACAAAAAATAAATAACAAAACAAACAATTTAAAAAACAAACCTCATGAAACTAACAAAATTATTTTTCGCCGCTGTAATCGTTTTATCTGCCAACGCTGCTTTTGCACAAGCAGACTCAAAAGTTGCCACTCATTTAGTAACCATCAGCATTCCAGAAGTTGCCTTATTGGATCTTGAAGCTGCATCAACAACTATTACTTTAGCTGGTACAGCACCAACGGAAGCTGGTTCGCCAATGACTTTTGGAGCTGCAGCAACCAACGCCACCATTTGGATGAACTATTCTTCTATTGTTAAAGGTGCATTGGTAAGAAAAGTGACTGTTGCAATCACTAACGGTGCTGTTCCAGACGGATTAAAATTAACAGTACTTGCTTCTGCAGCTTCTGCAGATGGCGCGGGCACAAAAGGTACTGCTGTAGCTGCTATTACTTTAACAAATACTGCATCAGATATTGTTACAGGAATTGGAAGCACTTGGACAGGAGACGGAGTGAACAAAGGACGTAATTTAACTTACCAACTTGATTATGCTGGTACTGCAACAGACTATGCTGATTTAAGATTTGTTGACATAGCTGCTCCATTAACTATCACCTACACGCTTTCAGATATTTAATCGAAAAATAACAAAATATTAGAAAGCCTCTCTTGCAAAAGGGAGGTTTTTTTGTGCGATAAAGTTTTTTTAAATAATTATTTCAATCAAGAGCGACTAACATTTGGCGTTTTTATATTTTTTTGGAACCGATTTTTTCCAATAAATACATGGTTTCATTTAAAATTTCTCCTTTACTTAATGAAGTTGCATGCCTGTATTTTTTTGAAAGGCTAAAAAAATCTTGTTTATCTGTCAATTTGTAGTTTTCTATGTTTTGATAGAATTCATCATCTATTAACTGATAATCCAACTCTTGGTCTTTTGTTAATTTTTTGGCCAAAAACGCGAGCATTTTTTTAAAAGAAATTGTTTCTGACACATTGTTTTGAAACGAAACGCTGCCTATTAAATCGCCTTTATTTTGAAGTGAATCAAACAAGCTGAACAAACTTATCGTTTCCTTTTTTCCCAAAAAAAACAAAACGCCTTCTATGAGAATAAATGAGCGTTTGTCTTTTTTAACGGACATTATTTTTGGAACCAGCTCCGATTCGTATTCTTCATTAAAATCAACGCCCAAAAAATGAATATCTCTTTTAGGAATTAGGCTTTTATTTTGCCAATCCTCAATTTTTTGTTTTTTGTGTTCAACTATTTCCGGTTTGTCAATTTCAATATGAATTAAATTTTCATCCAAAAGAAATGGATACATGCTAAATCCGCTTCCAAAGTTGATAAGAATTTCAATGTTATTTTGTTTTATGGATTTTTTTATCTGGTCCAAAAAATAACGGTTTCTTAAGCAATGGCAATAAGGCTCTTCTGTTGAGACGTTATTGATGTATTCTTTAAGCCATAAATCAGTTTTTTCATTTTGCCATAATTTCGCAAAAGGATCCCCACTTAGATTTTCATCAATTGACCGGAATGTTGCCGTCAAAAATGCCGTTTCGTGTATTTTTATTGTTTCACCCATAATAATTGCAATTTAATATAAAAAATAATGGGGCTGCCTAAAAAGTTGGTTTAACCGCAAACGTAAAGAAGGCGCAATGTTCGCAAAATGTTAAGATTTTAAAATCAGTGCTTTCCTTGCGAAAAACCTAATTCCCTTGCGGTTAAAAAATAAGTTCTTTTTGGACAGCCTCCCTGTTTTAGGAGAAATTATTTTTAAACCATTATGAACTTCAATCTGGCAGTGACAATGTTGGCTTTTAAACCCGTGTTTCTTTTATGTTGGCTAAATTTCGGTAAGTATGTAAAGGAAATTAATTATTTGTGAGGCTTTCATTTAATTAATCTCAAAAACTTTTCCTTCCAAAGCCAAATGGGTATTTTCAAAAAATGCCTGTGCTTCAATTATAAAGTCCTCTTTGTTTTGGTAACGGCCGCTGTAATGCCCAATAATCAATTGGTTCACATTTGCCAGTTGCGCTATTTGGGCGGCTTGCGCTGCGGTAGCATGTTTTGTGGTGACACAAAGCGCTTCCTTGTCTTTCAAAAAAGTGGCTTCGTGGTACAAACAGGTGGCGTTTTTTATTAAAGGCACAATTTCGGGATAATAAGCGGTGTCGCTGCAAAATGCATAAGACAAAGGCAAAGCGGGATCAAAAGTGAGTGTTTCGTTTTTTAGAACTTGTCCGTTTTGCAAAATAAAATCCCTGCCGTTTTTTAAATTTTGGTAATCGCAAATTTCAATTTCTTTGTATTTTGCGATGGCGTTTGCATTTAATTTGCGTTCCCCCAGTTTTTCCTTAAATAAAAAGCCGTTTGTGTAAATCCGGTGATCTAAAGGAATGGTATGCACTTCAACTGTGGCGTCTTCAAAAATAAGCTCGCTTTCGGTTGCGTTTAACTCGTGAAAAAGCAAAGGATATTGTGTCCAGGAATTGGAGAGTTTTAATTGTAAGGTGATGATTTCTTTCAGCCCTTTTGGCCCGTAAATATGCAATTCGGCTTCACGGTTCAACAACCTGAAAGTTGAAATTAACCCCACCAATCCATAAAAATGATCGCCGTGCAAATGGGAAATGAATATGTGTTTAATTTTGGAAAATTTAACGCCGTATTTGCGCAATTGAACTTGGGTGCCTTCGCCGCAATCGATTAAAAAATGATGGTTTTTAATTTCAAAAAATTGTGCTGTTGGGTGGGCATTTACGCGTGGTGTTGCAGAATGGCATCCTAAGATCGTGAGTTTCAAACTCATTTAATAATCAATCTTTTGGAGACAATTTCAACATCAGTTTGCAAAGAATAAATGTACATGCCTTTGGTTAAAATATTTCGGTTGAAAGCAATGGTATTGTTGCCTGATGAAGCTTCAATTCGCTCTTCATAAACCGTTGTTCCCAACAAATTTTTTACCGAAAACACAACGGTTTGCGCTTTTACAGATCTAAAATTGATATTGGTGTCCGAAATAAACGGATTTGGGTAAGCGGAAACAGACAGAAGGGTTACCTGCGGTATATTTTTGCTCGAATCCACATTGTTTTTCTCGGATTGTTGCGCAAAAGAAAATGAGAAAAACAGTAAAAAAGTGATTAAAAGTAGTTTTTTCATCAATAAGCCAATTGGTTTTAAAATCCTAATTCCCGTTCAATGGCATCCATTTCAAAGATGTCTAAAGCTTCGTTAAACGTTGGAACAACATTTAATTCGTCTGGTAAATCATCAATTGATATACCCTCACAAACCAGTACAAAACTTGTACCATTTTTTCTGTGTTGCACACTCAACTTCAAAAATAATAAAATTTCTTTAATTTCAATGTTAATTTTCTCAGAAAAATCAATAATTAGGTGTTGCCCTTTAAATTCTTTGAAGTTTTCTTTAAATTCCGCAAAGAACTGGACTGCTGAATCTTGGGTTGGTTTTATGTGCGTGTATGTTTCAGTTTTATTGACAACCATAACTAATTTCGTTCAATTTGTTGCGCCAATAAATAAATAATTGCCATACGAATGGCCACACCATTTTCTACCTGGTTTAAGATAATGGACTGGTCAGCGGAGTCGGCAACGTCGCTTGTCAATTCCACGCCTCTGTTTATTGGCCCCGGATGCATAATTAAAATTTTCTTGCTTAATGAGTCGAGCAGCGGTTTATTGATACCGAAAAGTTGCGTATATTCTCTGGTTGAAGGAAAATAATTAATATCCATTCGCTCGTTTTGTACGCGCAACACATTGGCAACATCGCACCATTCCAGCGCTTTTTTAATGTCATATTCAACACTTACACCCAAACTTTCAATATATTTTGGGATGAGCGTTTTTGGTCCGCAAACTTTTACTTCGGCACCTTGCAATTTTAAAGCGTAAATATTTGAAAGCGCCACACGTGAATGCAAAACATCGCCCACAATCACAATTTTTTTGCCTTCAACGCTTCCTAATTTTTCACGGATGGAAAACGAGTCGAGCAACGCCTGCGTTGGATGTTCGTGTGTGCCGTCGCCTGCGTTCACAATTTTTGCGTTTACGTGCTGCGATAAAAAATCACAGGCACCAACGGCTGGGTGCCGCATCACAATAATATCAACTTTCATCGATAAAATATTGTTGGCGGTATCAATGAGGGTTTCACCTTTTGTGACGGAAGACTGGCTTGCCGAAAAGTTTACCACATCAGCAGACAATCTTTTTTCTGCCAGCTCAAAGGAAAGCCTTGTTCTTGTGCTGTTTTCGAAAAAGAGGTTGGCAATGGTAATGTCGCGAAGCGAAGGCACTTTTTTAATGGGCCTGTTAATCACTTCCTTAAAATGGTCGGCTGTTTTAAATATTAAATCAATATCAGCCTTGTTTATATGTTTTATTCCTAAAAGGTGTTCTACGCTTAACTGACTCATAGTGAATTATTTATTTACGATATATACGGCGTCTTTACCGTCTTTTTCTTGCCAGTGAACCGTTACTTTTTCTTCATCAAAAACATCGACCTGGCTTCCTCTGTAATTTGGCTGAATGGGTAAATGGCGGCTGAACCTTCTGTCTATCAATACCAAAAGTTCTATTTCTGAAGGTCTTCCAAACGATTGAATTGCAGTGAGTGCGGCGCGAATGCTTCTTCCTGAAAAAAGCACATCGTCTATAAAAACCACTTTTTTATCTTCCACAATAAAATTGATATTGGTTTTATTTGCTTCCGATGGCGTTTCCCTGCGCCTGAAATCATCTCGGTAAAAAGTGATGTCCAACAAGCCCAATTTCACGTTTTGAATGTGGTATTCATTCTCCAAAATAGAGACCAAACGTTCAGCCAAATAGGTTCCTCTTGGCTGAATGCCTATTAAAACGGTATTTTCAAAATTGGTGTGATTCTCAATGAGTTGACAAGCCAATCTGTGTAAAATGATGTGAATTTCTTTTGAGCTAAGCAGTATTTTTTTACTCATGATGTACCAAACATTGTTTGGAATACAAATATAAAGCATTTTGTTAATTAATTTGTTAAAAACAATTAGAAGTTATTTTTAATATCTTACTTTGTTCCCGTAATTTTATTGTGACACTAAATTTGCAAATTTTATGATGGATTTAACCCCAAAAGAAAATAACATATCGCTATCAAAGTTTGAATCAATGCTAAAAACGAATAGTGTTTATTTTTTCGACTCGGTTGAGTTCGAAGAAATAGTGCATTATTATTTGGATTCAGGCAAAAATTCTTTGGCGAAAAAAGCGATCAATTTAGGGCTAAAGCAACACCCAAATTCGGTGATGTTAAAGTTATTGCAGGCCGAATTAATGATTTTTGACGAGGAATATGAAAAGGCCACGGCGCTGTTAAAAGAATTACAGGCCATAGAACCTGCCAACGATGAAATTTATGTGCAGCAGGCAAGCATTTTTTCAAAAAAAGACAATCATTTTAAAGCGATATCCTTATTGAAAATTGCCTTGAAATTTACGGATGATGAAGCTGATATTTATAACCTGATTGGCATGGAGTATTTGTATTTGGATGATTTTGATGAAGCTTTGCTTAATTTTTCAAAGTGTTTGGAAGCCGATGTTGAAGATTATTCCGCACTTTATAATGTCATTTATTGCTTTGATATGCAAAATAAGCATTTGGAAGCAACCGAATATTTGAATGACTACATCAATAAAGATCCTTACAGCGAAATTGCCTGGCACCAATTGGGCCGACAATATTTTATTGTGGAAAATTACACTGAAGCGTTGCGCGCTTTTGATTTTGCCGTATTGATTGATGAATATTTTGTGGGCGCCTACCTTGAAAAGGCCAAAACATTGGAAGAACTGGGTCGTTTTGAAGAGGCCATAGAAAATTATAAGATTACCATAAAATTTGATGATCCAACTTCATTCGTGTTTTTTAGGATCGGAGAATGTTACGAAAAATTAAAAAAATCGACTTTAGCCTTAAAATATTATAAAAAATCAGTGCAGGAAGATCCGCTTTTGGATAAAGGCTGGATTGCCATTGCCAATTTGCACATCAAAGGAAAAAAATATGACAAGGCCTTATTTTACTTGAATAAAGCCATTGAGATTGATGAGTCAAATTCAGTATATTGGAGAAAATATGCTGAAATCACTTTAAAACTCAACTATTTTGAAGAAGCGGTTGTTGCGTTTCAACAATGTATTTTATTGCAGGATTTGGATTTGGTGATTTGGGTTGGGTTGAGTGATGTATTGTGTTTTTTAGGAGAATATGAAGACGCATTGACCAATTTGTTAAAAGCCAAATTGTATTTTGACGATTTTGCGGAAATTGAATACAGGCTCGCAAGCTTGTATTTTAAATTCAAAAATTACCCAAAAGGAGCGATGCATTTAAAAGAAGCTTTGTCGATTGATTACGAATACCATACCATTATTAAAGAGTTATTTCCTGAAGTTTATAAACTGCAAAAAGTGAAGGATATAATAGCCGAATTTAAATAAATTTCATGATAAAAATGTTACATTTGCCTCCAAACTTATAGAGACAAATGCAACAAAGAAAATTTACCGATTACCTCATTATTTTATTGAAAGGTATTGCGATGGGCGCAGCTGACGTGGTTCCAGGAGTTTCCGGAGGAACAATCGCCTTTATTTCAGGTATTTACGAAGAACTGCTGTCGTCAATAAGTTCCATCAATATCATCAATTTAAAATTGTTGAAAAAGGAAGGATTTAAAGCCGCCTGGAAAGCCATAAACGGTAATTTTCTATTGGCCTTATTGTCTGGTATTTTTATCAGCATCATTTCGTTGGCAAAACTAATTTCATGGCTTTTGGAAAACAAACCAATATTAATTTGGTCCTTCTTTTTTGGGTTGGTTTTGGCAAGTATTTTATTTGTCAGTAAACAAATTACAAAATGGAATGCTTCCGCAATAATATTATTTATATTAGGCGCTGTTGCAGCTTATTATATCACCATCTTGCATCCTGCAATTTCAGAAAGTTCATCGCTGTTGTTTTACTTTTTTGCCGGAGCCTTAGCCATTTGTGCTATGATTCTGCCGGGAATATCAGGCTCTTTTATATTGGTTTTGTTAGGCGCTTATAAACCTATTTTAAAAGCTTTAGATGAACTTCAATATAAAGATATCAAATTAATTGCCGTTGTAGCTTTTGGGGCTGTTGTTGGGATATTATCTTTTTCAAAAGTGTTAAATTGGCTGTTTGAACATCATAAAAACAGTACTTTGGCAGTATTAACAGGTTTTATTTTGGGCTCATTGAACAAAATATGGCCATGGAAAGAAACGCTTACTTGGCGAGTGGATTCTCACGGTGTGAAAATTCCATTTAATGAGCAAAGCGTTTCACCTTTTTCTTATCAGGGAGATCCGCAATTAATGATGGCCATCATTTTGCTAATTGGCGGTTTTTTATTGATTGTACTGTTGGAAAAACTGGCTAACATTTCAAATAAAGTTTAATTTATGGCACGAAACCGCAGTTTTTTAGATAAGATTTTCCTTTTTATCAAAGGTCTTTCTATGGGAGTTGCAAATAAGGTTCCCGGAGTTTCCGGAGGCATGGTTTCATTTGTGTTTGGTTTTTATGAAGAGTTAATTTATTCGTTCAGAAAAATAAATTATAAAGCCTTTTTATTGCTTTACAACAGGCGGTTTAAAAGTTTTTATTATTATGTAAACGGTACTTTTTTATTGCTTGTGATGGGCGGCAGCGTTTTTAGTTATTTTAGCGTTTCGTTGTTGTTGGATTATTTTTTAAGGCATTATGAACTGTACGTTTGGAGTGCTTTTTTTGGGATGATTATTGGATCAATCTACTATATTTCAAAAGACTTTAACGATTGGAGGAGAAGCAATATTATTTCGATGATTTTGGGAATTTTAATAGGAATCGCCATTAGTTTTATGAATCCGGCCAAAGAAAATGACAACTTGTGGTTTGTGTTTTTCTGTGGTATCATTGGGGTTACAGGAATGACGCTGCCCGGACTTTCGGGATCATTTATCTTAATATTAATGGGTAATTATGTGTTGCTCTTGGTAGATTCTGTAACCATGCTGTATAAAACTTTTGTTGATGTTTTTACGGGTGATTTTAGTTTTTTGGACAGTGCAGAACGCATAAGGTATCTTAAAATTATTGTGGTATTTACCCTAGGTTCAGGTTTTGGTTTGGTGATTACCTCCCATATTTTAGGTTATGTGTTAAAAAGATGGCATCAAATAGTAACTTCTTTAATTATTGGTTTTATTGCGGGATCTTTAGGTATTGTTTGGCCATGGAAAATGGAAGTGTATAAAATTGTGAATGGAAAAACATTGTTCGATATCAATGGCGACAAAGTGATTGAAAATTATAAAAGATACATGCCCGATTTTTCGCAGCAGGAAACCTGGATTGCCATTTTCTTTATTGTAATTGGGGCCGGACTGGTTTTGTTAATTGATAAATTTGGATCTGAACGTAAAGAATATAGCAATGAGTAATCGCACAAAATTCGGCATCATAGGAAAGGATATTTCCTATTCATTTTCCCGAAAATACTTTCAGGAAAAATTTAAAAAATTAGGTTTGAATAATTATCATTATTACAATTTTGACATTCCTGAAATTGAAGAATTCCCTTTTTTGTTATACCATCGAGAAGATGAATTTAGGGGACTGAATGTGACCATTCCTTACAAAGAAGCCATCATAAAATATTTGGATGAAGTTGATTCGGAAGCCCAAAAAATTGGTGCTGTAAATACCATAAAAGTGACTGATGACAATCAATTAATTGGATACAACACCGATGCGCACGGTTTTCAAAAATCAATAGAACCATTGCTGAAGAACCATCATAAAAAGGCGTTAATTCTGGGAACTGGCGGTGCTTCCAAAGCAATTGCGTACGTATTTAAAAAATTAAACATTGCCTATAAATTTGTTTCAAGAAATGAAATTGAAGACATGTTTACCTATGAAATGCTGGATGCAAAAATTATGGGTGAATATACAATTATAGTCAATTGCACGCCAGTTGGCACGCATCCAAATATCGAAAATGCCCCACCAATTCCGTATCAATATGTTTCAGACAAACACTTGCTGTATGATTTGATATACAATCCTGCGGAAACTAAATTTTTGCAAAAAGGCAAAAAACACGGCGCCAGTATTAAAAACGGATTGGAAATGCTTGAATTACAAGCGGAAAAAGCTTGGGAAATATGGCATTCGTGAAAAGAATTCCCTAAATTTACGCAACTTTTCTAAAAAAATCACATCTTTTAAAGAAGTAGTTTTTTTGTAAAAGGCTATTTTTAAAATTATTAATGAATATAATTAAACGAACCTTAAACATTTTTATATGTTAGACGATGAAAAAAAATTGCCGATAGAAGAAACTGCTTCATCAACACAAATTTCTGAAATTCAGGAAGAAACCCAAAATGAATTAAATATTGCAGAATTGCCTTCGGTCACTGAAGATGTTGATGTCGCAGAAAATGAAGTTGCTGAAAGCACCGTAATCTCCGAAACTTCTGAAATTCAGGAAGATACCCAAAACGAAATCGAAACAAAAGAAGCTGCTTTATCCGTAAAAGTTGATGAGGTGATAGAAAGTGAAGTTGCTGAAAATGTTTCCGCACCCATAGTTTCTGATGTTCAAGAGGATACGCAAAAAAAATTAAAACCTAAAAAAACGTCGCCGTCTAGCAATGCCGTTGATGAAATGGATATCAAAATTGCCGAAAGCTCGGAAAATGTTGAGCATTCAACTATTGAAATGCTTGAGTATGCCGACTTAAATTTGGAAGATTTAGTGGCTGAATTAAGCAAGCTTGTAAAAGAAAATCAGGTTCAAAGCATCACCAATAACATAAACGCCATTAAGCAGGCTTTTCATATTAAATATGGAGAGCTCTTAAAAGTTGAAAAAGATAAATTTTTGGAACTTGGAGGAGATTTGGTTGATTTTCAATTCAGCAGTCCAATAAAATCTACCTATAACAGTATTCTTTACGATTTTAAAATCAAAAGAAATGAATATTATGCCGGACAAGATAAACAGTTAAATGATAATTTACTTGCCAAGCTTTGCTTAATTGAAGAGCTTAAACATTTAATTGATAACGCCGAAGGCGCTACCATGTATAAAAAGTTTAAAGATATTCAAACCAGATGGGTGAGAATAGGCCTAATTCCTCGGGTAAAATACAACGATACCTGGAGAACTTACCAACATCATGTGGAGCGTTTTTATGATTTATTGCATTTAAGCAATGATTTCCGTGACCTCGATTTTAAACATAATTTGGAAGAAAAACTAAAACTTGTTACAAGAGCTGAAGAATTGGCGGAATCTGCCGATGTAAATGCCGCTTTTAAAGAATTACAGGTGTTGCATAAATTATGGAAAGAAGATTTTGGACCAATAGCTGCAGAACATAGAGATGAGGTTTGGGACCGTTTTAGTGAAGCCACCAGAAAAGTACACGACAAGAGACATGATTTTTTCAAAGACATGAAATCAAAATATGAAGGCAATGTTGAGAAAAAAATGGCAGTGATTGCGGAGATTGAAGCACTTGACACTTCAAAAAATTTGACGCGAGCAGAATGGCAAAAAAGCATTAAGGATTTGGAAGTTTTGCGTAATAAGTTTGCGGAAATTAAACAAGTGCCAAGAGAAAAAAGTGATTTAATTTGGGAAAAGTATAAAGAAGCCACCAAAAAATTCAATATTGACAAGAACAATTACTTTAAGCTTGTTAAACACGAACATCTAGACAATTTAAACAAAAAGAAGTCGCTTATTGAGCAGGCGGAAGCCATCAAAGACAGTGAAGATTGGGAAGCCGCCACTGAAGTTATGAAGAAAATTCAGATGGAATGGAAAAAAATTGGTCACGTTCCCCAAAAATATTCTGACAAATTGTGGAAGGAATTTAAAGATGCTTGTAACCATTACTTTGACCGATTGCACCAACAGAAAGATGCAGGTTCAAAATTGGAGTTGGATGTTTTTGGCAAAAAGAAAGAACTTTTAACAGAAATTAAAGAAGCAATCGAAAGCAAAACAGAGATTTCCGTAAATATGCTAAAAGAATATGTTAAAAAATGGCGAGAAATGGGAAGGGTTCCTCAAGAAATGAAACATATTGAGGTGAAGTTCAATAAATTATTGGACAAAATTGTTGAAGAAAATGCCATCGATAAGCAAAGTATTGAAATGATTAAGTTTGAAAACTTGGTGAATAGCTATATTGAACAAAAAAATTATCGAAAATTAGATTCTGAACAGCTTTTCGTGCGACGAAAAATGGAGGAAACTTCTAAAGAAATACAGCAATTGGAAAACAATATTGGATTTATATCCAATGTTTCTGATGACAATCCTTTGGTGATCAATGTGCGTAATCAAATTAATGTTTATAAGGAAAAATTTGAGGTATGGAAATCCAAATTAGATTTTCTGAGACAATTGGATTATTAAAAAAAAAAAGCCTGCATAGCAGGTTTTTTTTTAGGTAATGTGGTCAAAAATAGTTGTAATTTGTCTGAGTTTGGACAAATATAAATTTGGTTTTTAATATATATTTCTATTCATATTTCAAAACGGCAATCACCTCAATTTTAACATCGCTCCACGTTTTTGTGATGCCATCGTCTCCAGTGTGCAAATCCTTGCAAACCACATTTAAAGCTTCTAAAGCGGCCTTGGCCTGCCAATTGTCTAATTCCATATTGCCAACAATGGTCACCTTGTTGTCAGTTAAAATATAAGCAATGGGCAATTCTCTTGTAATGCCATTCATAGTCAATTCGACCATGCTGGTATTTTCATTATTCATTTGCAAAACACCTTTAATGAAGTTGGTATTTTGCATCGAACCAAAAAAGAATTTTTTTAATTTCCCGTCTCTTAAGGTGTCATTTGTAAATAAACTATTTACGGGTATTTTAAATTTTAATCCGTTCAATGCGCCTAACATTGTAGAATCTTTTTTTGCATTTTCAATGATTAATTCTGAAAACTGACCATTAACCGGAACTTTAGCAGTTGTTTTATATGCTGTCCAACTTATTATTAAAGAATCGGCCATTACTGTGTACATTTTGGCAGTAATCGGTTTTTTGTCTTTTACATTTTTTTTACAAGATGTTACGATTGTCACTGTAATAACTAACAGTACCAATAAATATATTTTTTTCATCATGGCGTAATTAGTTATAAGATTTGGTTTGAAGGATTCTAATTTTAAAAGTAAGTGATTTTATGATGTAATCGTTAATATGGTTTGTTATTTGTTTTTTAAATATTTATTGACAAGATTGATATATTCCTTTTTTGCTTCATCATCGCTCATTTGGCTTACCTGAAACCAAGCGTTTAATTTAAAAGCGTTTCTCAATTCTACATCGCCTGATGGTTGCTCATAATTGCTCCCTTTTGTTGCCTGTTTATAATAGGCATATAACTGCAACATGATATCTGGCGGAAGTTTAATGCTTGTGGCAGATGAAATTTCGTACGCCTCTGCAAAAGCAATGTCTAATTTTTTTGTCATAACGACGTGTTTTAACAAAGTTACAGTGTTGCAATGATTTGCTCCCCGCCTTTAACGCGATCATTCAAATTTACCTTGATTACCGCATTTAAGGGTAAAAAAATATCAACCCTTGAACCAAATTTTATAAATCCCGCATCGCTTCCCTGTACAACCTGCATTTGCGGTTTTGCGTAGTTTACAATGCGTCTGGCAAGTGCGCCGGCAACTTGTCTATATAATATTTCTCCTGCGGTTTTATTTGCGATTACCACAGTTGTTCTTTCATTGTCTTCAGATGATTTTGGATGCCAGGCAACCAAATATTTTCCCGGATGATATTTACTGAATACAACTTCCCCGCCAATTGGATATCTTGTTACATGAACATTTATGGGTGACATAAATATGGAAACTTGCATTCTTTTTTCGTTAAAATATTCTTTTTCAAAAACTTCTTCTATAACCACCACTTTACCGTCAACTGGCGCAATAATATGGGCGTCATTTATCATTGTATGCCTTTTTGGGTTTCTGAAAAATTGTAGAATCAACACATAAATACCAAGAAAAAGCAGCGATAACAGTTTGTTTAGCCATACCAATTCAACAAGCTTGTCAATGGCTAAAATGCCTATACCTACTATAAAAGTAGCAATGATTATTATTTTATAACCTTCTTTATGGAACATAATTAATGAACTAATTGTAAATAAATAAATATAAATGGCGCAGCAAAAATAACACTGTCAAACCTGTCTAAAAATCCGCCATGACCCGGAATAAAATTACTGCTGTCTTTTACGCCTGCCTGTCTTTTAAACATGGATTCTATTAAGTCGCCCAAAACTCCAAATATTCCGACAATCCCTGCAATAACAAGCCATTGTTTTTGGGTAAGCGACGTAAATTGATTGGCTAAAACAAGGCTCGCCAAAAAAGTAAAAACCATTCCTCCAATAAATCCTTCAATTGTTTTATTTGGTGAAATGCGTTTTAATAGTTTATGTTTCCCAAAATTCTTTCCTACCAAAAAAGCGAAAGTGTCACTTGTCCAAATTAAAATAAAAACACCTAAAATAGTGGTGTTTACATAATTAAATGATGCGTTTAAAAACGGTATTTGCACAATTAAAGTAAACGGAACAACAATGTATATAATGGAGAGGAAAATTTTGCCTAAATGGCTAACAACTTCTTCCTTTTTTGCAAATAGAATGGAAGCAAAGGTGATGAAAATAGTTAAAAAAAGCAAGACGCCCACATACTCAAATATAATTCGGGCAGGAACATCATCAACATTTAAAATGTTTCCAAAAACAAATAAAAGGGTTCCAATAATATATGGAAATATGCTTTTTAACTGAATCATTTTTTTAAACTCATACAAACAAAACAGCATGGAAATAAAAAAAACAAAAATAAAGGATATTTTACTGAATAAAATGGAAAATATTAAAACACTAACAAAAACAAGGCCTGATAATGTGCGCTTTACAATTAGTTTCATAATTTATAGGTCTTCAAACAACAGCAAATATAGGTTTTTTGAATTTGTGTTGCCATAACTCATAAAATCTTCTTCAATGGCCTCTATATTAAAATTGTTTACTGCGCTAATATTGCTGGGGATATTTCCTTGATAGCGTGATTGAATTCCGGTTAAACTTTCTCCTTTTGTATTTACCAATTGACTTGTGGTGGCATAAACGATAAAGTTTTCGGATAATTCAGCAATTTTATGTTCTTTTAGTTGGTTTGAAGAGAATAAAATACTCCCGTTTTCAGCAATGAGATGTTCACAGCTTAAAAAAAAGGGCGTTTTTTTATTTAATTCCTCTGTGGTTTCAACTTTAATTGCTTTCACAAGTTTCAGTAAATCATAATCGTTGCAACTTATGGTTGTCCATGAATTCTCCTCAATTATTTTGGATAAATTCAAAGTCACTTCTTGTAAAGTTGTGCAATACAAAAACTTGCCTTTGTTTTTGATGAAATTTTTAACAAAAATTTGATCAATTGGCAAGTCCTGAAACTCTAAATCTTCGTCTAAAGTTTCCTTTTGTTTAGGGGCATTAAATAACTTTTTGAAAAAATCCATTCTTTATATTGAATAAATTCAAAAATATAAAAAAGTTGGCAATTTACTCTTGTGTTTCTGCTGAATTTTCAATATTTGTTTCTTGAGCAGTTTCTTCAGTTAGTTCCTCAGCAACTTCTTCAGTTATAATATGTGCATACTCATTTTCAAAAGCTCTTTTCCCAAAAATAATTTCCAAATCTGTTTTGAAAATCACTTCTTTTTCCAATAATTTTTCTGCCAAAGTAATTAACTTATCTTTATTCTCGCTCAAAATTTGAATGGCTCTTCGGTATTGCTCTTCAATGATGTTTGAAATTTCTTTGTCAATAATTTGAGCAGTGTCCTCACTGTATGGTTTTGTAAAATTGTAATCGGATTGCCCTGAAGAATCGTAATAAGTTAAATTTCCAATTTTATCATTTAAGCCATATATGGTTACCATGGCTCTTGCTTGTCTGGTTACTTTTTCTAGATCATTTAAGGCACCTGTTGATATTTTGTCGAACATCAATTTTTCAGCGGCTCTTCCAGCAAGTGTTGCACACATTTCATCAAGCATTTGTTCCGCTTGCACAATTTGGCGTTCTTCCGGCAAATACCAGGCAGCACCCAATGATTGTCCTCTTGGCACAATAGTCACTTTTACAAGTGGCGCAGCGTGCTCCAACATCCAGCTTGCTGTTGCGTGGCCAGCCTCATGGAAAGCGATTGTTTTCTTTTCTCTTGGAGAAATAAGTTTGTTTTTTTTCTCCAAACCGCCCACAATTCTGTCAACAGCATCCAAAAAATCTTGATGATGCACTGCTTTTTTGCTTTTTCTTGCCGCTATTAAAGCTGCTTCATTACATAAATTTGCAATATCGGCACCTGAAAATCCCGGTGTTTGTTGTGATAAAAATTTAATATCTACATCTTTATGAAGTTTTAAAGGCGTAATGTGAACTTTAAAGATAGCTTCTCTTTCATTTAAATTTGGCAAATCAACATAAATTTGGCGGTCAAATCGTCCAGCTCTCAATAACGCTTTGTCTAATACATCAGCACGGTTTGTAGCAGCAATAACAATAACGTTGGTGTCGGTTCCAAAACCGTCCATTTCAGTCAATAACTGGTTTAATGTGTTTTCTCTTTCGTCATTTCCTCCTGTAACATTATTTTTTCCACGTGATCTTCCAACGGCATCAATTTCATCAATAAATATGATGGAAGGCGATTTTAGTTGTGCCTGTTTAAACAAATCTCTCACACGGGAAGCACCAACACCTACAAACATTTCAACGAAATCAGATCCTGAAAGTGAGAAAAACGGAACGCCCGCTTCACCAGCAACAGCTTTTGCCAATAATGTTTTACCTGTTCCCGGAGGACCAACCAATAAGGCTCCTTTCGGAATTTTTCCACCTAGGGAAGTATATTTGTCCGGACTTTTTAAGAAGTCAACAATTTCTTGAATTTCCTCTTTTGCGCCTTCTAAACCGGCGACATCTTTAAATGAAGTTTTTACTTTTTGGTCTTGGTCAAATAATTTCGCTTTGGATTTCCCGATGCTGAATATTTGTCCGCCACCGCCACCAGCGCCTCCGCCCGACATTCTTCTCATAAAATATATCCACAAACCAATTAAAAAGATAAAAGGCAAGTACATCAATATTTGTTCAAAAAAATTGGTTCGTTCTTCATTTTTAACATCAAAATCCAGTTGCTTCTCTACTTTTGCGGCCTGCAATTCATTCTCAAAGTTTTGTAAATCACCAAACGAATAAGAATACATTGGCGAATCGCCAGCATACATAGAAGTTTTATTTTTTTTGTGTTTTTCCTTGTCTTGCGCTTCTTTTTTAATATAAATATTGGCAATATTTTTATTTACAATTTCAATTCTTGAAATATCATTTTCCACCAAAATTGTTTTAAATTCATTTTGGCTCAAATTTTTTGAGGATAAATCTCCAGCGCTAAAAAATTGATACACAAGAAATAGAACGAAAATACCGCCATAAATCCAATAAAAATTAAATTTAGGTGGTTTAATGCCTTTGTTATTCGGCGTATTTTTAGTATTTTGAGTCATTATATTTTTTCAATTAATTGTAAAATTTAATTTGTCGCGGCAATTTTGGTAATTTTTGCATCACCCCACAATCGTTCAATATCATAATATTCACGAATATGTTTTTGAAATACGTGAACAACTATGTCCACATAATCCAATAAAATCCATTCTGCAATGCCTTCACCTTCAACGTGCCAAGGTTTTTCTTTTGTGGTTTTGCTCACTTGTTTTTGTATAATGCCCGAAATGGCATTTACGTGGGTGTTTGAAGTTCCTGTGCAGGTAATAAAATAATCACAAACGGTATTATCAATTTCCCTCAAATCTAAAATTTGAACGTTTACTCCTTTAACATCATCTATCGCTTTTAAAATTGCTACAATAAGGTCGTCTGCGTTATTATTTTTTTTTGCCATTAATTTTTTTTTAGTTTTGTGCAAAGTTATTATTTTTTTACAACATAATGTGCTTAAAGTAACTTTGCTAAAATAATCTATACAAATGAATATTATCAAACTTAATGCCATTGAATCTACAAATTTATACTTGAAGAAGCTTGCTGTTGAAAAAGAGTTAGAAAGTTATACGGTTGTATCTGCGAATTATCAATCGGCCGGCAGAGGGCAAATGGGCGCAAACTGGTATTCTGAAATTGGTAAAAATTTAACATTCAGCATATTAATTAAATTTGATGCGTTTGAAATTGAGCGTCAGTTTTATTTAAGTATGGCAGTTTCTTTAGGATTATTGGCTGCTATTCGCTTTCATATTTCGTCGCCATTATTTGTTAAATGGCCAAACGACATTTTGGCAGAGAAGGACAAACTTGCTGGAATTTTAATTGAAAATATTGTGAGCGGGAATGTTATAAAGCAAACCGTAATTGGCATCGGACTTAATGTAAACCAAGAACAATTTCCTACAACTATTGGAAAAGTTACCTCCTTAAAAAAACTTACGGAAATTTCTTTTGATACTGAAACTTTGTTGGAATCAATTGTGATTTCAATTCAAAATTTTGTTGATTATATTGAGCGAAAAGAGTTTCAAAAATTGAAAGATTTATATTTAAAATCGCTTTATAAATTTGAAAATCCAGCAATGTTTGAAGATGATAAAGGCTTAATTTTTTTAGGGAAAATTGTGGATGTTTGTGAAGACGGCAAATTGGAGGTTGAATTAGAAGACGAAAAAACCCGCAAATTTAATTTGAAAGAAATTAAATTTGCGGGTCGTTAGTTAAAATTGGCTTGTTATAATTTTGTTGAATTTTCAGACAAAGTGTCAATAAATTTTTGAAGCGGACCTTTTACCATCATCGCCATCATCGGATTAAAATCTCCTTCAAACAATAATTGCAGTTCACAGCTATTTTCAGAAATTGGTTGTGTCACTGTGGTTAAAGAAAAATTTAATTTGCTGCTTGCGGCACTCAGTACAACTTTGTCGAACTCGTTTTTTTCCTTAATAACAAGCCTTATTTCGGGCATTCCTTTCAAGCTGAAAAGAAAAGAGTCTCCGTCAACTTCAAATTTATCAATAGTTGAAGGCATCAATTTTTCAAAATTTTCAAGGTCGGTCAAAAATTCAAAAAATTCCTTCTGAGATTTATTTACGATTGATTTTTTACTTTCTAAGTTCATAATTTTTATTTTATTGTTTCCACTCGCTCGGATTTTCTCTCCATTGATTAAGTGTTGCCAGTTCTTTTTCGGTAATATAATTATTGTCGAGCGATTGCTCCAGCAAATAATCGTAATTGCTTAATGTGTGCAATTTAACATTGGCTTCTTTAAAATTTTCGTTGGCAATTTCAAATCCATACGAGAAAATAGCCACCATTCCTTTTACGTTTGCACCTTCTTCCTGCAACGCTTTAACCGCATTCAAGCTGCTTTTTCCGGTACTGATTAAATCTTCAATAACCACCACATTTTTATTTTTTTCCAAAAATCCTTCCACCTGATTTTTTCTGCCGTGGCTTTTAGGTTCTGGTCGCACATAAACAAAAGGAACATTTAATTGTTGTGCCACCAACATTCCTATGGCAATAGCGCCGGTTGCAACACCTGCAATAACATCGGGTTTTCCGTATTCCTGTTCTATAATTTTCGCAATATTTTCTTTGATGTAAGTCCGTATTTCAGGAAAAGAAAGCGTGGTTCTGTTGTCGCAATATATTGGCGATTTCCATCCCGAAGCCCAAGTAAATGGGTCATTAGGCTGTAATTTAATCGCTTTTATCTGCAACAAAAGTGCAGCTGTTTTTTTTGCAGTATCTTTGTTCAAAATCATACCGCAAATGTATAAAGTTTTTGTGAATGACTGTCCAATAATTTTGACAGATAATAAGAAAAATGCAATAAATCCTAACTTGGTTCATTTTGAAACTGTTAAGGCTGATGAAATTGTTGAGCAAATTTTTCAGCAAAAATTGACTCGCATTACTTTGTTTTGTGAAAATCTGGAGGAAAGTTGGATTAAGTTTCAATCCAATTTCAAAAATCAAAAAGCGGCAGGAGGGAAGGTTTTAAACGCCAGTAATGAAGTGCTGTTTATTTACCGTTTTAACAAATGGGATTTGCCGAAGGGAAAATTAGACAACGGAGAATCTGTGTCAGAGTGCGCCCTTCGTGAGGTTGAAGAAGAATGCGGCATTAAAAATCTTCAAATTATAAAACCTTTGGAAACCACCTATCATATTTATAAAGAGAAAGGCAATACCATTTTAAAAACGACTTATTGGTTTTTGATGCAGTCAGATTTTGATGGTGATTTAACACCTCAATTGGAAGAAGGCATTGAACAAGTTGTTTTTAAAAATGAAGAAGAAGTTAAGTTAGCCTTAGAAAATACTTATGAAAATATTAAATTATTGTTTTAATAAGCCCACTAACCCCTGCCTCGCCGGCAGGCAGGCCCTAAGGGCAATGTCATTAAGTTAAGGAAATATTTGTCATTCCGACAAAGGAGGAATCGCAACAAATGAGCACGTATGATGGGATTCCTCGTACCTCGGAAGGACAAAAATAATGCTTAAACGTCTTAACTTAATGACATTGCCCCGAAGGGGGAATTAATGCCGAAAAGCTGAAAATTTTTCATTATTCAAATCAAACTCCCTTTCCTTGGGAAAGGGTTGGGGATAGGATTTTGGATATTAATCTTCATATTAGGATTTAATTTTTCTCTTCATTCAAATAAGAAATCCACGCTGATTTGGTGTTTAAATTTTTTACTGATGAATCATCGCTTACTTTTATCATTGTAATTTCTTCCGGATTTAATTTTTTGATTTGCAGATCCAGACGCGAATTTTCTTCGGAAATATTTAATGAAACCAGATTTTTCCAAAAATTGACATTCATTTTTATGGGATGGCCGTTTTTGCCTTCAAAATTTGGCATCACAATGTTATTTTTTGCAGCAATGATGTTGTTTAATTCTTCCGGATTTAAAAGAGGAACATCAATTGGCGCTAAAAGCACATCGACATTGGAATTTATATTTTTTAACACTGTTTGAAGTGTTGAAAAAGAACCCAATTCAGGAGTCGGATTTACAATTGTTTTTATTTTTAATCCTTGATAATCGACAAAATCAGTTATTGCATCTTTTAACCAGGGAATCGCATCAAAATAATGTTCATTGTTGTAACCCAAACCAATATAAACTGTTTTTATTTTTGCTGATGAAATGCGACTTAGTTGCTCTAAAATCCAAAAAGTGTGTTTGTATTTAAGCAAACCTTTTGCAACGCCCATTCTTTCCGACTTCCCGCCGGCCAGCAACACAAAAACAGGTTCATTTTCCATAGTATTCTTTCAACAATTCCGAAGCAATGCTGATGGCAATTTCCTTTGGCGTAAATCCTCCAATATCCAAGCCAATCGGACAATGAACGGGAGAAATTCCGGGTTCGAAATTCAGTTCCTTTTTTAGCAAATTATTGAATTTGTTTTTTTTGGTTTTACTGCCGATAAGGCCAATATATTTTGTTTCTGAATGTAATGCCAAGGCAGTTATTTCAAAATCCAATTTGTGGTCGTGCGTCATAATGGCAACGTAACAATTTGATCCCCAGTTGATAAATTGCTTGTAAAAATTGAAATCAATATCAGTAAACGTAATAGATTTGTCGATTTCAATAGTGTTTTTCCAGTTTTCGCGGATATCTAACAAAGTAATATTGAAAGGTGTATTTTTTAAAACGTTGCACAATTCAACACCAATATGTCCGGCGCCAAAAAGATACAATTCGGGAGATTGATTCATAGGTTCAATAATTAATTCTACTTTACCGCCGCAACATTGCTCAAATTCCGGACCTAAAGTATAAGACAGTGCTATTATTTTATTTTCTTTGATGGCAGAAACGGCTTCATCAATCACCTGAAATTCCAATTTGCCGCCGCCAATGGTGCCAAAGATTTCTTTTTGTTTGGTGACAATCATTTTTGAAGCCACTTTACAAGGTGCCGATCCTAAAATTTTTGTTACCGTAACCAAAGCAACAGGTTGCTTTTTTATTTTAAACTCTTGCAATAATTCGAGCCAATTGTTCATTAAATTTGTTTAACTGTTTAAACGTTTAATCGTTGAGTTGTTTCCCTTCGACTCCGCTCAGGGTAAAATTTGTTTAAGCGTGTAATTGTGTATAAACTATTTTTTACCCCGCCCTAAAGGGAGAAAATAGTTTCATAAACTTTGATTTAAATATTTTTAATTTACAATTGATTCAATAGAAATTGTTTTCCTATATGCATCAACTTAAACTTTTTATTTATTGAATCATTTAGCTTTTCAGCATTAATTCCCCCTTCGGGGGTTAGGGGGCTAGCTAAACCAACCCATAATCCGATAATGGCAAATTGTAATACCTTTTTCCGGTTAATTTAAAAATGGCATTTACAATTGCAGGTGCAATAACAGGAACGCCTGGTTCACCAACACCGGTCGGAATTTCGGTGCTTTCAACAATTTCCACGTGAACTTTCGGAATTTCATTCATCCGTATCATTTTATAATCACTGTAATTGCTTTGCTCAATAGCGCCATTTTTAGCGGTAATTTTCCCGTAAAATGCCAACGACATTCCAAAAATGGCAGCGCCTTCCATTTGTGCTTTTATCGTGTCTTTGTTCACTGTTTGTCCGCAATCAATCACCGTATAAACATTGTGAACTTTCACTTTATTAAAAGCCATGGAAATTTCAACCACAGAAGCCACATAAGAATAAAAACTGTAATGAACGGACAAACCATAGGCGTGACCTTCAGGAAGCGGTTTTCCCCAATTCGCATTTTTCGTGGCCAATTTTAGCACATTTTTCAATCGTGCCGTATTGTATTTTATAGGATCTTCGGTTTCTTCGATGCGATCTTTGCCAATTAAATTCAGTCTAAATTCCAGCGGATCTTTCCCTGCGGCAACAGCCAGTTCATCGGCAAAAACATTTTGTGAAAATCCGTGAGGAATGTTGATTACCGAACGCAACCAGCCGATTCTCACATAAGCAGGCGATTGCCCAACTTCAACTTTCATATTTTTGATGTCAAACGGCACATTCGCGGCACTTGAAATTTCAAAACCGGCCGGATAATCCACTCCCGGTGAAAATGTTGAAGCAATTGAAGGAAGCGCAAAGCGATTCAGCCAACCTGTGACATTGCCTTGCTTATCAAGCGACGCTTTTAAATATTGCGAACTTACCGTGTGGTAATAACCGTGTTTGATATCATCTTCTCTGGTCCAAACAATTTGAACCGGTGCATTGATTGCTTTTGAAATTGCAACGGCTTCAACCACATAATCGGGTTTCGATTTCCGTCCGAATCCGCCGCCCAAAAATGTCACATTGATGGTCACCTTATCTTCGGGAGTTTCTAAATAATCAGCAACTTCTTTTCTGGCAGATTGCGGATCTTGGGTTGGTGCCCAAACTTCGCAGGAATCACCCTGAACCCAAGCTACGGCATTTGGAACTTCCATAGGCGCGTGGGCCAAATGAGGCAATTGATAGGTGCTTTCCACAATTTTATGCGCATTTTTGAATGCTTTATTTACATTGCCCACATCTTTGCCAACTTTTCCTTGTTTGTGAACATTTTCAGTGATTTGCTTCATGTATTTTTCCGAATCATAACTTGCGTTATCACCTAAATCCCATTCAATTTTTAAGGCATCTTTTCCTTTAAAAGCCGCCCAGGTATTTGAGGCAATTACGGCGATTCCGCCCAATGTGCCAAAAGGTTTTGCAATTCTCAGGATTTCAATCACATCAATAACGCCCGCTACCTTTAATGCGGCAGTTTTATCAAAAGATTTTACGGTGCCGAAAGTTACCGGACAGCGTTGCATGGCCGCGAATTTCATATTTGGCAACCGTTTGTCCAATCCAAAAATGGCACTGCCGTTGGAGTATTCTTCTGTGTCAACCCCTCTTAATTTTTTGCCGATATACTTGAAATCTTTCGGGTTTTTATAGGTTATTTCGGTTGGAACTTCCAAATTTTTTGCAATTTCAACCAAATCGCCATAGGCTATTTTTTTGCCGCTTGAATGCAATACAAAATGGTTTTCGGCGGTACATTCAGTCACAGGAACTTTCCAGGTTTGCGCAGCTGCCGAAATTAACATGGCTCTTGCCATCGCGCCCATTTTTCGCATAGGTTCGTATAAATATCGGACACTTCTTGAGCCATCGGTATTTTGGTCGCCATATTTTGCATCGCCAACGGCTTGTTGTACAATGACTTTAGTCCAATCGGCATCCATTTCATCAGCAATAACTGAGGTTAAAGAAGTTCTTACGCCATTTCCCATTTCTGAGCGGGAAGCGATTAAAATTAAGCTTCCGTCGGAATTTAACTGAACAAATAAATTTGGGTTGAAATTGGTTAAATCTTTATTTTCGTCTTTTTCTTTATCTGAAAAAACAGAAGTATTGCAGGCTAAAATCAATCCGCCAGATGCCAAACCAACACTTTTTACAAAAGTTCTGCGACTTATATTTTTGATTGGATTCATAACTAGCCTTGTTTTTTAAGTTCAACAGTTCGGTGAATGGCATTTTTGATGCGTTGGTAAGTGCCACATCGACAAATATTTCCAATCATAGCTTCATTAATTTCTTCATCGGTTGGCTCGCTAATTTTATCTAGCAAAGCAGTCGCTGCAATCAATTGTCCAGGCTGACAAAATCCGCATTGCGGAACGTTTAATGCCGTCCAAGATTCTTGCAGCAGCTGTAAGTTTTTTGAAACACCTTCAATAGTGATTACATTTTTGCCTTCAGCGGCTGAAACGGGAATCATACACGATTGCACCGGTGAATTGTCCAACAACACTTTACACGAGCCGCATACGCCAATTCCACAGCCATATTTAGTGCCCGTAAGTCCAACAATATCTCTAATTGCCCAAAGCAAAGGCATTTCGGGAGCAACATCAATTTTGTGTTTTTCTCCGTTTATTTGAAGTGTAATCATCGTGATTTTAGTTTTCGTTTGAGAATAACAAGGTAATAAATTTTTATTTAAGTTGAAAATTAGAATTGCGATAGTAGGGACAGGTCGCGACCCGTCCGTACATTCAAAATTAAAAATCAAATCTCGTCACATCGAGCGCAGTCGAGATGCAAAATTAATAATCAAATCTCGTCACATCGAGTGCAGTTGTGATGTTAAAATGAAAATCCAATTTCGTCACATCGAGCGCAGTCGAGATGCGAAATTTCTTTCACTTCCCCAGCTTTCATGTCGTTTATATGAATTGTCCCAACGCGAACACGAATCAATCGCAAAGTTGGAAATCCCACAGCGGCAGTCATTTTTCGAACTTGCCTGAATTTTCCTTCTGTTAAAGTGATGGAAACCCAATTTGTTGGACCGTGCCGATTATCCCTTAATTTTTTTCCTCTTTCGGGCAGATTTGGAATTTCGTTTAATTTATAAACGTTGCAAGGTTTTGTGGTATATTTTATCCCGCCAAAACCAATTTCCACGCCGTTTTTTAGTGATTCCATGGCTTCAGAAGTAATGTCACCGTCAACTTCGGCAAAATATTCTTTTTCAACGTTACTGCTTCTCACCAATTCACTCATATTTCCATCGGTGGTGAGCAATAAAAGTCCTTCCGATTTTTCATCCAATCGGCCGATGGCCATGATTTTTTCGGGAAACTGGTAAAATTCACCCAATAATTTTTTCTTGTGTTTGCTGATGTCATTGTTCGCAAACTGGCTCAAATAGCCATAAGGCTTGTAAATGATAAAATGCCGATGCGGTTGATTTTCGTTAGGATTTTCCATTTAAAATAGCGTAAACCAATGTTGCGGAAAGTGGTTGCCCGGCAGCTTTTTTTCTGATGTCATCGAAACTGAAACGGAAATCACAGCCATTTTTATAGTCGCTGCAACCGTAAGCGGTGTTTCCTTTTAAAATGGTTCCTTTGTGGCATTTCGGACAAGCAATTTTATCTGGAGCATTTTGGTTTTTTGGCATAGCCGAAGGGTTGCTGAGGGAACCCGAAGCAAGGTTACTGAGCGGAGTCGAAGTAATCTTTTCTTCTAATTTCAAATTGAAATTTTCATCAAAACGAATTAAACCTTCCGTTTCGCCATTTTCGGTTTTAAAACCTTTTAAATTGACGGTACATTTTTTTTGCAACAAGCGGATATATTGATTTTCCGATATTTTTTTGTCGCGGAAACTAAAAGGCAATCTAAAATCGCAGCCATTTTTAAATTCGCTGCAGCCATAAGCATTTTTTCCTTTTAGAATGTTTCCTTTGTTGCATTTCGGACATTTTTCTGAGGAGATGCCGGTGGAAACTACAGTATTTTTTTTCGGAACAGGTTTGGCAGTTTCAGCGTGAAAAATATTCGCCGTTATTTTTTCGGAACGAACTTCGTACACCAAATGGTCTACCATATTTTTCATATTTTTAATGAAAGTTCCCGCATTGTAATTTCCTTTTTCAATTTCTTTCAATTGTTTCTCCCATTGTCCGGTTAATTCGGCCGATTTTAACAGTTCACTTTGGATGATATCAATCAATTGAATGCCCGTTTGCGTGGGCAAAATTTGCTTTTTATTTCGGATGATGTATTGTCGTTTAAAAAGCGTTTCAATAATATTTGCGCGGGTTGAAGGCCTTCCAATGCCGTTTTCTTTCATCAATTCTCGCAATTCATCATCATCAATTTGTTTTCCGGCAGTTTCCATGGCGCGAAGCAAGGTGGCTTCAGAAAATAAGTTGGGCGGTTTTGTCGCTTTTTCTAAAAAAGAAGGCTCGTGCTTACCTTTTTCTCCTTTTACGAAATTTGGCAGGATATCTGTTTCCAATTTTTCTGCAGTCGTACTGAGCGGAGCCGAAGTATCGAAAACAACACGCCAGCCCTTTTCCAGAATTTCTTTTCCCGTGGTTTTAAAAGTGACCTCAGCAGCAACACCAATAACAGCGGTGTTTGAAACAATACAATCGTCATAAAAAACAGCGATAAAACGTCGGGTAATAATGTCGTAAACCTGTTGCTGGCTGTATGGTAAATTACTTTGAACGCCGGTTGGAATGATGGCGTGGTGATCGGTTACCTTTTTGCTGTTAAAAACCAAAGGCGATTTCTTTATTTTTTTTCCCAATAAAGGCGAAGTCAAGGCTTGGTAAGCAGTTAGGTTTTTTAGAATTCCCGGAACTTTCGGATATACATCGTCGGGCAAAAATGTGGTGTCAACCCTTGGATACGTGACCACTTTTTGTTCGTATAATTTTTGGACAATTTTTAGGGTTTCATCGGCCGAAAAATCGAACTTGTTGTTGCAATAAACCTGCAATCCGGTTAAATCGAATAGTTTTGGCGCATTTTCTTTTCCTTTTTTCTTGGTGACAGAAACAATTTCAAAATCGCTTTCTTTTACTTTATTGGCGAGCAATTCACCGTCTTCCTTCTTTTGAAAACGTCCTTCTTCGCAGTTAAAAAGCGTTTCACGGTAAAGCGTTTGCAGTTCCCAATATGGTTGCGGCACAAAATTTTCAATTTCCTTAAACCTGTTTACCACCATCGCCAACGTGGGCGTTTGTACGCGTCCTACGGATAAAACCTGTTTGTTTCCGCCGTGTTTTAAGGTGTATAATCGGGTGGCGTTCATTCCCAAAAGCCAATCGCCGATGGCTCTTGAAAAGCCGGCATAATATAAATTGTCGTAGTTTTCCGAAGGTTTTAAATTGTCAAATCCTTCTTTGATGGCTTCGGTGGTTAAAGAGGAAATCCACAAACGTTTAACTTCGCCTTTATAATTTGCTTGCTGAATTACCCAGCGCTGAATTAATTCTCCTTCTTGCCCGGCATCACCGCAATTGATAATTAAACTGGCTTTATCGAACAGACTTTTAACAATGTTGAATTGTTTTTTGATGCCGATATTGTCCACCACCTTGGTTTCAAACTTTTCGGGTAGCATTGGTAAGTTGTTCAAATCCCAGCTTTTCCAGTGCGGTTTATAATCATTGGGTTCAAACAAGGTGCATAAATGTCCGAATGTGTATGTAACTGCGTAACCATTCCCCTCAAAATATCCGTCGTGTTTGGTGTTTGCGCCTAAAACGGCAGCAATTTCACGCGCAACACTTGGCTTTTCGGCAATGCATACTTTCATTTATAGTTGTTTTAAGGACCCGCAAAATACTCATTTTTGCGCTTAAGTTGCCAGTAAAAATGAGATTGATTTTGAATTTTTTCAAAGAACAGATTTGAGAGGAAATTAATTCATTTATTGATAAAATGTAATCGATGTTACTCTTAATTTATGATGATATTGGGCAAAAGACCAATGATAAACGTTTATATTTGTTGGGAAATTAAGATAATTAAATAAACTATGAAGCATTTCGACCAACAGGCCAAAGAATGGGACAATGACCCTAAAAAGACAGAAAGAGCCATAATTATTGCAAAAGAAATGATTGATTTTATTCAGCCAAATAAAACAATGAATGCTTTTGAGTTTGGTTGCGGAACAGGATTGTTAAGCTATCAATTAAAGGATTTTTTTGGGACTATTACGCTTGCCGACACTTCTGAAGGAATGATAAAAGTTTTGCAGGAAAAAATTGCCAATGAAAATATCAGTAATTTTAAACCGGTTCTCGCCGATTTGTTGGAAGATGGGCTTGCGGTAATTGAAAATGAATATGATGTGATTTATACGTTGATGACGCTTCATCACATCCTCGATATTGATAAGATTTTAGCAATATTTAATGCAATGCTTAAAACTGGCGGTTATTTGTGCATTGCCGATTTGGTGCAAGAAGATGGCTCTTTTCATACCAATGTGCCTGGTTTTGATGGACATAATGGATTTGACAGGGAAAAGCTATGTGCTGTTTTATCCAATCACGGATTTAAAGTTGCCTTCAATGAAATACCTTTTGAGATTGAAAAAGAGTTTGATAAAAAGATAAGAAAATATCCATTGTTTTTGATGATTTGCAAAAAAATAAATTAATCGGATATTTTTTTACGAAATTTGGCAGTAAATAAAAAAAGTAAATCAATAGATTTGTTAGTATTTTTAAAACATATAAAATGATGAAACATCCATGACTACATTTTAGACACACAGGGGAATGATTATCTTTGTTGGATAATTAAACTTAAATAAAATGGACACAAAAAATGAAGTAGTATTTGAACAAGTTATTGAACGAGGCTGTGGCATTGATGTACATAAAAAAGTACTTGTTGCTACCATAAAAGGCTCTGGGATAAAAGAGGAAACCCGTAGTTTTGATAGTTTCACAAGTTCTATCGAATTGATGCGAGATTGGCTTTTGGAAAACAAAATTACCCATATTGCAATGGAAAGTACTGGGGTTTATTGGAAACCTGTTTTTAATGTTTTGGAAGAATACTTTGAAATAATTTTGGTAAATGCACGGCATATCAAAAATGTTCCAGGTCATAAGACAGACAAAAAAGACAGCAGATGGATTTCTAAATTACTCATTAGTGGATTATTGAAAGGGAGTTTTATTCCTCCAAGACCTATCAGAGAGTTGCGAGATTTGACCCGTTATCGTAGAAAGATAGTGGGGCAAATTGCTTCTGAAAAAAACAGAATACATAAAATATTGGAGGATGCAAACATAAAACTCTCAAGCGTTGTCAGCAATATGAGCGGTGCTACATCCAGTAAAATAATAGAGCAGATGATAGCTGGAGAAGAGGATATTGAAAAATTGATTGCTTATCATCATAGCAAAATGCAAGCCAGCAAAGACGATTTGAGAGAGGCATTAAAAGGATTTTTGACAGACCATCATCGGTTTTTGCTTCGAATGGTTCGAATTTCTATCCAATCCAAAGAATCATTAATAGGACAATTAGAAAAAGAAATAGACCAACATTTAGAGAGAAATAAATTAAAAGCCAGTGTAGAGTTATTGCAAAGCATACCAGGGGTTGGCAAAGATGGTGCTACGGAAATTATAGCAGAGATAGGCAACGATATGAGCCAGTTTCCAAACGAACAACATTTAGCCTCATGGGCAGGGATGTGTCCCGGCAACAATGAAAGTGCGGGTAAAAAAAAAAGTGGACGAATAACCCACGGCAATAATTATTTAAAAGTAGTTTTAGTCCAGTGTGGCTGGGCTGCCACACGAACCAAAGGAACATATTTGCGTAGTAAATACGATAGTTTAGCAGGACGAAGAGGTAAAAAAAGAGCATTAATCGCCGTAGGACATAAGATCCTGATTGCCACCTATTTCATCCTAAAAAACCAAATGGCGTATAAAGAATTAGGCAATGAGTTTTTAGAAAACAAGAAGAAAGACAAACAAATTTTACACCACCTCAGGAGATTAAGAGAATTAGGGATAGAGGTTGGTGAAGTTGCTTAAAAGGTCGATTTTTACTGGAGGTTGAAACATCTTGCAAAACAAGAAACCCCGAAGATGAAACTGACATCAAACACTAAGCACACAGGAGTATTGCCGCAGAGCATGAAGATGAAATTTTTTTATCACTTAGCGTTGAGCAACTAAAATATTAAAATTACAAAAATCCTTATTTTTAGGGGGTAGCTTTTTATTGACTTAAAAATAAATAATAAAAATTAAAATACTGATAATCAGCACTTAAAATAATAAATCATAAACAGATGAAAACAATACAAGACATTAATTTTAAGGATAAAAAAGCACTTATTCGCGTTGATTTCAACGTGCCGTTAGACGAAAATTTTAAGGTGACGGATGCCACCAGAATTGAAGCCGCAAAACCAACAATCGATAAAATTTTAAAAGACGGCGGAGCGGTTATTTTGATGTCGCATTTGGGAAGGCCAAAAGGTGTTGAAGCAAAATATTCTTTAAAACATATTGTTGATGAAATAGCTGAAATACTTGCAATTCCAGTGAAATTTGTTTCAGAATGTGTTGGAGAAGTCGCCGAAAAAGCCTCCGCAGAATTAAAAATGGGCGAAGTTTTGTTGCTTGAAAATTTGCGTTTTCATGCTGAAGAAGAAGAAGGTGACGAGGCATTTGCAGAACAGCTTTCAAAATTGGGCGATGTGTATGTAAATGATGCATTTGGAACGGCCCACAGAGCGCACGCTTCCACCACCATTGTGGCGAAATTTTTCCCTGAAAATAAATGTTTCGGCAGTTTGCTGGCACAAGAAATTATCAGCATCAAAAAAGTGTTGGAAGACAGTGAAAAACCTGTTTTAGCGGTATTAGGCGGCTCAAAAGTGTCTTCAAAAATAACGATTATCGAAAATATTTTAGACAAAGTGGATCATTTAATCTTGGGCGGAGGAATGAGTTTTACGTTTGTGAAAGCCCTTGGAGGTAAAGTTGGAAATTCTATTTGTGAAGATGACAAACTCGATTTGGCGCTTGAAATTTTAAAGAAAGCCAAAGAAAAAGGCGTTCAGGTCCATATTCCTGTGGATGTAATTGCAGCCGATGATTTTAACAATAACGCAAATACGCAAATATGCGATATCGATAAAATTCCTGATGGATGGCAAGGTTTGGATGCCGGACCAAAATCGAGGGAACTTTTTCATAAAGTGATTATGGAATCTAAAACCATTCTTTGGAACGGACCTGTGGGCGTTTTTGAGATGGAAAGTTTTGCCAACGGAACCATTGCTTTAGGAAATTCTATTGCTGAAGCCACAAAAAACGGAACGTTTTCTTTAGTTGGCGGCGGCGATTCTGTTGCGGCGGTGAAACAATTTGGTTTTGAAGACAAAGTGAGTTATGTATCAACTGGCGGCGGCGCGATGTTGGAAAGTTTAGAAGGAAAAGTATTGCCGGGAATTGAAGCCATACTTAAATAATGTTGAATCGTTTAGACGTTGAGTTGTTTAATCGCTGAACTGTTAAAACACGTAAATATTTAAATTTTAAAAAAACCATTTTCATACTTGCTGAAAATGGTTTTTTATTTTTATACATTTGAATCCGATTATCACCAAAACAAACAAATACACGATTAACAACTCAACAAATACACAATTCAACGATTTAACAACTCAACAACAAAAATGAAATACACCACGCTGCCAAATACCAACATAGAAGTGAGTAAAATTTGTTTGGGAACTATGACTTACGGACAACAAAATACCGAAAGTGATGCTCATGAACAATTGAATTATGCGGTTGAAAACGGCGTAAATTTTATCGACACTGCCGAAATGTATTCAATTCCCGGAAAAAAAGAAACGCAGGGAAGCACTGAGCGATTTATTGGAAGCTGGTTAAAAAATCAAAAAAGGGAAGATTTAGTAGTGGCTTCCAAAGTTGTGGGACCCAATGATTATTTTAAATATATTCGAGAAAATTTAGGGTTTTCAAAAGAAGTGCTTCAAGATGCTTTGGGAAAAAGTTTAAATCGCCTACAAACCGATTACCTTGATCTATACCAATTGCATTGGCCAGAAAGAAATACCAATTATTTTGGAAAACGGAATTACAAACATGACGCCAATGAAAAATGGGAGGATAATTTTAAGGAAGTTATAGCGGTATTGGACGGATTCGTTACGGCAGGAAAAATTCGGCATTACGGAGTTTCCAATGAAACTTCTTGGGGATTGATGCGACATTTAGAGGAAAGCAAACACCATCATTTAACCCGATGCAAAACCATCCAAAATCCGTATTCCTTATTGAACAGAACTTTTGAAATTAATCTAGCCGAAGTTGCCCATCGTGAAAATGTTGGTTTATTGGCCTATTCTCCATTGGGTTTCGGAACATTATCCGGCAAATACCTTACTGAAACCTCCTCTGAAAATTCTCGTTTAAATTTGTTTCCTACATATTCCAGATACAGCAGCGAACAATCAAAAGTTTTAATCCAAAAATATGCCGAATTGGCAAAGGAATTAAATATGAGTTTGGCGCATTTGGCATTGGCTTTTGTAAATCAGCAGCCATTTTTGACTTCCAACATCATTGGCGCAACCACGATGCAACAATTGAAAGAGAATATTTCAAGTATTGAGGTGGAACTTTCCGAAGAAGTCTTGAAAAAAATAGACGAAATTCATGAACTGCAGCCAAACCCGGCACCGTAAAAAAGTTAAAAGTTGAAATGTATAATCGTTTATTTGTTTAATCGTTTAGTATTTGAAACCTGAAACCAAAAAAACTTCAAACACCAATGCTTAAATAGCTAAAAATATATAAAAGATAAAAAAATCCGTTAACCTGATTTAAATCATCATTTATTACCTGTTTATATTGTTTTTTTGTTTCAAAATTATAACACATTAAACCAATTTAATCAAAATGATATTTAAACAACTATGTAGTGTGGCTTTAGTGTTATTCACTATTCAAAGCTACGGTCAGTTAACTATTGGCGGTGAATTAAGGCCGCGCGCAGAATATAGAAATGGATACAAAACACTTACGGCAGATGGTGCAGACGCCGCTTTATTTGTGTCGCAACGAACACGTTTAAGCACCCAATATGTTTTAGACGATTACACGTTTTTTATAAGTTTTCAAGACGTTAGGGTTTGGGGAGACGTGCCGCAATTAAATACAACGGACAAAAATGGTTTAGCGATACACGAGGCTTGGGGAAAGGTAAAATTCAGTCCAAATTTCGCCGTAAAATTAGGTCGCCAAGAAATAAATTATGATGATCATAGAATTTTTGGAAACGTTGGATGGACACAGCAAGGACGAAGCCATGATGTTGCTATTTTTAAATTAGAAAATGAAAACTACAAATTCGATTTGGGAGTTGCATACAATCAAGATGCCGAAAACTTATTTGGAAACACCTACACCACAACCGGAAATTATAAGGCAATGCAATATGCATGGTTTCATAAAGATTGGAATAAATTTAATGCAAGCTTTTTGATTTTAAACAATGGTTTACAAAACGTTGTTGAAGATAAAATTAGATATAGCCAAACTTTTGGCTCGCATTTAAAATATAAAGCCAGTGATGCTTTAAGCGTCAATGCAAATATTTATTTACAATCGGGTAAAGATGTTCAAGACAATGATTTAAGCGCTTATTTAATTGGATTAGATTTAGGGCACAAAACTTCTTCAAAAGTTGATTTAGGCCTTGGTTTTGAAATTCAATCTGGTAATGACAATGCTTTAATTGGCAATAAAAACAAGGCTTTCAATCCTTTCTACGGAACAAATCATAAATTCAATGGTTTTATGGATTATTTTTACGTGGGAAACCATGCAAATAATGTTGGCTTAGTTGATATTTATGCTAAAGTTGGGACAAAGATTGGCAATAAATCAAGTTTAATGGCCACTGTGCATAATTTTTCGGCCCAAGCTGAAATTGCGCCAAATGTGGACAAGCAACTTGGAACTGAAGTAGATGTTATTTATGCGCATAAATTTAATGGAGATGTTACCATAGAAGCGGGATATTCTCAAATGTTTGCTTCAGAAGGATTAAAAGTTGTAAAAAACAATTTTGACGGCAATGTCAATAACTGGGCTTGGTTAATGATAACTATTAAACCAACCTTATTTAACTCAAAATGAAATCACTAAACAAGGCTTTATGAGTTTTTTTAAAAAATTAATACCACCGCTCGAATGGCGATTGCCCGTAATCATTTTATTAGGCGCCTTGACTGGGCTTACATTGTATGCGCTTATTGAATCAAAGGCTATATCCTATTTATCAGACGATCCAAAAACCTGTGCCAATTGCCATGTAATGACACCACAATACACCACTTGGCAAAATAGTTCGCATAGGCAATGGGCTTCTTGTAACGATTGTCACGTGCCGCAAGATAATTTTTTCAAAAAATACGCATTCAAAGCTAAAGACGGTTTGTATCATGCATCGGTTTTTACATCACGTGGAGAGCCTGAAGTAATCAGAATGAAGGAAGCGGGTGTTGAAGTTGTTCAAAGCAATTGCATTAGATGCCATCAAGACCAAGTAACCGACGCAAGATTAAGCGGATTTGTTGAAAATCATTTAGAAAACAGAACCGACAGAAAATGTTGGTCTTGTCATCAAGAAGTTCCACACGGAAGCGTTCACAGTTTATCGTCAGTAAAATATTATGGAAAAATACCGGGAGAACATCAAGAAACAATACCAGCGTGGTTAATAAAACAGTTAAATGATTCAATAAAATAAAACAATAAAACAATGAGTAATATAAGAAAACCTTGGAAAAATTGGGTGCTTTTTTTAGCATCTTTAGTAGTGGTATTTTTGTTAGGGCTGTTAGTTTCATCAATAACAGAGCGTAAAATGGAAGCTAAATTTGCCTATACTCCATTAACTAAAATCAATAAATTAGAGCCTAGAAATGAAGTTTGGGGAGAAAATTTCCCGCGTGAATTTGAATCTTACTACAGAACCGCCGACACTTCATTTAGCTCTAAATACAACAGTGCCTCAAAAGTGGACTTGTTGGCAAAATACCCTGAATATGTTGTTTTATGGGCAGGATACGGTTTTTCTAAAGACTATAATGCAGGCCGCGGACACGTTCATGCAATTGATGATATGCACAACACATTGCGCACAGGAGGCCCAACCGGACCAGAAGACGGACCAATGCCTTCTACTTGCTGGACGTGTAAATCTCCCGATGTACCAAGATTGATAAATGAAATTGGGGTTGATGATTACTATAAAGGGAAATGGGCAAGTAAAGGGATGCAAATTGTAAATCCTATTGGATGCGCGAACTGTCACGATGAAAAATCAATGAAATTGACCATAACGCAACCAGCTTTGATTGAAGCATTCCAACGTCAAGGAAAAGACATTTCAAAAGCAACTCATAACGAAATGCGCTCATTGGTTTGTGCGCAGTGTCACGTAGAATATTATTTCAAATCGGATATTCCGGGAAAAGAAGGAATTCAGTATTTAACACTTCCTTGGGATGGCGGCCAAACCATTGAAGATATGGAAGTATATTACGACAAAATTAAGCATGTTGATTGGGTGCATGGACTTAGCAAGGCCCCAATGCTAAAATCGCAACATCCGGATTATGAAATTTATAAAATGGGTATTCATGCCAAAAGGGGTGTTTCTTGCGCAGATTGCCATATGCCATACAAAACAGAAGGCGGACAAAAATTTACCGATCACCATATTCAATCTCCTTTAAACAATGTTGCCAATTCTTGTCAGGTTTGCCATAGGGAAGAAAAAGAGGAATTAATTAAAAATGTATTTGATAATCAAGACAAAATAGCGTCTAATCGCATAGAATTGGAAAAATTACTGGTTCGTGCACACGTAGAAGCCGGTAAATGCTGGGAGTTAGGAGCTACAGAAGCTCAAATGAAAGACATTTTACAAGGCATTCGTTTAGGTCAATGGCGTTGGGATTTTGTGGCATCTTCTCACGGAGGTTCATTCCACGCACCGGTTGAAATGGGCCGGGTTTTGGGTAAAGGAATTATAATTACCCAAGAAACCAGAATTAAATTGGCGAAATTATTGATGCAATTAGGGTTTAAAGGCGAAGTTCCTTACCCGGCTATTGAAACAAAAGCCGCTGCCCAAAAATTCATTGGTTTAGACATGGAAAAATTAAAAGCTGAAAAAGCGACTTTCAAAAAAGAGCTGGTGCCAAAATGGAAAGCAGAAGCAAAAGCAAGGGAAGCGAAATATTAAATTAACAATGAGCAGTTGGTTTTGAGCGCTTTTTAACAAGTATCTCAATGCCCACAGCTCATAGCTACAAAAATTATATTTAAACTCCTATGAGTGAAAATCATTTAAATATTCAACGTAATCTTTGGGAAAATCCGTGGGGTTACGTTGAATCTTTCTTTATCGGATTTGGTTTAATTGTTACAGGCTTTTTTTTAGAAGTATTTATTGCATCTGATAATGTTCTTACATTGTCATACCCATACAATGTATTCTTTTTGGTTGGGTATGTTTTGCTGCTGTTTGTGTTATACAAATGGTTTTCATCAACCCAATTGATAAGATGGCTCACCAAAGTTCCCGCATCAATTTCCAGTATTTCTTTGGTGACTGTGATGGTGATGATTATGGGAATTATTCCTCAGGTTACCTCCCAAAATAACTTGATTAATAATTTAGGCCTAAATCACATTACAAGCAATTGGGCTTTTTTACTGATCTTATTCCAATTTTTAACTTGCTTAGGTTTAATTTCAATCAAAAGAATTTTACAATTTAAATGGGCTAATTTTGGTTTTATACTTAATCATTTAGGGTTGTTTATAGCGCTAATCGCAGGAGTTTTAGGCACTGGGGATATGCAACGACTTTCAATTAATACCTTTGAAGGAAAACCAAGCTGGATTGCGACAGATGCACAAAAAAACAGAATCGAATTGCCTTTTGCTATTTATTTAAAGGATTTTTTAATTGATGAATACAATCCAAAACTTGCACTAATTGAAAATAGCACGGGCGGTATTGCCGATAACAAAGGAAATAATCTTTACCTAGTTGAAAAAGGCGAAACGTACGTTTTTAATAATTTTGAAGTTACCATTGACCAGTTTTATAAATCATCGGGCAGAATAGGTGACAGATACGAACCTGTTAACGATATAGGATCACCTCCATCAGCATATATTAAAGTTAAAAATATTAAAAACGACTCAATAGTTAGTGGCTGGATCAGTAGTGGCAGTTTTATGTATCCGTATGAGTCACTTAAAATAGATGAGAAATTTTCGTTGGTAATGACCATTCCTGAAGTACAAAAATTTAGTTCGGATATCGATATTTTAACCCAGGAAGGTGAAAGAATCAGTACTGTTTTAGAAGTGAATAAACCGTTTAGTTTTGGAGGTTATAAAATTTACCAGCTTAGTTATGATGACAAAATGGGGAAATGGTCTGACCTTTCTGTGCTGGAATTGGTTAGAGATCCTTGGCTGCCGTTTGTTTATATCGGAATTTTTATGATGATTGCAGGCGCATTTTATATGTTTTGGATGGGAAATAAAATAACTAAAAATCAATAAAAATGACTTGGATAGATTTTCCTTTATACAGTTCAATCATCGTAATCTTATGGATAATCGGATTGCTGTTTTTATTGATTTCTTACAAAAAAGAAGCCGTATCAAAAGTTGCAACGCTATTATTTATGACAGGTTGGGCGGTGTTAATTTTGTTTATTGTTAAACTTTGGATAGCGTTAGACCGTCCGCCAATGCGAACTTTAGGCGAAACGCGTTTATGGTATGCCGCATTTTTGCCGATGGTTGGTTTTGTTACTTACTTTCGTTGGAAATATAAATGGTTTTTAGCCTACAGTATTGGTATGGCAGGAATGTTTTTGGCCATTAACTATCTGAATCCGGAAACCTATTCAAAAACACTTATGCCGGCATTGCAAAGTCCGTGGTTTATTCCGCATGTGTTGGTTTATTTATTTTCTTATGCTGTGCTGGCCGCTTCCAGCATTGTTGCCATAAAAGGATGGTACGATAATTTAAAGGGAAACTTCAACATAGAAACCTTAAAATTGGCAGACAATTTGGTCTATATCGGTTTTTCTTTTTTAACGCTTGGATTGCTTTTTGGCGCCTTATGGGCAAAAGAAGCCTGGGGACATTATTGGTCTTGGGACCCTAAAGAAGTTTGGGCATTTTTAACCTGGATGGGCTATTTAATTTACATCCATTACCGACATTTTCATCCGAACAATTCAAAACAAGCAATTTCTATTTTGGCACTTGCTTTTGTGGTGTTGCTGGTTTGTTGGTTTGGCGTAAACTATTTGCCGGTTGCAAATACAAGCATCCATACCTATACGCAATATTAAAATTTACGGGTAATTTTACTGTTTTACTGATAAAAGAATAAAAAAAAATTAATAACCCAGTTTTTTCCGAACTCTTTTCAAAACATCAGCGGCAACGGCTCTTGCTTTTACGGCACCAATTTCCAATGCTAAGTCAATTTCTTTTAGGTTGCTCATATAATAATTGTAGCGCTCTCTTTCAACGGCATATTTAGCAACCAACAATTCATAAAAAGCTTGTTTTGCGGTTCCGTAACCATAATTTCCAGCTTCATAATTTGCCTTCATTTCAGCAATTTGCGCTGGTGAAGCGATCAATTTATACAAGGCAAATAAATTACAGGTATCCGGATTTTTAGGATCTTCAAGCGGCGTGGAGTCGGTTTGGATTCTCATGATTTGTTTGCGCAGTTCCTTATCCGGCAAAAATAAATTGATGATATTTCCGCTCGATTTGCTCATTTTTCCACCATCAGTTCCGGGAACATACATGGTTCCTTCCTGTATTTTAGCTTCTGGCGGAACCAACGTATCGCCCATTTGATGGTTAAATCTGTTTGCAACATCACGTGTCATTTCCAAATGTTGCAATTGGTCTTTTCCTACAGGAACAATTTCTGCATCATACAATAAAATATCGGCAGCCATCAGCATTGGATAAGTAAACAATCCAGCATTTACGTCTTCCAGCCTGTCGGCTTTATCTTTAAAACCATGCGCCAATGTTAAGCGTTGGTATGGAAAAAAGCAGCTCAAATACCAAGAAAGTTCGGTCACTTCAGGAATGTCACTTTGGCGATAGAAAACGGTTTTATTGACATCCAAACCAAAAGCAAGCCAGGTTGCGGCGGTGCTGTAAGTGTTTTGGCGCAATTCTTCTCCATTTTTTATTTGGGTTAACGAATGCAAATCGGCGATAAACAAAAACGAATCGTTATTTGGATCGTTCGCCAATTGTATTGCCGGAATGATAGCGCCCAATAAATTTCCTAAATGCGGTGTTCCCGTGCTTTGAAGTCCTGTTAAAATTCTTGACATTTATTTCAAATTTAAGCAGCAAAAATACATATTTCAAAAAGAAAACAAGAATAGAAATTTAATTACTATTTTTGAAGCTTATGATATTTTTTAGATACTTTTTTATTCTTGTTTGGCGCATCTGGTTTTATGGTTGGGTAATATTGACCATCATACCCATTTTTCCCGTATTGCTAATAGTTACTTCTTCTGAAAAAATGTATCCAATATTTTTTAAAATTGCAAGGGCCTGGGCAAAAACAATCCTGTTCGTGATGGGTTTTAAAACAGATGTTATTAAAGAACAAGTTTTAAAAAAGGAAAAAAGTTTTATGTTTTGCCCTAATCACACCTCTATGATTGATGTTTTTGTGATGCTGGCGATTACCAAAAATCCCTTTGTTTTTGTGGGGAAAATAGAGTTGACCAAAATTCCGATTTTTGGTTTTTTTTATAAGAGAACCTGCATTATTGTCGACAGAGGAAATTCAAAAAGCAGAAATGCCGTATTTGATAAAGCCAGATTAAGATTGGATGATGGCCTTGATATTTGTATTTTTCCTGAAGGTTTGGTGCCCGATGACGAAAGCGTGGTGCTTAGCGATTTTAAAAATGGCGCATTTCGCTTGGCAATTGAATACCAAATACCCATTGTGCCCATTACCATGTACGACTGCAAAAAGCTGTTTTCCTATACTTTTTTTAGCGGAAGTCCGGGAAAATTACGTGTAAAAGTGCATTCAGTTATCAATACAGAAGGATTAACCATCAAAGATGGCAATTCATTAAAAAAACAAACTTTTGAGGTTATTTACAATGAGTTGTTAAGGGATGCGAAAGAATAAATATAATTCTTCTTTGTTTTTTTAAATAATGTTACCATTGATCTGTTTCCAAAATATATTCCCCCTTTGGGGGTTAGGGGGCTTCAATACTAATTTTCTTGACTGTTTTCCCTGTTTTGGTGTTTATTTGTGCAATATAAACGCCTGTTGCTGTATTGATTGGCAAAGAAATTATTCTTCTGTTTAAATTTTTATTCCAATTATTAATTCGCTGTCCTAAAGAATTGAATAATTCAACACTTAATATTTCTTCTGGACTATTGTTTTTTATTTGCAGCTCACCAATGCTGTTGTCCATAAATACGTGAATTCCTTCAACAATGATTTGCTCCTTGACAATCAACACTTCCGCTGCAACATCTTCTGCCACCAATTTTTGCATTTTAAAGATTAACACAAACCTGTCAAAATAATCTCCAGCTCCCAACTCAATTTGAAAATCTTTTTGGGAAATATTGTGAGTTTCACCCGTTAATTTGTCTTTAATATGCAATGAAATATTTTCATCCAAATTTTCAAGTTCATCAATTTTAATGGTTGCCAATCCGGCTTTCGCAATTTTAACGCCCAAAGGCAATTCTTGGTCAGTATTAAAATTACCGACTGCCTGAATCACAAATTTTGCGTTATCAAAAATCCAGAACATATCTTCTTTATTGATATCAGCAATAGGAGCGTCATAGCCAAGATCAAAGTGGTTGGATTTATTTTCAACCATTCCTGCCACAATTTGCCTGTGATAACCTGTTGGAGAATCAAACATTAGCCTGATTATGGGTCTAATATTTATATTTGTTTCTATTTTGTTTTGGGTAATTTTCCCTTTTGTTTTTACCGGTTTCATAAATGTTGATGGCCCGCCTATAATTGCGCTTTCGCGTTGAAATACCCGTTGGCTGTTTTTAAAAACAATATCGCCACCGGAAACAGAAGCAACAGGCACCGGCACATCATTATTATTTAGGAATCCATCTAATTTGGTAACTACAAAAAACCCTTGGTTTACTGGAATATATTGACCTGGAATTTTCCCAACAGTATTAGCATTTGAAGGACCTCCGCTATTATTAATTCTACTGTCATTTGAAATAGCAGGAGCACCAGCTGTTAAATTGCGTGTTGCATAACCACCTACATACGCTTTTAAAATATGGGAATTTTTTTCTCCAAAATGATCCCAAAAATAGAGTGCGCCATTAAAAATATTGCCTTGAATATTTCTTCCTCCATCGGCAATACTTAAATTGTCTAAAATAAATTCTGTTGCGTCAATTGCTGATGGATATGGGTTTCCGATCAACCGATCTACATCACCAGATGGAGTTATATGAGTCTTTTCCAATTTCAAAGTGAAGTCACCATTGTATGGTTTTCCTTTGAATACATAGTTTTGATTGGTTGTAATTGGAACAGCACCTAAAGATCCTTTCATCGTATAGCCTACGCCAGGCTCTAAAGGTGAGTTTTCATTTATTCGCGGAAACCACGAATTGTAGTCATCATCTTTTCCATAAAATTGGTACAACCAATAATTGCTTATGGTTAATTGAGCGCCAGGGGTTGCATCTGCGGCATAAGGCGAGGTCCCAAAAACAATGCTTGGAGGCGTTGAAGCCCTTCCGTCATTTATAATCCCTTTAACAGTGAAAGGCGCATTTGTGCTTGCTATTCCCGTTCCTCGAGTAGCTACGCCACCAGCAGTAATTGGCCCCAAAGCTGACGACCAATAATTGTAATTAAAGCTGTTGGCTGTGCCTTGTTGGTCACGTTCAATAAAACCACCACTGTCATTATCTAAAATACTGCCTTCATCTTGCACCAATTGCGATTCTCCAACTAAATCTATACTTCCGTCTAATTCTAAATAATGGGTTACTCGCAAACCTTGGCCGGTTCCTAAAGTATTGTCCCCGTCAATGGTTAATTTTCCTTCAGTTGAAATTAAACCAAGTACTGTAATATTCCTATCTCCTGAGGTTATATTATGTGAAATTCTAACAATATTGCCATCTACATCAGTTCCTGATTTTAAACTTGCAGAATTTGGAATATTTTGAACCGTATAGTTTAGCCAAGTTTCAGGCGTGTCCCAAGAGCCGCCATCTTGTTGAGTAATGTACGGTAATGGTGCCGTTTGTGTGCCAACAATTGTTTTACTTGAAGCTCGATAATTAATTCTTAAAAAGAATCTATCAGTGGTTTGCCCTTCCACTGTTGTGCCATAAAAAGAATTAAAATTGTAATAAGCAGCTAAGTAGGCCCACGGCATAGTAGTTATGTCTTTTGGAATAACTTTACCTCTAACTAAAGCTCCATTTTTTACAATTTCCTGATTCATTAGGTAGTTTACCTGATCTCCGGTAAGTGCTAAATTCCAAACATAAACTTCGTCAATTTCCCCTAAAAATGGACTTGTTACAGTATGTGCATCTACATATACTGCGCCAATAGAGAATCGATTAAAATTTGGAGTTGGCGGATTAACGTTCTGAGTTGATTGATCTAATACACCATCAACATATAAAAATATGGTGCCACTTTGATAAACAAAAGTTATGTGATGCCATTTTAAGTCATCTAAAATCATATTTGAAGTAAATCTTGGGTTTAAATCATCATCAACCATTACTTCAATTTTATTTAGTGCATTTAAACGTAATTGTAATTTAGTGCCTTTAGCCAAAATAGTTCTAATACTAGCCGTATTATCTCCTTTAACCCAAGCGGAAACGGTAAACGCAAAAGGGTTCAAATTTAAACTGTATTCACCCACTAAAAAGTCGCCAGCACCTATATTAACCATTTTACTTGCGCTTACTTTTGGAACTTTACCAAAAGTAAAAAACTTGGTTCCTTCAAAATCGTACCACGTTTGCAATATGCTTAAGCCATAAGGATTGCTTTTTAAAGGAATTACATCTATAATATCTGTATCTAAGAACGATGGCGTATTTGACACAATTAATGCATATTCTTCATCTGCATTTAAGGAGAAAGAACCAAAAGCCGTTGTGGGCACACCAATATAAACTTCACTTACATTAGCTCCAGTTCCCTTAATTTTCCAAATTCTGGCTATTCGGGTAAGTGTTGTTGTAACTCCCGTTCCAATAGTTGTGGTATTTGTACTTGAACCGTTAAATGCTTCATTATTACAGCCCCAAACCAAAAACTCCTTATCAACCTTAAATTCATTGGTGTTTGCGCTATTGGTTGGCAATATAGCGCCTAAGCCAATGATAACTTCATTTATCTCATTAATGCTTTTGGACTGTTTTTGGTTTAAATCGGAATTATCGTCTCTTCCTATACCAGCAACATTATAATTAAATCCATCATTTGCTGCATAATCCCAAATAACAGTTCCGGCGGAATTAACATAGTTTTTTTCGGCTTTAGTAGCGCCAAGCGTAATACCATATTTTATAGCTAAATATGATTCTATTTTTGGTCTATCTGCATCGGGAACGCGCTGTGCAAAGGTCATAATTTCAGCTACACGACCGTTTAAACTTCCTGTTTCACTAAAGTTTTTTCCAATCCAGTATTTAGTTCCCCAAACTATATCTGGGTTTGGCGGATCAGGCTCTAAATGACCTACATTAGCAAAGGAACCTGAATTTATAGTTGTGGTAGATAATAAATTAGAATTGTATAAAATTTCTTGTGCAGTTGCACTCGTGCCGTTATTTCTCACATTTATAATACCCGCATTTGCATACGATTTTGTGGTGCTAATTTCGGCAATTCCATAAGAAGAAGTTGATTCTTGCATATATGTTAGCGTTTCATTGGTAAAGCTACTTGTGTAGTTTCCAAAACCAACCCCAGTAATTGTTCCTGCAGGAGTTGGGCTATCTAAATTAGATTTTATACCTCCGAAAATAGCTTGTTGATTAGATGAACTTGTGATTGTTACATCAGGTATCATAACAATAAATATATCCTGGCTGTAAAAACCATTTATTAAGTTGTACAAATATTCTTCGGTTCCACCTCCATTTACAAATTGAACAACTGGATTAAAATTAATATTGCCAGTATAACTATCAATTAAAGTTGGCTGGTTGATTGCTGTTGGTTGAATTGCGTCTTTAGGATTCGTTCCTAAATCCTTCCACTTAGAAACGTTATTACTAACATCTTTTACAACACCTCGGGTGGCTTTAAGCCATAATCTAAAATCGGCCGTTATGCCGCCAGGGCCCGGACCCGAAAAATTGAAAACTTCTGCTCTTACAACAAATGTATAAGGATTTGCCAACGGATTTGAATCATTATTAGCAATTGATATGGTTGAAGAAAATGTTCCTGCTGCGCTTCCCGCAGTAAATGTAACATCAAAAAAGAATGTTCCTCCAACAGCAATATTGGGCGAGGCAGAAGGAATTGGCCCTATAGGAGTAGTTACTGTAAATTCGCCATGTGAACTTGCAATTGAACTAATATTAAGAGGACAGCTTCCTGTATTGACAATATAATATCTTCTAACGACTGTAAATCCCTCCTCAACTACACCAAAATAGGTTCCATTTGTTGCTGTTGTTGCTGTAGCACCATTTATGATATCGGCAGAAGGCGTACCTCCCAAAACTGAAATTATGGGCGCTCTAACAACAGTTAAATCAAACCAAAAGTTTGCAAAATTATTTCCTTCTATGGTAACTCTCGTTGTAGTTGTTGCGCAAGCCGAACCTGTTGCGGTCACGGTAAAATCAAGAACCTTTGTGCCATTACATGTTGCCGGCCTTATGTTTGCAGAGGGATTTGAATCAGTAATGGAAAAGTTTGCTGTGTTTGAAATATTAATATCCGTAACATTAACTGTTCTACAATTGCCTGTTTCCGTATTAGTAATTTGGAAAGTAACGCTGTTTCCTGCGTTTATGGTGAGTGTTCCGCCATTAGAAATTTGCGCACCACCTAATATATTAACTTGCATTGTTTGGGCATTACCCAAAAAAGAAGTCATAAAAAACAGGAATAGTATCGTTTTGGATGTTAACAAATATGCAGGTAAATGTTTTTTCATGGGGTTAAAAGTTTAGTAGTCAATGCAAACATAGAGAAAATTTTGATTATAAGTGTATGAACAGTAGATTAATATGAATAAATGGTAATATTTAGTCAACTAATGGCGAAAATATAACAAAAACATCGTTTGCGACATATTTTTAAAGAAAATGGTTGCCGTCTAAGCTATTTATTTTAATTTTAGCAATTCCCAATTGGGACAGAAACAGCATTTTAAAATATTTTATGGTACCTTTAAATGGATCTAACTAAAACAACCTTTTACGAACCCAAAGAAGAAAAATTCAATGTGATTTCACATGCATTTGGCTTGGTTTTAAGCATTGCTGCTTTGGCGTTATTGGTTACTTATTCAAGTTTAAACGGTAGCGGTTATCATATTGTAAGTTTTAGTATTTATGGCGCAAGTTTAATTTTATTGTATTCGGCGTCAACATTTTACCATTATGCTAAAACCCCGAAATTACGTCACAGATTGAACATTTTTGACCACTCGGCAATTTATGTTTTAATAGCGGGAACCTACACGCCCTTTACGTTGGTTGTTTTAAATGGCTGGGTTGGCTGGTCCATTTTTGGCGTTTCGTGGGGATTGGCGCTTTTAGGCATTGTTTTAAAGCTTTTTTTTACGGGAAAATACGACAAAATTTCAACTTTTGCCTATGTTTTAATGGGATGGTTAATCATTTTTGCAGTGAAACCTTTAATTATGAACTTTTCGTTTGAAGGTTTAATGTGGTTGTTAAGCGGAGGCATTTTTTATACCATTGGCGCCATTTTGTACAGCATAAAAAAAATTAAATACAACCACGCCATTTTTCATATTTTTGTGTTATTGGGAAGTTTTTCACATTTTGTAGCCGTATTTTTTTATGTTTTACCCATCAAAATATAAAAACAACAAACATAACTTTTTATGATTCTTAATCATTAGAGCAATTTTTAAAAAACAGCATTTAAAATAAGTAAAAATCCTAAACAGCAAACAAAAATAATTTTATGAATAACCACGTTTTTGAATAAAAAAAATAAAAAAAACGCAACTTTTTGAACATGTAGGCAAAAGTTGTATCTTGCATACAAATTTAACCAATGTCAACACATTAAACATGCTACAAATTTTACTAGTTGATGACGAAAATGATGCTTTAGAAGCATTAGAGTGGAAATTAAACAACTACATTGAAAATGTTGTTGTTAAAACTTGCAATTCACCAATTAAGGCAATAGAAATCATTAATAATGAAAAGCCTGATGTGGTATTTCTAGACATACAAATGCCAGAGATGGATGGCTTTACAATGATTGAAAAACTGCAAAACAGAGATTTTAATCTCATTTTCACCACTGCCCACGATGAATTCGCCCTAAAAGCAATCAAAGTATCGGCAATAGATTATTTACTGAAACCCGTTGATAAAGATGAGTTATTGGCGGCGATGGATAAAATTAAAAAATCCAAAAAAGGGGATTTGTTGGAAAACAAATTGCAATTGTTGTTAAACAATATCAATGACAATAATGATAAAATTAACATTTCTGCTGACGGCAAAGTTTACTTATTGGACAAAGATGACGTGGTCATGTTAAAATCCGATAAAAGTTACACCACCATTTTTTTAAAATCGGAGCAACAAATTTTGGTGTCCAAAACACTTAAAGAAGTTGAGAAAAAATTTATGTTTCCCGAGTTTTTTAGGGTTCACAATTCTTATTTGGTAAATTTAAATCACGTTAAAGAATACCTAAAAGGATTGGGAGGGGAATTGATAATGACCAACGGTTTAACGGCTAGCATAAGCAGAAACAGAAAAATCGAATTGTTTAAACGATTATACCTGGACAGCTAATGCTTTTAGATTTTAATTCTGAAATATTTTCTTGGGTAAGAGGAGGTTTATTCGTCTTGTTTCTTTACCACTTTTTAATTTTCTTTCAAAACAGAAGCAAACTTTACCTTTACTACAGTTTATTTTTATTGGCCTTAACTGTTTACTTAACGCAACATGTTGTTTCTGAAGAAATCAAACCTATTTATAACTATCTCAATTTTTCAATCCAGTTTTTAGCCTACGCCGCCTATGTGGCTTTTGCGAGGGACTTGCTGGATACAAGAACACATTTAATACAATGGGACAAGTATTTTGAGCTTGAAATAAAAGTATTGGTTTTGTTGGCACCTATTTTTATGCTCATTCAATTCTTTTTGGGCTACGAATTTCAGGTTAAAGCATTTACGGCTATAATACCGGCTATAACAATATTTACCTTCGTTTCATACTATGTTATACTTACTAAAATCAACGATAATTTCTCCTTATATTTTGTTGCAGGCTCTTTAATTTACGTCGTATTGGCCAATGTTAGTTTTTTGGAGGCATTTGTTGGCAGAGAATTTTTTATAAGCAAAGGTGTTGAGCCCATGTTTTTTGTTTATTTGGGAGCTATATTGCAAAGTATCATATTTTCGGTGCTTTTGGGGTTGATCATTAAAAGAATTGAACAAAAAAGCAAAAATGCCGAAGTTAAATTGGCTGTAAAATTAAAGGAAATGGAGGAGCTTAAAATGACCGCCCTGCAAAGCCAGATGAACCCGCATTTTTTGTTTAATTCCTTAAATTCAATCAATAATTTCGTGTTAAAAAATGATGTTGAAAAAGCGTCAGATTATATCACAAAGTTTTCTAAACTTATTCGCGTTATTTTAAACAGTTCCTCCAGCCCAACATCATCTCTTACTGAAGAATTGGCGGTTTTGGCTTTATACGTAAAACTGGAACAGATGCGCGTAAATGGCGGTTTTGATTATATTGTTTCCTTGGATGAAAATCTAAAATTGGATCATATAAAAGTGCCAACCTTGTTTTTACAGCCCTTTATTGAAAATGCCATTTGGCACGGAATCATGAAAAAGGAGGGTGAAAAGGAGATTGAATTAAGCATAAAAGAAGTCCAAGGCAATGTACAGTGCATTATTCGCGATAATGGAATCGGAATTAATAAAGCCAGGGAACTTGATCAAATAACGCAAAAGAAAAGATTTTTTGGAACCGAGACAACAGAGAACCGAATTAGGGTATTACACCAAAATAAAGGCGTAACTATTGAAACCAAAGATATTTCTGTAGGGACAAAAACAGGCACTGAAGTTTCCATAAGTTTTCCTTCAGCTTAAGATCGAAACCCGTTTTTTAAAATCGTTGCACAAATGGTTCAATTTTATATAATGCCATAAAAGAGGTATCACAAAATTGAAATGAAACAACTGATTCTTTTAAAATATTGAAATGATTGAAGGTCAATAATCTACATTGTTTTTAATAAAAAACAAACAATTTTCATAACAGTAAATATCCATTTGTTATAAAAAACAAACCATTTGTATATTTTTTATATGATTTTGCAAAGTTTTGCAAAAAGTAACGGAGATCAATAGTATCTTTGATATGTATTAATGTCAAGAGGGGTTTTGGCACTTTACACTAAAAATATTAAATAAGTCTTTGGGGTTGATTTATTTATTCCTTAAACATTTTAAATATAGCTTTATATTAAAATGTTTAAGGTTTTTTTTTGCGCTAAATTTTAAATTGCTTCCGGACTTTCCGCAATTCTTCAATTAACGACAACTAATTTATTTTATGATTGTTTAAAAGCAATATATTTACACAGGATTCTTCAGAAAAAAATCCCTCAATAATTAGCGATGATTCAAACCACCAAAGCAATAGTGATTAATACCATAAAATATGGAGACACAAGTTTAATAGCAACTTGTTACACCGAAAAATACGGCATTAAAACTTATATGCTCAAAGGCATTTTAACATCAAAAAAATCGACCGTAAAACTCGCCTATTTTCAGCCTTTAATGGTGCTCCATTTAACAGCAAATCACAACAATAAAGGCGCTTTAAATTTTATTAAAGATGTTGAAGTGCTTAACTTTAACCACTCCATTTATTCAACCATAAAAAAACAGGCCATTGCTTTGTTTTTGGCGGAAGTTGTACATTTTTCCATTCGCGAGGAAGAACAAAACAGCCAGTTGTACCAATACTTGGAGACCTCTTTTTTATGGCTGGAGACTCACGACAACTGTTCCAATTTTCATTTGCTTTTTCTGCTGAACCTCACCAAATTTTTGGGATTTTATCCTGAGATGACAGATGTTAACACTTCTTACTTTGACTTGCTGGAAGGGCGTTTCACAAATCAGAACAAAATTAACGCAGTTTCGGGCGAGAATTTAGTGCAATTTAAGAAGCTCTTGGGCATAAATTTTGATGTGTTGCATAAGGTTGATTTTAGTGCCGCAAACAGGCAAACCGTATTGTCAATATTGATTCAATATTTTGAATTTCATTTGAGTGGCTTTAAAAAGCCAAAATCATTAACTGTTTTAAAAGCTGTATTTAGCTAATTATGAGGTTTTCGTTACTATTATTACTTTTTCTAATTACGCTATCCGCAAAATCACAACAGGTTAAGGTTTTCGACCGCGAAACCAATTTTCCAATTAACAATGTGACCATTTACAATGACAACAGGGATTTGGTTGTTTATACCAATAAATACGGAATTGCGGATTTGTCAATTTTTAAAGAATCTGATGTGCTTTCATTCAATCATTTATCTTTTATTGAATTTGAAATCCTAAAAAGGGATTTAGGTGTTATCGATTTTACTGTTTATTTATCCAATAGAGCCGAACAATTGGATGAAGTGGTATTATCAGCATCCAAAGGGAAAGAACCAAGAAGCAGAATTGCCGAAACCGTTGAAACTACATCAAGGGAAGAAATTAGAAAAATGTCGCCGCAAACCTCAGCCGATTTGTTGGCAAATTTACCGGGAATAAAAGTGCAAAAAACGCAAATGGGCGGCGGAAGTCCGGTTATTAGAGGAATGGAAGCTAACCGGGTGCTGTTGGTGGTTGACGGCGTTCGTATGAACAATGCAATTTACAGAACAGGTCATCTGCAAAGTTCCATCACCGTTTCTCCAACGGTTTTGGAACGTACCGAAATTATTTACGGACCTTCTTCCGTAATTTATGGTTCGGATGCATTGGGAGGTGTGATCAATTATTTCACCAAAACACCCGAAATAAACACGGAAAACACCTTGAATACCTCCATTTTTTCGAAGTACAGTTCTGCAAATAACGAAAAAACAATTCATTTTGATGCTGAGGCAAGTTTTAAAAAATGGGCGTCGTTCACTGCAATTTCTTATTCAGATTTTGGCGATTTAAAAATGGGGAAAACACGAAATCACGGATTTGACAATTGGGGAAAAGTTTTTCAGTACTCCAACAATACCAATGCATTTTACAATCCGACAGGCGTTGTAAATCCAGATGCTGACCTGCAAAAAAACACGGGTTACAACCAATTGGACATCTTGCAAAAATTTTATGTTCCGCTTAATAAAAACACCGATATTACCTTCAACATACAATATTCAACATCATCCGATATTCCTAATTTCGACAATTTAGCAGAAGTTTCCAACGGAAAACTGCGCTATGCCGAAGCATACTATGGACCCCAAAACAGGTTTTTGGCTTCTTCCAGATTACAATTCAATCCAGATTATTCGTGGCTCGAAAAAGGAAGTTTGGTTTTTGCATTTCAACAAGTGGAAGAATCTCGTATTGAACGCAGAATGAATAGTTTAGACCGATTTTATCGCACCGAAAATGTGGATGTTTACAGTTTAAACGGCGATTTTTCAGTGCCGCTAAATAAATCAAAAGACAGAAATCTAACCTATGGTTTTGAATTTACGCACAATGATGTGAGTTCAAATGCAATTGGCAAAAAAATAGCCGTTAACGGCAGTGAAATTACCGGATTTGAAAACAGTTTTGTCATCCAATCACGCTATCCCGATGGCGGAAGTCAATATTCAAGCGCTGCATTATACACCAATTATCGACAAAACCTAAGCAGCAAATCAACCCTTAATACCGGAATCCGGCTTACATCCACTTTTTTGAAAGCACTTTGGATCGATGACACCTTCATGACCTTGCCCGATATGGAAGTTTATACTGATAATAAATCATTGTCGGCTACCGCAGGCTATGTATACAAGCCCGCTGTCAATTGGCAAATTAACACCCTTGTTTCCTCAGGTTTTCGTTCTCCAAACATTGATGATATTGGCAAAATTCGCTATAAAAGCGGACAAGTAACGGTGCCAAATATTTATTTAAAACCTGAATATGTGTACAATGCCGAACTTGGATTGATGCGCTATTTCAACAATAAAAAGTTTTTGGTAAGCGCCAACGCTTACTATATGTTGCTTCATAATTACATTGCGCGCGGCTCTTTTGAAATAAACGGCCAAAACACCTTGGTGTACGATGGCGTAACGGCCACAACCATGGCAAATATCAATAATAAAAACGCTTATGTTAAAGGTGGAACAATAGGTTTTCAGGGAACGTTATTCAATCATTTTAAAACAAACGGATCATTAACATACACCAAGGGAAAAAGTTACGATACAAAAATGCCGCTATCTTCCATTCCGCCGTTATTTGGGAATTTGGAAGTGAGTTATACCCATAATAAATTCCTGACCAGTTTAAATTACCGATTTAACGCTGCCAAAAAATTGAGTGATTATAATTTGGAAGAAGGCATCGACAATATTGAGCAAACACCTTTTATTGAAGAAATTGACAATTATTACGGAACGCCAAAATGGAGCACGTTAAATTTAAACACCAATTATCAGTTTTCTAAAAAGGTCTCAATCTCATTCAGAATCGACAATATATTTGATGTACACTACAAAGAATTCGCATCTTCCATCAGTTCACCGGGCCGAAATTATGTGGGAAGCTTCCTTTTAAAGTTGTAAAAAAGCCAATATAAAAATATTTTTTGGGGCCTGCCCGCCTTTTCGGTGGGCGTTCCCTGCCGGCTGGCAGGCAGGTCAGGCTTTCCGCTGCAATCTTTTTAGCGATAAAAAAATCGCTAAAAAGGATTTCCACTTCAATCCTTAACGCAGGTTGAATTAATAATGAATAATGAATTTTTTTGCGCACCTTGCAGTTTAAAAACCCATAAAATCAAGAACTTTTCCAAATTAGGCACTGTTTGGTTATATTTATTTTTATATTTTTTTCTGTCTTTTAATTTAATTCCCTTTAAATGTATAAATTAAGTAAATATTCTATATATTTATTAATTAATTATTGTCCGGTTAAATTTTTCAAAACAAACAGGTCGCCCCGAAGGGGCTTTAAAAACTGAATTTTTCCGTTTTTCTACAAACATTTCGCTCCTATGGAGCTGAATGAGATGAATCATTTTTAAGGAGTTTTTATCGAACAATAATGATTTCTTTTTTCAATCAATTTTTATATGGCCCCAATTTTCGCCCCACTTAATTCGGTACAACTGCATTTCTGAAACGCCAAATTGTTTGGCGATTAATCGCACTCGGGTTCTTCGGTTTGGGTCCAGCATTTTCTTTTTTATGATTCTGACACGGCCTTCAGTTAATTTTGAAGTGGTTACCTGGCCAATTCTTGCAATTATTTTCGGATTTTTTTTATGGTGTAATGACATTTCAGTTCTATTTACCCATTTTAAATTGGCAGCAACATTGTTTAATTTATCAAAATCCAAATGAATAACTATATTTTGATCTTCCCGTTTTTCCGCGTATAAAATGCCGACGGCCTTGTGCAGATAATAGGCCGACTTGCTTAATTTGCCTTTTTTTACAATGCCAAAAGATTCATAGCCATTTATTAACGAGGTTGGGGACAGCCGCCAATTTTCTTCGTGAATTTTTTTCTTTTTTACGCGTCCATAGTTAGAAACCATGTATTCATCATCCTCGCACCAATTTTCATTGGAAAAGGGCGTCCAAATTTCATTTCTAAATCCTTGAATCATTTGAGTTTTTTTTAGTAGCATAAGGTCAAATGTACTAAATATTATCCGTTTACAAGCGACTACAAACATTTACAATCGAAAGTAATTAAATACCAACCGAATAACACAAAATACCCAACTTACATTTGCCCTGTTGAATTGAACTAATGACATTCGACTTAAATTTAAAACCTTATCTTATGAGTACGTTAAGAAACAAAGTACAGTTAATTGGAAACTTAGGAAACAATCCTGAAATCATCACTTTAGAATCGGGAAAAAAATTGGCAAAATTCTCTATCGCCACAAATGAAACCTACAAAAACGCGAAAGGAGAAAAAGTTACGGATACCCAATGGCACAATGTGGTTGCCTGGGAAAAAACAGCAGAAATTGTTGAAAAATATTTGGAAAAAGGAAAAGAAGTGGCCATTGAAGGTAAATTGACCTCAAGAAGTTACGACGACAAAGATGGCGTTAAAAAATATGTGACCGAAATTATTGTGAGTGAATTGTTGCTGTTAGGAACCAAATAATTGGGGAAATTGCTATGAAATGAAAAGTGAAAAACGGGCGCAAATTGTGTCCGTTTTTTTATTTATATTGAAAATCGATCTTATATTTTTGCTGAATTCCAGTCTACAAACATTTCGCTCCTAAGGAGCTGTTTTTGTAAATCGGGACGAGCTGTTTGCAGAAAATAATTATATTTTAAAATTGCTTTAGCCATATTAAATCCTAAAAGTTTAAATTTATTCTTTTCGCCAATCTTTTTGCTCTTGTTCTGTTAAAAAAGTCCAGGCCACAATTCGGGTAATTTTATTGCCTTGGTGCATCGGAATAATTTTGATGTCCGTTGCTTTTAATTTATTAAGAGAATCGACCATTCCTTCCACATTTTCCTTTTTGGAGACCAAGGTGCTGTACCAAAAACATTGCGTTTTAAACATAGAACTTTCATACAAATAGGTATGAAGAAATGCTTTTTCGCCGCCTTTATACCACAATTCCTGTTGTTTTCCGCCAAAATTCCGCAGGTTTAAATCGTTCTCATTTCCCAATCCTATCAATTTTCGCGTGTTTGCTTGCATCGCTTCTTCCTGTGAACCAAAAAACGGCGGATTGCACATGGCTGCCGAAAATTTATCGGTTTCGGTTATAATTCCTTTTAAAACCTGAGTAGAATGCGCTTGCTTCAGCAGTTTGACGGATTGCTCCAATTTGTTCTTTTTGACGATTAAATCAGCAAATCCTAAAGATTTCGCGTCGATATCCGTTCCTGTAAATTGCCAGCCATAAACCGCATTTCCCAAAAGCGGATAAATACAATTTGCTCCGGTTCCAAGATCCAAAACTTTTGCGTTTTCAGAAATTCCGGAAGCTTTTAATAAATCATTCAAATAATGGATATAATCTACACGGCCAGGAATGGGCGGACATAAATTGTCATCAGGGAATTCCCAAAATTTAACGTTGTAATCTTTAAACAACAACGCCGTATTCAAACTTTTTACGGCCTTTTGGTTGGCAAAATCGATGGTTTCGGTTCCGTAAGCATTCACAAATGAAAATGATTTCAACGGTGGAAATGCTTCGCACAATTCCGTAAAATCATAACCTTTGTTATGTTTGTTGTTATATACTTCAAACCTGTAAATATCAAGGGCTAAATTTCTTTGAGTTTTTAAAATCGGGCGAAAAAAGCATTTATGAATATTCAGAAAAGTAACCGTTTCAACTTTTATAGAAACATCATTCTCAATTCGTTTCTTTGTCGCAAATATTTACTAAATTTGCGACAATATTAAAGCGTAAAAATGTCAAAAAGCATTGAAATACAAGTATTAGACAAGATAAAGCGAAACCCAAGAGGAACGCTTTTCTTTGTAGACAGTTTTACCAAAATTGCCAACACCAAATCGGCAAACAAGGCATTGGAACGCTTAGTGAAATCGGGCGAATTGGAACGAGTTGCACAAGGTATATATGTCCGTCCTGTAATTGATAATTACATTGGAAAAGTATTGCCGAGCATTGAGCAAATTGCATTTGCAATTGCGAAAAGGGACAGAGCAACCGTAGTTCCAACAGGCAGTTATGCAATGTATAAATTGGGTTTGACAAAGCAAGTACCGTTAAACATTGTTTTCTATTCCGACACTTCGGCACGCAAAATTAAAATTGGGAAACAGACCATTACGTTTAAAAAAGCGAGTTCTAAAAACTTGGCTTTTGTTGGCGAAATCAGCACATTGGCAATTCAGGCGTTACGGACAATCGGCAAAGACCAAGCAACAGCCGAAGAAATAAAACAAATAAAGAAGATTTTGAAAAACGAAAATCCGAAACACTTGCAACACGATTTGCAATTAGCGCCTGTTTGGGTTAGAAAATTGATTGCAGACAATGAATAAGTTTACACATTTACAAGAGTGGTTTTTGTTGCCTGATGAAACCAAAATCAGATTATTTGCAGAAACAAGCCGACAAATCGGCTTGCCTTCTTCATCAGCCTCAGAAAAAGATTGGTGGGTAGTGCATACTTTATCCGTGATTTTTTCAATGGATTGTGCAAACGCTTTGATTTTTAAAGGTGGAACTTCGCTAAGCAAAGGTTGGAACGTGATACACCGATTTTCCGAAGATATTGATTTAACCTTAGACAGAGAATTTCTTGGTTTTTCGGGCGAACTCACAAAAAGTGACATTAGAAAGCTAAGAAGAAAATCGTTTCAGTTTATTTCAGAAGTTTTTACCGAAGAATTGAAAAATAAGTTTGCGGAATTGGGTTTTAAGAATGTAACCGTAAAACCTCGTGAAGTAGAAAATCACGACCAAGACCCTTTAATTATTGAAATCTATTACAACAAACTCACGGAAACAGACACCTATCTGAAACCCGGTGTTTTAGTTGAGGTGGGTAGCCGTTCATTAAAAGAACCGTTTACGCAAAGAACTTTCGGAACATTTGTTTCTGAAATCTACAAAGACAATCCTTTTACGGATAAACCAATTACTATTCCTGTTGTAAATCCCGAACGGACATTTTTAGAGAAGATATTTTTATTGCACGAAGAGTTTCAGAAACCGTTTGGCAAAATACGAGTTGAACGTCTTAGCAGACACCTTTACGACATTGAAAAACTATGCCAAACTGAATACGCAGAAATTGCATTGCAAGACACTGAACTATACAACACAATCGTAAGACATCGCAGTAAATTCACAGCTATTTCAGGTATTGATTATGCAAAACACAATCCTGCAAACATCAAATTTATTCCGCCTGACTCCATCATAAAAATGTGGGAAGCAGACTATGAAGAAATGAAAGGGAGTATGATTTACGGTAACCCATTAGATTTTGATCAACTCATAAACAGACTGACTGAATTGCAAATGCGAATAAATGTAATACAACGCTAACCTTTACTGACGATGACACTGACACTGACGAAAAAAGAACGAAGGCACACACAGCACCTACAAGAAATTGGCGGTTCAGTGGTTAAATGAAGCTTTGTGCTTCGTATCAAGTTCAGTGGTGGCAGACAGTTTAGGGCAAATCTGCAAACCGTTAGCAATCATGCTAAAAAGACAGGCGACATAGACATAAATTAACTGTATGACAATAGAACAATTAAAATATCCTATTGGTAAGTTTGAAAAACCAACGATTATTTCCAAAGACATTTTATCAAAATGGATTTCTGATATTTCATCTTTTCCGGCAAGATTAAGAAATGAAGTAAATCATTTGACTAATGAGCAACTTGACACAAAATACAGGCCTGACGGTTGGACAATCAGACAAGTAGTTCATCATTGTTCCGATAGCCATATGAACAGTTTAATACGTTTGAAACTCGCCTTGACCGAGGACAAGCCGACAATAAAACCATATTATGAAGAAAGTTGGGCAGAACTTTCTGACAGTAAGAATATGCCTATTGAACCTGCCTTAAAAATGATAGAAGGCATACACGAAAGGTGGACTGTTTTGTTAAACAATTTGACAGAAGATGAACATAAAAGAACATTTATTCATCCTGAACACGGAAAGGCATTTCAAATAGACGAAAATATTGGAGTTTATGCGTGGCATTGTAATCATCATCTTGCTCACATAACAGAAACTAAAAGAAGCAACAACTGGAAATAAACAGAAAAAAATTCCCACCGAAGTTTTAATTCAGGAATATTCGGCAGAATAAAACACTAAATCTGTTGCCTAAAAATATTATTGTGGTTTTTTAAAAACCCAAAAAGTTAAAGACTTCCTAAATCATTTCGTTAGCGTGAGCATCCCGCTCGTGGCAGCACACAACAGACAATAAAAAAAGTCCAAACAAATTGCTTGGACTTTTTCAATTTTAATAAACGTTTAAACTATTCTTTGCTGAATAAATAATTCATTAATCCGCCAAAATCGCCATAAACTTGTTGGTAGCGTATTTTTCCTTCGGCATCAAAATCGAAAGACTCGTATAATTTGATAACGCCTGTTTTGGCTGATGTGGAGTCGGTAGCCGGTAATGTAACTTCCCAACTGCTGTAATAACGCACAGAACCATCAGCCAATTTAGTGTCAGGATTAACGCCCGGCAATAAAACTGGTGGTGAGTTTAGCAATTTAAAATTAAATGTTGCCCACATTTGCTTGTCGTTTGCCATCATCTCATCCAAAGTTAAAGAGTCTTTAGGAGCTCCATATCCAGTTTCTAACATTGCAAAATCTTTGGCATACACAGAATAATCCAAATTTTCGTTTTGCCATCCTTCCAAATTGGCCAATACTGTTTTTGAATTTTTTTCGAAAGCCTCACTTGCCGAATTATCGGCTTTAGGCTGACATGCAATAAACAGCATCGATAAAAATAAAATAAAATAAGTACTTTTCATAATATTGATTTTAAGTTAGTTAAAGGTTAAAAGTAAATAATTTTATAATACAAAAGGCATAAAATAATTCAATTTTATGCCTTTTGTATATTTTAAAGCAGTTTTAAAATGGTTTTATTGATGGTTTATGCCTTAACTGTCGAAAGAATTTAGTCAGCAAACAAGCATTTTTATTGAGTTACCATAAATGATGCACTTCTTTTTTTATGTATTTATGATAAATGGCATTTACTTTTTCTATATCACTTTCTAAAAGTGGCGTTGCGGAAAAAGTGTCTAAATTAGAAAGTAATTGCGACACGCTTGAAGCGCCCGGAATAATGCAACTTACCTCCTCAAAAGCCAAGATCCACTGCAATGCTTTGTGAACCAAGCTTTGATCCTTAAAAATTTCTTTTAATTCTTCCACCGCTTTTAGTCCCAAATCAAAATCAATTCCCGAAAAAGTTTCTCCTTTATCGAAAACTTCGCCTTCTCTGTTAAAAAATCGATGATCATCTTTATCAAAAGTGGAACTTTTAGCAAATTTACCGGTTAACAAACCGCTGGCTAAAGGCACACGGGCAATAATTCCCACATTTTTGGCTTTCGCTTCCCTAAAAAATAATTCGCTTGGCCGTTGGCGAAACATATTAAAAATAATTTGCACAGTGCTAACACCGGGATATTCAATCGCTTTTAAGGCTTCTTCCACATTGGCCACGCTTACGCCATAATTTCTAATTTCACCTTCTTTGGTAAGCTGATCAAACAGCTCAAAAATCTCCGGACGGTAATAGACTTCTGTGGGCGGACAATGCAATTGAATTAAATCGATGCGCTCAACACCCAAATTGGACAAGCTGTTTTCGACAAATTTTCTTAAAATTGCTGGTTGGTAAGCAGCATTTGTGTGTGGATTTAAGTGTCTGCCGCATTTTGTGGCAATGTAAACTTCATCTTTACGTGAGCGAACCACTTTACCCACGGTTTTTTCGCTAAGTCCGTTGCTGTAAACATCGGCGGTATCCAAAAAATTAACGCCATGGTCAATGGCGGTATTGATGATTTCTTCCGCATTTTTCTCATTAAAATCGCTTCCCCATTTCCCGCCAACCTGCCAGGTTCCCAAGCTAATTTCCGAAACTTTAAGTCCGGTTTTTCCCAATGTTCTGTAATTCATCTCTTATTTATTTTAGTCAAAATATTATTTTTTCCCGCCAACCACCACCACAAATTCGCCTTTCGGTGGTTTTACGGTGAAGTGTTCAATCATCTCGGCAACGGTGCCCCTTAAGGTTTCTTCGTACAATTTTGTCAATTCGCGTGAAATGGAAATTGGCCGGTCGGAGCCAAAAAATTCGGCAAAACTGGTGAGCGTTTTTAATAATTTATGCGGTGATTCGTAAAAAATGATGGTTCTTGTTTCTTCAGCCAAGAAAGTCAAACGTGTTTGCCTCCCTTTTTTAACGGGTAAAAATCCTTCAAAAACAAATTTATCGTTTGGCAATCCGCTATTTACCAAAGCAGGCACAAAAGCTGTGGCGCCGGGCAAACATTCAATTTCTAAGCCATTTTCTAGACAGGCGCGGGTCAATAAAAATCCGGGATCGGAAATTGCGGGTGTTCCGGCATCGGAAATTAATGCCACAGATTCCCCATTTTTAATGCGTTGTACTATATTGGCCACCGTTTTATGCTCGTTGTGCATGTGGTGGCTGTGCATATGGGTGGAAATTTCAAAATGCTTCAATAATTTTCCGCTGGTTCGCGTGTCTTCGGCCAAAATTAAATCCACTTCTTTTAAAACCCTGATGGCTCGTAAAGTGATGTCTTCTAAATTTCCGATGGGTGTTGGCACTAAATATAATTTCGATTCCAATTTTTATTATGATTTTGCAAGGGAGCATGCTCCCTTGTTGTTGTTAGATTCTTACCCTTCTACTGTGCTCATGGCGGCGGTTTGTTGGTGTTTTTCGATTTTGCAAGGGAGCATGCTCCCTTGTTGTTGTTAGATTGTTACCCTTCTACTGTGCTCATGGTGACGGTTTGTTGGTGTTTTTCGATTTTGCAAGGGAGCATGCTCCCTTGTTTTTTGTTAGATTTTTAACTTTTAATATTCGCTAACTTATTTTTTGCCTTCAAAGTTACGAAGTTTTTGATATGATTTAAAGTTTTGATTTTTAACAGGGATGAATTTATCTAAAAAATTAAGCATCAGCTTTTGAATTTTTTAATAATTAAAACAAATTTTGCTTTTAACCGCAAAGACCCAAATCAATTCTGAATTTTGAAATATTAATCCAACGTGCGTTAAGGATTGCCCTTCGACTCCGCTCAGGGTAAACCCATCCTTTTTAGCGATTTTTTTATCGCTAAAAAGATTGCAGAGGAAAGCCCGACCTGCCTGCCGGCAGGGAACGCCTACCGAAAAGGCAGGCAGGCCCAAAAAAAGATAATTTACTTTTAAAACTATCGGCTAAATCACTAAATTTGTGCTTCCTTAAAAAAAGATTACGATGTACAGAACGCATAAAAACGGAGAATTACGCATAGAAAATATTGGTCAGGAAGTTACTTTGGCCGGCTGGGTGCAAAAAACGCGCGATAAAGGATTTATGATTTGGGTTGATTTGCGCGACCGCTACGGCATTACGCAGCTGATTTTTGATGAAGATCGCACGCCAAAAGAAATGATGGAAAAAGCGAAAATGCTGGGCCGAGAATTTGTGATTCAGGTAAAAGGCGAAGTGATTGAACGTGTTTCAAAAAACGCAAATATGCCTACCGGAGATATTGAAATTTTGGTGAAAGAACTGACTATTTTGAACAAATCTTTGGTGCCGCCTTTTACCATTGAAGACGAAACCGACGGCGGCGACGAGTTGCGAATGAAATATCGTTACTTGGATATTAGAAGAAATCCGGTAAAAAATAACTTGATTTTCCGAAGTAAAGTGGCGATGGAAACCAGAAAATATTTATCCGGGGAAGGATTTATTGAGGTGGAAACGCCTTATTTAATTAAATCTACGCCCGAAGGCGCCCGTGATTTTGTGGTGCCAAGCCGCATGAACGCTGGCCAGTTTTACGCCTTGCCACAATCGCCTCAAACTTTTAAGCAATTGCTGATGGTGGGCGGATTGGATAAGTATTTTCAGATTGTGAAATGTTTTAGGGATGAAGATTTACGTGCTGACAGACAGCCCGAATTTACGCAAATTGACTGTGAAATGGCGTTTGTGGAACAGGAAGATATTTTAAATGCTTTTGAAGGATTGACCAAACATTTGTTGAAAGAAGTGAATGGAGTGGAAGTTACCAAATTTCCAAGAATGACTTATGATGATGCGATGCGCAAATATGGAAACGACAAACCGGATATTAGGTTTGGAATGGAATTCGGAGAATTGACTGCCGTGGCACAACACAAAGATTTTAGCGTTTTTAATTCGGCAGAATTGGTTGTGGGTATCGCAGTTCCCGGCGGAAATAAATTTACCAGAAAAGAAATTGACGCATTTATTGAATTTTTGAAGCGTCCGCAAGTTGGGGCATCGGGCATGGTTTATGTGCGTTGCAACGAAGACGGCACTTTAAAATCGTCGGTCGATAAATTTTATAAGGAAGCCGATTTGAAAAAATGGGCAGAAATAACCGGCGCAAAAGCAGGTGACTTAATTTGCGTTTTGTCGGGCCTTGCCGATAAAGTACGCGGGCAATTGAGCGTTTTACGTATGGAAATGGCAAATCAACTGGGTTTGCGCAACCCAAAAGAATTTGCGCCTTTGTGGGTGGTTGATTTTCCTTTGTTGGAATGGGATGAAGAAACTAAACGTTTTCACGCGATGCACCATCCTTTTACCTCGCCAAAACCTGAAGATATGGCGATGTTAGATACTGATCCGGGAAAAGTGCGCGCCAATGCTTATGATTTGGTATTAAACGGAAACGAAATTGGCGGCGGATCAATTCGTATTCACGACAAACAAACCCAAGCCTTGATGTTTAATCATTTAGGATTTACGCCAGAAAAAGCAAAAGACCAGTTCGGGTTTTTAATGAATGCCTTTGAATATGGCGCACCGCCACACGGAGGAATTGCTTTTGGATTGGACCGGTTGACGGCTATTTTGGGTGGACAGGAAACCATCCGCGATTTTATTGCGTTCCCTAAAAATAACAGCGGCCGCGATGTGATGATTGATGCGCCTTCCATTATTGACGATGAACAATTGAAAGAATTGTGCTTAAAAATAAACTTGCCTAAGTAGGTACTTTCAACATATTTTAATTCTTTAAAGGCTGTCTGAAAAGACAGCTTTTTTTAACCGCAAGCAGCGCAAAGTACTGGAATTAAAAGAACTAACACTTTGCGAATTTTGCGCCTTCTTTGCGAGCATTGCGGTTAAACCGATTTTTAGACAGACTCTTTTTTATCCAGTAAACTTTATTAAAATCATTAAAAAGTTGAAATGTTATACTATGGCAGTGCTTAATATAAAAGAAAAAAACAAATATACTTTCATATTTTACCAATGAAACTTGGAGTAAATTAACCTGCCTTAGAAAGATAGGCATTTTAGGCACTCCAAACTTTAGGCACTTATTTTTGAGAAATATTTAATAATTAGATAATGATTTGGTTACACGAAACAGGATTTATTAATTGAAATTTGCAAGGTATTTAAACACGTTTTAGATACATCTTTTCATAATATCCATTAGTTTTTGTCAACTAATTTGTGAAATGTTTGAGGCTGTCTATTCGGGCAGCCTTTTTTTATGGATAAATTTATTAGGCAAAATACTCTAAGTTAAAGCAATCTGATGCTGAAATATATTTAACCAAATTTCTCTCTGTGAATCTCATTGCAATAATTATTTTACCATTTACACTGAGGCAAAAAAGAGATACAAAGCAATGCTTTATAGGTGATTTTAGAATCTGTCTTATAATCTCCTTTAAGCAAATTCAATTTTCAATCGTCCTAAACTTTTAATATTTAACTTCTAATAGCTAAAATTCAAATTAAACTTTTGAGGTCGGTATCTACCTACATATTATTTCTCTATGTGTAATATTATCTGCCTTTACCATTCTTTTGATTAAATTGTTAAATATTAGGTCTTTGCTTTGAGAACGATTAATTCGGTAGCAAAATTCATCAAAATACCTATTAATATTGTTTTCGCTTACCCAACAATAAGTGGTTCTTATCCAAGATTTAACTTGATGAATCATTACATGCAAGGCTTTAAAGTTCGCCCCTTTATCACTTAATATTTGTGTTAAATCATAATCCTTAGCAATAGGATTGTAACCTTTCCACTTATCAGTAGTGATTTTTGCCTTTTTATCAATGTGCTTATCAAACATTTTTCGCAATGATTTAGCGGAATAATCTGGGATTTGAAAGGTGTAAAAACGTTTCACTTTTCCTTTATCTGTAAGTTCCACAGCACATACCGCTTTTTTCTTTGAACTGTTGTAACTTCTGCCAGGCTTACCTTCTTCGTAGCCACCAACAACATACTCATCAACATTTACTATGCCTTTCATAGGAAAATCTTCACTTGATTTCATGGCTTCACGAACTTTTTGCATAAACATTCTTGCTGTCTTTTCTTGAACTCCAAAGCGAACTGCGGTTTGAGATGCAGAAAGGCTTTTTGTGGTCGTAGCCATTTCAAAGCATATGAAAAATGCTTTTTTTAATCCAAATTTCACTTTATGGAATAAAGTATTTGCCATAGCAGATTCGGTATCGCTACAAATATTGCATGTTCTCGCAAAATCTTTACGTATTTGACTCTTTGTATGGTTACATTTTCTGCAAACATATTGCTCCGACCACTTGATTTTTGAGAGATATTCTCTACAATCTTGGTCAGTTTTGAAGCGTTCAGCAAACTCTATGAGGTTTTGGCCCTTGAAAATTTCCATTTTTTCTATGTTTTATGTGGCTTTAAAGATATGAAATTAAATAGCGACCTCAATTAAACTTTATTAAAACGGTAACATCCGCTTAACATTAACTTAACAAACGCGTTGGTTATTTGCAGTGACAAAAACTAATAAAGGATGAAACAAAACAAAGCAATAAAAGCTTTTTTGCATTCTTCATTTAAAAATTTCTAATAAGACATTATTGATTGTTATCAGGAAATAATAATTTAATTTTATATTGGAAATTAGCGTTTTCGTTTATTTGATAATTCAAATCGAAACAAATTAGAATGAAAAGACAAATCTTATTTTTAAGTGCGCTACTTATCACATTTTCTTCATTTGCCCAAACTGCAGAAGAAGATTTTAAACCAAGCGGAGATGTTCAGTTTAAGGTTTTTTGGAATTACCATTATGATTTTTCCCAAAATGCCACCAAAAAAAGCGCTTTTGAGTTAAACAGGTCTTATTTTGGATATGCCTATGATTTCAGCAAAAACATTTCAGCCAAAATTATTTTTGACGCAGGAACCGATGCTGGTTTTAGCGAATATTCCATATTATTAAAAACTGCACAATTGGATTGGAAAGTGGCTGAAGGCGTGAAATTGAGTATGGGATTAATTGGCATGAAACAATTTAATGACCAGGAAGATTTTTGGAATTATCGCTATGTTTTTAAATCGTTTCAAGATGAACACAGTTATGGGCCAAGTGCCGATTTGGGTGTAAACGCAGAATTTACATTATCAAAAACTTTAAAAGCGAATTTTGTGTTGTCAAATGGTGAAGGCTATAAAAAATTACAGGATGAAGACGGAAATCAGAAAGTTGGAGGAAGTTTGGTGTTTGAACCTATAAAAGGATTGACAACAAAAATTTATATGGATAGCCAGCCAACCACAGATTCTAAAGCAATTACTGCTTTGGCTTTGTTTGCGGGTTATAAAGCAACCGATTGGAGATTGGGCGCGGAATACAACAAATTAAATAACGGCAAAAAATATTCGAGTCCGGCTGTTGACCATGACTTGGATGGTTTGTCATTTTACGCAACCTATGTAATTAACAAAAAATTTGAGGTTTTTGGCCGATTCGACCAACTTAGTTCAAATACTTTACCCGGTATTATTTCCAATGACGGAAATCAAATAATCACAGGAATTCAATATGCGCCCGTTAAAGGATTAAAATTTTCTTTAAACTACCAAAACTTTAGTTTTGATAATTCAACTTTAGACGCGAAATCACTGGTGTTTTTAAATGCTGAATTTAAATTGTAAATCACTTAATCTAAAGAAAACAATAGTAATCAAATAATTTTTAGTTAACTTAAACTTAACAAATAACCCGTTATTTTGCAAAACAAATTAAAACAGACAAAAATGAAAAAATTAGTAATTATCTTATCCTTAGCTTTGGTGTTTGGAGCTTGCGGAAACAAAAAAGAACAAAAAGATGGTGGCACAGATGCCGCAAAATTAACTGGCAACATCAGCATTGATGGCTCAAGCACTGTTTTCCCAATAACAGAAGCTGTGGCAGAAGAATTTAGGGCAGTTCAGCCAAATGTAAAAGTAACCATCGGGGTTTCAGGAACTGGTGGCGGTTTTCAAAAATTCTCAAGAGGAGAAACAAACATTTCAAACGCTTCTCGTCCGATAAAAGACAAAGAAATTGAAGCTTGTGCAGAAAACAACATTACGTATTTAGGATTGGAAGTTGCTTATGATGGATTGGCAGTTGTGGTAAACCCAGGCAATACTTGGGTTGATAGCTTTACCGTTGAAGAATTGAAGAAAATTTGGGAACCTGCAGCCCAAGGAAAAATCATGAAGTGGAACCAAATTCGTCCGGAATGGCCAAATGAAGAAATTCACTTATTTGGACCGGGTACAGCATCAGGAACTTTTGATTATTTTACCGAAGCAATTAACGGAAAAAGCGGTTCAAGCAGAGGTGATTATACCGCAAGTGAAGATGACCATGTATTGGTTCAGGGAATTGCAGGAGATAAATATGGTTTAGGTTTCTTTGGATTGGCTTACTTTGAAGAAAGCAAAGACAAATTAAAATTAATTGGCGTACATAACGGAACAGAAGTGGTGTTGCCATCATTGGAAACAGTTAGCAACGGAACCTACAGTCCTTTATCCAGACCTTTATTAATCTACGTAAACAGCTCTTCCATCAAACATCCTGAGGTTATTGAATTTGTTAATTTTTATCTTGACAATGCCGCAGAATTATCTGAAGATGTAGGTTACATTAAATTGCCTGTAGCACTTTACGCAAAACAAAAAGAAAATTTTAAGGCTTTTGTTGAAAAAAACAAATAAGCAAAATCTTAACATAACAAAATCAGATGTATCTTTCATCTGATTTTGTTTTAAATAAAATTTGATGCGTAAAATCAAAGAATTAATCATTGAAAAATCACTTTTATCAAGTGCGTTAGTCACTATTGCAGTGACTATTGGCATTATTTTAGTGCTTGCCATTGAAGCTTTTCTATTCTTTAAAGAGGTCTCTATTTTCGATTTTTTCACCGATACCCAATGGACACCTTTATTTACTGAAAAACATTACGGAATTCTTCCTTTGCTTTCAGGAACACTGCTTACCACCTTTATCGCAATTTCTGTTGCGATGCCCATAGGCTTGTCCATCAGTATTTATTTAAGTGAATACGCCCCAAGAAGTTTTAGAAAAACAATTAAACCATTATTGGAACTGTTGGCAGCAGTGCCATCGGTAGTTTACGGGTTTTTTGCATTGGTGGTGGTTACGCCCTATTTACAGCAATTTATGCCAAGTTTATCGGGATTTAACTCGCTTTCTGCCGGTATTGTGATGGGAATTATGATTATTCCTTTTGTGTCTTCCTTAAGTGAAGATGCTTTATTTGCTGTTCCAAAATCATTGAGGGAAGCTTCTTACGGTATGGGCGCAACCCGACTTCAAACCGCTTTTAAAGTGGTGGTGCCGGCAGCATCTTCCGGTATTATTGTTTCCATTATTTTAGCCATTTCAAGAGCCATTGGAGAAACAATGATTGTGGCAATTGCCGCAGGCCAACAACCAAGACTAACATTAGACCCAACGGTTCCTGTTGAAACCATTACCGCTTACATTGTTCAGGTAAGTTTGGGCGATGTGCAACATGGCTCCTTGGAGTACAGAACTATTTTTGCGGCTGGAATTACCTTGTTTGTATTTACCTTTTTACTGAATACCGTGAGTTTCCGAATCAGAAAAAAATACCGAGAAAAATATGACTAGCATTCAGAAAAACAGACTGAAAGATCAGTTGTTCAAATTTTGGGGAATTGCTTGTACCTTAATCGGCTTGGTAATGCTGGTTATTTTTATAGGCGGAATCTTAGTTGATGGATTAAGCAGAATAGATTGGGCTTTTATTACCGATTTGCCATCGCGAAAAGCAGAAAAATCGGGAATATGGACACCGTTGATGGGGAGTGTGTGGGTTTTAGTTCTAACGGCAATAATTTCATTTCCCATAAGTGTTGCCGCTGGTGTTTATTTAGAAGAATATGCCAAAAAAAACAGGCTTTCAGCAATGCTGGAAATTAATATTTCTAATTTAGCGGGCGTTCCGTCCATTATTTACGGATTGCTGGGATTGGAAGTTTTTGTGAGAATCATGAATTTAGGCGCAAGTGTTTTGGCGGGCGCTTTAACTTTGTCCCTTTTAATTCTGCCCATTATTGTAGTTGCGACAAGAGAAGCCATAAAAGCGGTTCCAAATTCAATTCGAGACGCATCTTATGCATTGGGCGCCTCAAAATGGCAAACAATATGGAATCAGGTATTGCCGGCTTCAAGCGGCGGTATTTTAACCGGCGTTATTTTGGCGCTTTCAAGAGCTGTTGGTGAAGCCGCTCCCTTAATTGTTGTGGGTGCTTTGGCCTATGTGCCTTTTGCGCCACGAGGTCCGCTAGACCAATTTTCGGTTTTGCCAATCCAAATTTTTAACTGGATATCAAGACCTCAACAAGGGTTTATTGACAATGCTGCAGCTGCCATTATTATCTTATTATTAATTACCTTTATCATGAATGGAATCGCTGTTTATTTTAGAAACAAATGGCAAAAAAAACTACAGTAATACAATGAGTGAAATTATGACAGAAAAAACTGAAGATCCTAAAATTGAAACCCCAATTGCTGAAAAATACAAATTACAAACCAAAGATGTAAATGTTTTTTATGGCGATTTTCAGGCCATTAAAGATGTTTCCATGAACATCAAACCAAAAACCATCACTGCTTTCATTGGCCCATCGGGTTGCGGTAAATCTACTTTCTTGCGTTTGTTCAACAGAATGAACGATTATATTGAAGATTTTAAAATGGAAGGCAAAATAAAAATTGACGATAATAATATTTACAAAAACAAAATACAGCTGGAGCAATTAAGAAAAGATGTTGGCATGGTTTTTCAAAAACCAAATCCTTTTCCAAAATCCATTTTTGAAAATGTTGCTTACGGATTGAAAATTCAAGGCATCAAAGACAAAAAATTGATTGCAGACCGTGTGGAAAAGGCGTTGATTCAAGCCGATTTATGGAATGAGGCTAAAGACAATTTAAACAAATCGGCATTAACTTTGTCGGGCGGACAACAACAACGTTTGTGCATTGCAAGAACCTTGGCGGTTGAACCTTCCATTATTTTAATGGATGAGCCAACCTCTGCGCTCGATCCAATTTCCACCGCTAAAATTGAAGAATTAATCCATCAATTAAAAAAGGATTATACCATTATTATTGTTACCCATAATATGCAACAGGCCGCGAGAATAAGCGATTATACCGCATTTTTTTATATGGGCGAATTGATTGAGTTTGATAAAACAAAAAAAATATTCACAAATCCGGAAAAAAAGAGGACAGAAAATTATATCACAGGAAGGTTCGGTTAAAAAATAAATAAGTTATGATAAATATTGAAGAACAAAGAGCTGTTTTAAGTAAAAGTGGGGAAGAAATGTTAAACTTGGTTCATAAACAGGTGCAACTTGCCTATGAAGCGTTTACGTCTTTTGACACTGATTTGGCCGAAGAGGTTATTTTAAAGGAAAAAAGGGTCAATTCGCTCGACATAAGAATAGAAAAGGACACCGATCATTTTATTGCATTGTATAGCCCCGTGGCAACCGATTTGAGATTTGCATTGGCATTGCTTAAAATTAATTATAATTTAGAGCGCATAGGAGACCAGGCATTTGATATCGCAAACCACACCATTGATTTAAACCAAAAACTGGTGCCCGATCTTGTTGAAAGAATGCAGTTTAACCTTATGTTTGAAACCCTTGAAAGCATGATTAAGGATGTGATAACTGCTTTTACAGATGAAAACTTAAAAGTGGCCCGAAAAGTATTTAAAAAAGATAAAATTATCAATGAAATAAATGCAAAAGCTTTTGATATTGTTGCTGAAGACGCCGTTAAAAACCCTGAATTAATTAGGCAATATTTAATGGCGCTGGTGGTGATGAAAAAATTTGAAAAAGTTGGCGATTTGCTGAAAAACATTTCTGAAAGCATTATCTATTTTATCGATGCAGAAATTTTAAAACATAAAAAGAAAAAGTAAATTTTAGAAGCAATTAATTTCATTATAAATAATGAAAAATATGTGTTTTATGAAAAAACCTGTTCAGTTGATTGAACAGGTTTTTTTATTTATTTAAAAGCCTTCGCCCTTTTTTTATGAATCTTTATAAACTTATTTCGATTTTTTACTGTCTTTCCCAAGTACATAAAACTCTTGATACAACTCCAGTAAATTCATTAAAGCTGAAATTAAATCTTTGGTTTCCAATAAAATTCCAAAATATAATGTTGTGTTTTTCGGACTTGATTCCTCTGTTCTGATTCTTGAAATTTGCTTGTCGATAGAGCCAGAAAGATGATCAAACAAGGCTTGTTTTTCGGCAATTATCGCTGCCAAATTATTGAAATCCTTTTTATTGAAATCGGCCTCAATTTTATCGAATAAAACAATCAATTTTTCACTAACAATCGTTAAATCGCCTATTTGGGATTTCTTTAAATTTTTGTGGTTATTGCTGACATGTTTGTAGCTTGTTGTTGAAATATACTCGATTGATTGCGTGATATCCTGTAAGTATCCCAATACCAATATGTAAAATCTGCTTGCTTCAACAGAAGTTTCATGAAGTGATCTGATAAAATAAAACACATCCTCTTTAAGTACATTTACTTCTTTATTCAGCTTTTTAACATGCTTTTCAGTTTTAGAAAGTTTTTTTAAATCGTGTAAACCTAAATCATTGACCACATTGGTATATAATTTATTTACGCGTCTTATCACTTCAGAAATATGGTCAGAACTTTCGTTTATCACTTCATTAATGGTGATTAACTCAGCACGGTCAATATAGCTTTTCTTCTTTTCCTCTTTTACTCTTTTTGTGTGATTTATGGTGCTTCTCACCAATAAAAAACCAACCAGCAACAACAAAATTGCAATTACCGGAGTTCCTCCCAAATTAATAAAATATACAAAAACGCCAGCAGAAACAAACGCAATTAACGCTGTTGAAAACCAACCGAAAATAACATTCATAACACCTGCAACCCTAAACACGGCGCTCTCTCTATCCCAAGCCCTGTCGGCCAAGGAAGTACCCATGGCAACCATAAATGTTACGTAAGTGGTAGACAATGGCAATTTATAGGAAGTTGCGATTGATATTAATATCCCGGACACCATCAAATTTACGGAAGCCCTGATCATATCAAAAGCCGGCAACTCAAATGATTTGTCTTTTGGCAAATTAATGACCGGTTTTAAAAACTGGCCATCAATTTTTTCCTGCATTCTTAAAGGCAGAAAATAGTTAATTGCGTTGCCAACACTTAATGATCCTCTTACGATAAATCGAGATAAAAAATTAGCCTGGAATTTTTCGTGGCCATCACCTTGTCTTGCCAATCCAATTTCGGTTTCTGTTACAGTTTTTGCTTTTTTGGAAAACCATAAAGTAAGCACCATAATTGCCCCTGCAATAAACAATAAGCCTGTTTCGGTAGGAACTTTTTCTGCTAAAACTTCCATAGAAAATGAACTGGCGTCAACTCCCGATGCAGACCAGGCTTCATAAGAATGCCATGCTGCCATTGGCACTCCAATAAAGTTCACCAAATCGTTGCCGGCAAAAGCCAAGGCAAGTCCAAATGTACCTATGATAATAACTAAAACAAGATTATTTTTTTTAAATATATAAGAAAATATGATAGAAAAAATCAACCAAAAAATAAAACTGCCCGCTATAATATAAAACGCATTTCCTTCTAACAATTTAGAAATTTGACTGGCAAAAGGAGTGCCATGCAAACCATTGATAAAAATAAAATAAGTAATGGCGGTTAATGCGGCACTTCCAAAAGCAGTGCCAATATATTTCATTTTTTTCTCATAATGAAATGAAAATAGCAACCGTGAAAAATATTGAACAAATGAGCCTACGGAAAAGGCGATGACTACCGACATTAATATTCCGGAGATAATTCTCAATGCAGAATCTGAGTTGATATATTTTCCAAGATTCAAAATAGTTTCAGAATCGGAGGCATATATTTTTATTAAAGCCATAACCACGGCCGCACCCAATAATTCAAATACCAATGAAACGGTGGTAGATGTTGGCAATCCGAGGGAGTTAAATAAGTCCAGCAGTAAAACATCCGTAATCATTACCGCCATGAAAATAATCATAATTTCATCAAAGTAAAATTCACTGGGAATAAAAATGCCTTTTCTGGCAACTTCCATCATTCCGCTAGAAAATATGGCCCCAGCAAATACGCCCAAACTTGCCACAATCATAATTGTTCGCATTGAAATTGCTTTAGAGCCAATCGCCGAATTTAAAAAGTTTACGGCATCGTTACTAACACCCACTACCAAATCAACAATTGCCAATACGACTAGTGAGATAAGCATTAAAATGTAAAAATCTCCCATTATTTTGATGTTAAAGTTTGGCAAAATTACATTTTAAATTTTATTTAACCCTAACAATTATCACTCCTTTAAAAAGTATTTATCCTTGAATTTCAATTTTATGCGAATTTCACTTACCCTAAAAAAGTGTGGTTGCTAAAATTGTGGATTTTAAAATGTCTTTTGAAAAATAAGAAACCCCAACTTTCTACATAAAAGCAGGGGATTCTTCAAAAAAGGTAACTTTTTAAAACTATGATCCACACATTTCACAATCATCCGGATTTTCTTTTGATTGCAGAATCATTTGTCTTAATTCTTCAGGCGTAAGCGGTTTTTCCTCTTCCTTTTTTACGTTTGAAACCGTAAATTGAGTGGCATTCACGGCACTTTTGGTACGCAAATAATACATCCCCGTTTTTAATCCCGATTTCCAAGCATAAAAATGCATCGAAGTTAATTTCGCATAATTGGCGTCTTGCATAAATAAGTTTAACGATTGCGATTGGTCAATAAAATAGCCGCGCTGACGCGACATATCAATAATATCTTTCATGCTCATTTCCCAAACGGTTTTGTACAAATCTTTCAATTCTTGCGGAATATTGTCAATATGCTGAACCGAACCGTTGGCGCGCATAATGGCTTCTTTCATTTCATTGTCCCACAAGCCCAAATCAACCAAATCTTCCAATAAATGTTTGTTCACCACAATAAATTCCCCGCTTAAAACCCTGCGGGTATAAATATTTGAAGTGTATGGTTCAAAAGCTTCGTTGTTTCCCAATATTTGCGAAGTTGAGGCGGTTGGCATCGGCGCCACCAACAAAGAGTTTCTAACGCCGTTTTTAATCACTTTTTTACGCAACGCTTTCCAATCCCATCTTCCGCTTAACTCATCTTCCGAAACACCCCACATATTAAACTGAAATTCACCTAATGACATGGGTGATCCTTTGAATGAAGAGTATGGTTCTTTTGCTTTCGCAATTTCCATAGAAGAAGTTACTGCCGCAAAATAAATGGTTTCAAAAATTTCTTCATTTAGTTTTTTTGCTTCATCACTGGTAAAAGGCAAACGCAGCATAATAAAAGCATCAGCCAAACCTTGAACGCCAAGTCCGATGGGCCTGTGACGGAAATTCGAATTTTCGGCTTCTTTCACCGGATAATAATTTCGATCGATTACCGTATCCAAATTTCGGGTGATTTTTTTGGTGATTTTATGCAGTTTTTGATGGTTGAAAAATTTGGTTCCATTTTCATCTTCATCAACAAACATAGGAAGCGCAATAGACGCCAAATTACAAACCGCAACCTCGTCTTTTGCGGTATATTCCATAATTTCGGTACACAAATTTGAAGAACGGATGGTTCCTAAATTCTTTTGATTTGATTTTCGGTTGGCGGCATCTTTATAAAGCATATACGGATTCCCGGTTTCTATTTGGGCTTCCAGTATTTTCTCCCAAAGCAAGCGTGCTTTGATGGTTTTTCGGCCTTTTCCCACTTTTTCGTAACCGGTATATAATTTCTCAAATTCCTCTCCGTAAGTGTCAAATAAATGTGGACATTCATTTGGACACATTAATGTCCAGTCGCCATTTTCTTCCACGCGTTTCATAAATAAATCGGGAATCCACATCGCGTAAAACAAATCACGTGCACGATTTTCTTCGGCACCGGTATTTTTGCGCAAATCCAGAAAATCAAAAACATCGGCGTGCCAAGGTTCCATATAAATGGCAAAAGATCCTTTTCGTTTTCCGCCGCCCTGATCCACATAACGGGCCGTATCATTAAATACTTTTAACATTGGGACAATGCCGTTAGAGGTGCCGTTTGTACCGCGAATATAAGAACCCGTGGCACGCACATTGTGAATTGACAAGCCAATGCCGCCGGCAGACTGCGAAATTTGCGCAGTTTGTTTTATGGTATCATAAATGCCGTCTATGCTGTCGTCTTTAATTTGCAACAAAAAACACGAAGACATTTGAGGTTTTGGCGTTCCTGCATTGAAAAGCGTTGGGGTGGCGTGCGTAAAGAATTTTTTCGACATCAATTCGTACGTTTCAATGGCTTCATCAATATCTTCCTGATGAATTCCAATGGCAACACGCATTAACATATGTTGCGGGCGTTCGGCTATTTCGCCATTCAATTTTAACAAATAGGAACGTTCCAGGGTTTTGAACCCAAAATAATCGTACCCAAAATCCCTGTTGTAGATAATTGTGGAATCAATTTTTTCGGCATTGGCCATAATTACTTTATAGGTTTCATCTGATAACAATGGCGCCTTTTTTCCGGTACGCGGGTTGACGTAATTGTACAAATCGGCCATCACTTCAGAAAAAACTTTTTTGGTGTTTTTATGTAAGTTTGAAACGGCGATGCGCGCTGCAAGTTTTGCGTAATCGGGATGTTGCACCGTCATGGTTGCTGCAGTTTCAGCGGCTAAATTGTCTAATTCGGAAGTTGAAACGCCATCATACAATCCTTCAATGACGCGCATGGCAACTTTAACAGGATCTACATGACTACTCAATCCATAACACATATTTCGAACCCTGGCGGTGATTTTATCAAACATCACAGGCTCTTTTTTGCCGTCTCTTTTTAGTACAAACATTATTTGGTTATATTTAGTTAGTTAGTAAGCTACTGAAATATTTTTGATTTACGATTTTAGATTTACGAATTTTTGGATTTTAAAAATTCCGCCTTAATTCCTATCCCCAACCCTTTCCCAAGGAAAGGGAGTTTGATTTGATTTTAATAATTTATTTTACAATCGTAAATCTAAAATCGTAACTCATAAATCCTTAAAATTCCGCATCAAAACTGATACTCCCGGTTCCTGTGCCGCTTTTTACGCCGGCTTTTTGATATTCTGAAACGCGTTTTTCAAAGAAATTGGTTTTGCCTTCCAAAGAAATCATTTCCATAAAATCGAACGGATTTGTGGAATTGTACACTTTATCGCAATTAAACTCGGTGAGCAATCGGTCGGTCACAAACTCTAAATATTGCGACATTAATTTTGCGTTCATCCCAATTAAGCTGGCCGGCAATGATTCTGTAATAAATTTGCGTTCAATATCCAGCGCATTGGTTAAAATTTCTGTGATGCGTTCTTTGGAAACCTTGTTTACGATATGATTGTTGTGCAGGTGAATGGCGAAATCGCAATGCATTCCTTCATCGCGGGAAATCAATTCGTTTGAAAAAGTCAATCCGGGCATTAAGCCTCTTTTTTTCAACCAAAAAATAGAACAAAAACTTCCTGAGAAAAAGATGCCTTCAACAGCCGCAAATGCAATTAATCGCTCGGCAAAACTCGGACTTTCAATCCATTTTAGTGCCCAGTCTGCTTTTTCTTTAATCGCAGGAAAAACATCAATGGCGTTGAACAACTGGTCTTTTTCTGCTTCATTTTTAACATAGGTGTCTATCAACAATGAATACACTTCGGAATGGATATTTTCCATCATTATTTGAAAACCATAAAAGAATTTTGCTTCGGAATATTGTACTTCGCTCACAAAATTTTCAGCCAAATTTTCGTTTACAATGCCGTCAGAAGCAGCGAAAAAAGCCAAAATATGTTTGATAAAATAACGCTCGTCGTCATTTAATTTTGTTTCCCAGTCAATAACATCTTGGTGTAAATCAATTTCTTCCGCAGTCCAAATACTCGCTTCCTGTTTTTTATACCATTCCCAAATATCCTGATGTTGAATTGGAAAAATGACAAAACGATTTTTATTAGGCTGAAGAATAGGTTCAATAAATGACATGAATCGTGATTTTTTAGTTAGTAGTTAGTTGCTGTTTTTCGGTAAAAAACGAGTAAAACAAATATTGAAAAAAAATAGACACCAAAAAGGCTTACTTATTCACATTTATTAGTGAGTTTTTAACATTCTTGTGTTATTTCATAAAAAAAACAATAATGTTAATTACTGATTTTAAAGACTTTGCAAATTTTAAAATTGCTCACAAGTTGGTTTCAGTGAGTTTAAACGAAAATGCCAAAATTAAAAAAGGGCACCTGAAAAATGTACTCTTTTAACTAAGGTTTTTTAGACACTTAAAAAGTTTATTGCTTTACATGGTTTTTGGCAATTTTTTCCAATTCCATATACCAATCTTCGCCAAATTTTCTGATTAATGCTTCTTTCACAAATTTGTAAACAGGCACTTGTAAAGCTGCGCCTAATGTACAGGCATCGTCACAAATTGGCCATTTGTGGTAATTTACTGCTGAAAATTCGCTGTATTCTGTAATTCGGATTGGGTATAAATGACAGGAAATTGGTTTTTTCCAATCAATGGCGCCTTGATTGTATGCTTCTTCGATGCCGCATTTAACGGTATTATTTGCATCAAATATAGAATAGGCGCAATCCTTGCCGTCAATTAAAGTGGTTTCATATTCACCTTCATCCATCGTAAAAAGACCCTGGTCTTCAATGGCTTCAATTCCTTCTTGCCTTAAAAAAGGCTTCACTTTCGGATAAATATCCATAAGTATCAACAATTCATCTTCATCTAGCGGCGCACCGGCTTCTCCGTCAATACAACATTTGCCTTTGCAGGCCGATAAATTACAGACGAAATCTTTCTCTATAATCTCTTCTGAAACTATGGTTTTTCCTAATTGAAACATTCGGCAAAAATAACTATTTTTTTACATTACTTTTGTTATAAATCAATTTTTGATTGGATACTTTTGCCAATCTTTTATAAAAAGCAGATGATGGAAATAAATTTTAAGGAAATAGTTACCGCCACAATGGTGTTGTTTGCGGTGATTGACATTATTGGCAGTATTCCAATCATTATTGATTTACGCGTAAAATTTGGCCACCTTCACTCAGGAAAAGCCTCAATAGTTGCCGCTGTTATTATGATTGCTTTTTTGTTTTTGGGGAAAAGCATCTTAAATTTAATTGGCATTGATGTGAATTCTTTTGCCGTTGCGGGTTCATTTATCCTGTTTTTTTTAGCGTTGGAAATGATTTTGGGAATTTCACTTTACAAAGAAGAAGAAACAAACGCCAAAACAGTGTCTATTTTTCCATTGGCGTTTCCGTTGTTGGCCGGCCCTGGAAGTTTAACAACCTTATTGTCTTTAAGGGCTGAGTTTTCTACCATAAACATTGTAATTGCCATTGTCATAAACACCATATTTTTATATATTGTGCTTAAAACTTCGGTAAAAATTGAAAAAGTCATAGGTAAAAACGGGATCAATATTATCAGAAAAGTGTTTGGCGTGGTGCTTTTGGCGATTGCCGTAAAACTGTTCACTTCAAACATACAGGGATTATTTCAAAATTAAATTCTTAAATATGGACGCATTAGAGGTTTTAATCATAGGCGGAAGCGCAGCAGGACTGTCGTGCGCACTCATTTTAGGCTCGGCTGTTCACAAGCCATTTGCCGAAAACAAAAAAATTGGGATTGTCACGCACCAAAAAAGTTCGGCCTTAAACGAGGCCATTCTCAACAATGTATTGGGATTTAAAAAAGGAACCAAAGGAAGTGATGTGTTGAAAGATGGATTAAAACAACTTTCTGAATTATATCCTCACGTTGTACAAATCGACAATGAAAAGGTGACTAAAATTGAAGGTGAATTCCCAAATTTTAAGGTTTTTACCAATAAAAATAATTATAAAACTCGCACAATCGTTGTGGCTGTTGGTCCGTCAAATCTTTTTAGCATTGAAGGATTGATGCAATATGTGATTCCGCACCACAGTTTACCTCCGCAAAAAGAACGTGTGATGCTAAAAAATAACAACCATTTGGTTGCTGAAGGAATATACGTTGCAGGTGTTTTGGCGGGATGGAGAAGTCAGTTTGCCATTGCGGCTGGCAGTGGCGCCCAGATTGCAACCGATATATTAACTGTATGGAATGATGGAAATCACTCTATGGTGCATGACTCTTTAACCGAATAATTATTAAAATTTATGTTCGAAAAATCCTGCTTTAATTTAAATAGAATATAAATAGATTGTCTATTAAAAATTTCAGTGTTTCTTGAAAATAAAAAAGGGTTCCGCATGCGAACCCTAATATTGTTTTATGCAATAAGTGATTTAAAAAATCAATTTATTTGAATTTTTCCCTGACTACTCCACAGTTACAGACTTCGCCAAATTTCTTGGCTGATCCACATTACAACCTCGCATTACAGCGATATAATAAGATAACAATTGCAATGGTATTGTAGATAAAAGCGGTGTAAAAGCTTCTTCAGTTTCAGGAATTTCAATCACATGGTCTGCAATTTCTCTCACTATGGTATCGCCTTTGGTAACAATTGCAATAATTTTGCCGTTACGCGCTTTTATTTCTTGAATGTTACTCACCACTTTGTCATAATGACCCTTTTTGGTTGCAATAACAATCACCGGCATATGTTCATCAATAAGCGCGATTGGTCCGTGTTTCATTTCAGCAGCAGGATAACCTTCTGCATGGATGTAAGAAATTTCCTTTAATTTTAAAGCGCCTTCCAGCGCCACAGGGAAATTAAATCCACGTCCTAAATACAAACAATTTGGCGCATCTTTATAAATTGCGGCAATTTTTTCAATTTCTTTATCCATTTTTAAAACCTCTTCCACTTTGGCCGGAATTAAGCTCATTTCCTGGATATAATGGTTATACATGGAATTAGAAAGCTCTCCTTTTAAATTACCCAGTTTTAGTGCAATTAAAGCAAGCACAGTGATTTGTGTGGTAAAAGCTTTTGTTGAAGCCACGCCAATTTCTGGCCCGGCATGCGTGTAAGCACCGGTATCCGTTTCTCTTGCGATGGAAGAACCAACAACATTACAAACGCCAAAAACAAAAGCGCCTTTTGATTTTGCCAATTTCACTGCAGCTAACGTATCAGCAGTTTCACCTGATTGTGAAATTGCGATGACAATATCATCTTTATTGATGATTGGATTCCGGTATCTAAATTCTGAGGCATATTCAACTTCAACAGGAATACGCGCCAAATCTTCAAACAAATATTCGGCAACCAAACCTGCATGCCATGAAGTTCCGCAAGCCACAATTACAATACGGTTTGCATTCAGAAATCTTGAAATGTTATTGTCAACACTTCCCATTTTTATCATACCTGTAGAAGCTAAAAGTCGGCCTCTGTAAGCATCAACAATAGATTGTGGCTGTTCGTGTATTTCCTTGAGCATAAAATGATCATACCCACCTTTTTCAATTTGCTCCAGATTAAGTTTTAATTGCTGGATCTCGGGCACAACCTCTGCATTGTCTTGAATTTTTCGGATCCTGATTTCTTCTCCCAATTTAATGATTGCCATTTCTTCATCTTCTAAATAGATGGCATTTCGGGTATACTCTATAAAAGGCGATGCATCTGAAGCAACAAAAAATTCTGAATTATTTTCTCCAATTCCAATGGCAATCGGACTTCCTAATTTTGCAACAATAATTTCATTGGGTTTTGAAATATCAAAAACAGCAATGGCATAAGCTCCAACTACGCTGGTCAGCGCCATTTGAACCGCATACCCCAATTTGCAGTTATTTTTTATTTTAACTTCCTCTATTAAATTGATTAAAACCTCGGTATCTGTGTCGCTTTTAAAAGTATAACCTCTAGTGATCAGTTCTTTTTTTATGGTGTCATAGTTTTCTATAATTCCATTATGGACGATGACTAAATTTCCTGAATTTGAAAGATGCGGGTGAGAGTTTTCATCGTTCGGCACGCCGTGAGTGGCCCAACGCGTGTGGCCCAAAGCCAAATTTCCTTCAACATTGTTTTGTTTCATGATTTTTTTTAAATCAGAAACTTTTCCTTTTGTTTTATAAAGGCTCATTTCATTGCCGTCGACCAATACAACTCCTGCACTGTCATAACCTCTATATTCCAATCGCTGTAACCCGTTAATTACTATTGGGTAAGCTTTCCTAAATCCTAAATATCCAGCAATTCCACACATACAATTTTTATTAATTATTTATTTTCGTATAAGATATTTCAAGTTTTACTCTTTTATCGCCAAAACTAGGGTCTTGTCCATACAACACAACGCCTTTTGGTGTCCAGCTATATTCTCTGATTTTTACATCATCAATAGCTAAAGGAGTGTCAGAGGGGTTATAAACTTTTATACCTATTGTTTTTTTCTCTAAGTCTGTTGGTGCATTTACACTTAACAAATTGGATATGTAATCCGTAATTTTAAACACATAACGGTAAGGTTTTCCGTCGGCATCTTTTTCCAATAAGCCTCCAACAGCAAACAATCCTTCGGTCATTACATCCGTAATCTGCTCATTATCTTCATAATTGTAAATAAATAATTGCTCAGGAGCGATGTTGCTTGCCGCATTTTGATCAACGTAAAAAATTAAGCTTGCATCATTGATCAGCCAATTATTTTTTTGCAAATCGTTTATATCTTCATTTTTAAACAAATCTATAGTTGCAATTGAACCAGCAGCGCCTTGGACATATAACCTGTCTTCGCCGCTTTGGTGCGGAGCTGTATCGTCTCTTTTTAACACATTTGATTTTATGGTGCCAAACGCAAATTCAAAATTGTGCTTGGTTCTAACACCCAATTCGCCGTTAATTTTATTTCCGTTTAAATCAACCGTTGCGCCTTCGTCTTCATCTTTTGAATAATAAATAATCGTTTTTGCATTTGCCATATCCAATGAAACCAAATGAGAATTATTGGATGTCAAGGCTTCTGCTTCAATGTAAAAACCTCTAAAATAACGCTGAAAATTATCAAGCGACTGAAACTCTGCTCCGGCGGCATTGTCCACAAAAATTTGCTTAATTAAATTTTCATTTAAAGGAATTTTAATGCTCGGGCTTAAATCTGTCTGTTTAATGGTGTCAATATCATAAGATGTAATTCCGTTGGGCATATATCTTTTTACGTAAGCAACCGTATCATTTGCATTGACTTTGAAGTTTCCAGAATAAAAAGGCGTATCCCCTTTTTGAAATTCCTTGTCAGAATAATAAATGGCAGGTTTTGAAGGATCAACAGGATCTAAAGTGTTTAAGTATGTTTTCAGTTCGTAAATGCCCAATTTAAATTCAATGTTAGCATCGCCAAATACGGAATCAATAGAAAATTTAGGTTTTCCGTCAGTATATTTTTCAGCCGATTTGGTAGCTTGGTATGGAATAATCATTAAAACGGAATCTATCCCGTAATTTGTGCCATAATCATAAGCATCGCCTATAACAGGAAGGTTTAATTGCGACACAATGGATCCTTTTAATGTCCCAAATTCGTTATCGGAATAAACACCCAATAAATATTGTGAAACCCCACTGGCAGGCACTTTGGCGATGTTTTTATTAGCCGCTGTAACTTCTGTTATTTGTTTGTCTGTGCTAAAATTATTATTGTTAACCAGGTTAACGCCAATACTTTCAATTTCCTTTTCGCACGAAATGATAGTAAAAAAAACGATTGAGAATAGCCCTAAGTATTTTAAAGCATTTACAACTTTAATTGCCATATATAAATGTTGGATTTTTTATAATAAAACTTTAGTTAAGTAAAAATTGGTGTAGGCACTGTCAAATTCACTGATTGGAAAATAATCCAATACAGGTTTATCGCAGGTTTTTAAATAATCGAGCAAATCACTTGGAAGTTGCTCGCTTGCTTTAATAACCGCATCTGAATTTTCAATGGCATTAATCAAAATATTGGTGTAAGTTGGGTTGGAGATTGAATTAAATTTAGACTCGTTGATATTATCAAACTTGATCTTGTCAAAAAACTTGTCATTTAACGTACCTTCAAAACCGTTATTATATAAGGAAGTCACTATTTTGCTGTTTGAAAATAATGGGTCGTTTTTATAATATTCTTTAATGTATAATGGCAAAAGTGAAGCCATCCATCCATTAACGTGAATAATATCGGGCGACCAATTTAATTTTTTTACGGTTTCAACCACCCCTTTTGCAAAAAATATGGCGCGTTCGTCATTGTCCTCAAATAAATTATTGTCTTCATCAGAAAACAACGCTTTTCTTTTAAAATATTCATCATTATCAATGAAATAAACCTGCATTCTTTCCTTTGGAATTGAAGCAACCTTGATAATTAAAGGCATGTCCATATCATTGATTACCAGATTCATACCCGACAAACGAATCACTTCGTGGAGTTGATGTCTTCTTTCATTGATCAGTCCGAAACGCGGCATAAAAATTCTTGTTTGCCCACCGTTGCCATGAATCATTTTTGCTGTTTCAAACGAGGTTGTTGACAATTCATTTTCAGGTAAATAGGGAACAACTTCTGAAGAAACAATCAATACTCTCTTATCTTTCATAAAATCAACTCTTATTTTTAAAATATATGCAAAATTACGAAAATTAATGTAGAATTTAGCTTGAAAAATGTAAGTTTGCACGCTTTTAACGTTAATTAACAAATACGTTATGTTGGTTATTACCGAAATAAAATCGCTTAAACAAGAAATAAAATCGCTTAAAAACGGCGCTACTATTGGCTTTGTGCCAACAATGGGCGCTCTTCACGAAGGACATTTATCACTTGTGGAAATGGCAAAAAAAGAGAATGATATTGTGGTTGTGAGCATATTTGTGAACCCAACTCAGTTTGATAATGCCGATGATTTGATAAATTATCCAAAAACGATTGAAAAAGACCTTTCACTTTTAAAATCTTTTAATTGCGACATTGTTTTTACTCCAACTCCCGAAGAAATTTATGCGGATAATATTCAGTCAAAATCCTTTGATTTTGACGGATTGGAATTTCAAATGGAAGGAAAATTTAGGGCTGGCCATTTTAACGGCGTGGGCACTATTGTTGAACGATTGTTTGAGATTGTGAAACCCCATAAAGCCTATTTTGGGGAAAAAGACTATCAGCAAATCCAGATTATTCGCAAAATGGTGGAAAAAAAGAACCTGCCCTTTCAAATTATTTCCTGCCCAATTCACAGAGAAAAAGACGGGTTGGCAATGAGTTCGCGAAATGCCAGACTTACAGAAGCACAACGCGAAGCAGCGCCTTTTATTTATGAAACATTAAAAAAAGCCAAGATTAAATTTGGCACAAAAAATGCTTCTGAAGTGTTGAAATGGGTTGAAAATGAATTTAAAAATCACCCTTTATTCACCTTAGAATATGTTGAAATTGCCGATGAAGAAACGCTTTTGCCTGTTGAAACCAAAAATCCAACAAAGAAATATCGCGCTTTTATCGCCGTTTTTGCAGGAAAAATAAGGCTGATAGATAATATTGGTTTATAAATATTGACAGATCAATTCAAAATCATTAATTTTGCACTATGCAAATACAAGTTGTAAAATCAAAAATTCACAGGGTAAAAGTTACCGGCGCCGATTTAAATTATATTGGCAGCATTACTATTGATGAAGATTTAATGGACGCCTCAAATATTATACAAGGCGAAAAAGTTCACATTGTTAACATTAACAATGGCGAACGCCTTGAAACTTACGTAATTCCGGGCCCAAGAAAAAGCGGAGAAATTACCTTAAACGGCCCAGCAGCAAGAAGGGTTGCCAAAGGCGATATCATTATCATTATTTCCTACGGCATCATGGATTTTGAAAAAGCGAAATTATTTAAACCAACGTTAATTTTCCCCAACGAAAACGACAATACGTTAACATAAATTGACCAACAGATTAAAAAAAATTAGTTATATCACACTCCCAATAGCCTTGGGAGTTTTTTTAATTTGGTATTCCATATCAAAATTATCGCCGGCAGACATTCAATCCATTAAAACATCCTTTCAAACAGCCAATTATTGGTGGGTGGCGTTGTCCATATTTTTTGGAATTTTAAGTCATTTGTCACGCGCCTATCGCTGGCAATTTTTATTGGAGCCTTTAGGCTACAAACCACGGTTTGCAAACAGCGTTATGGCAGTTTTAATAGCCTATTTACTTAATTTATTCATTCCGCGATCAGGAGAAATTGCACGTGCGGCAACCATAAAAAAGTATGAAAATATTCCTTTTGAAAAAGCCATAGGAACCATCGTTGCAGAGCGCGTTGCCGATGTCATCATGCTGTTTTCAATAACAGGAGTCGCCTTTTTTTTACAAACCGAATTAATGGGCAGCTACCTGTTTAAAGAAGATGAAGAAAGCAGCATTTATCTAAAAATAGCGATTTTGGTGGTGTTCCCGCTTTTAGGAATTGCAACCTATTATTTCCTTAAAAAATCAACGCATCCATTTATCGTAAAAATATTTACCTTCATAAAAGGATTGATTGACGGCATAAAAAGCATCATTACCATGAGAAAAAAATGGCCGTTTATTTTTCACACCATTTTTATTTGGCTAATGTATTTGCTTATGTTTTACTCGGTAACTTTTGCCCTGCCCGAAACCACAAACCTCCCTTTTGCGGCCATTATTGTGGCTTTTGTAGTGGGCGGTTTTAGTATGGCACTCACCAATGGCGGCTTGGGAACCTATCCCGTTTTTGTGGCAAGCGCGCTTATTTTGTACCATATTGAAGACAATCCCGCACGCGCTTTCGGCTGGATTATGTGGACCGCACAAACTTTAATGGTGATTATTTTTGGCGGACTTTCCTTTTTGTTAATTCCAATTTACAATAGATTACGTCACAAATAAATTCATAAAATCAGACTGATATTTTGGGCGTTCCCCGCCTGGCTGGCGGGTCGGGTTTTTCGTTCCAAACTTTTTTCGCTAAAAAAGCGCAAAAAGGTTTTCACTGCAACCCCTAACGCAAATTTATTTACGATTTTTGACCTACGATTTTAAAAATGGCGTAATCAAACGTTAACCAAAAAAAAATGGCGCACTTTGCGTTTTTTTCCTTGCGTCCCTTGCGGTTAAATACAAATTATGATTGAATTTTTTTCTATAATTTTTAACTTGGTTTTTATTATAGAATACGCAAAATGAATTACGCCCTTCGGCTTACTTCGACTTCGCTCAGCAACCACCGCTCAGGGTGACGGATTTACGATTTTAGAATTTTTAACTTCTGATATTTAATATTGAGTCCACTCCGAAAAGTCTGACACGCAAAAATAGTTAATAAAAGTTCACGAAGTTGAACAAATATTTATGCGTCTTTTCAAGTTATAAACAATTGGTTGTCAATAACTTAATTAGTTTTTTTTGGATAAAA
>JAUYUA010000034.1 GCA_030694935.1 Lutibacter sp. | reverse complement strand
TAAACATCTGGCGTTCTTAATTTGGTGTTACCAAGATACATAAAATAATTTAAATATGCAACTAATTATCTGATTATTAGAATCTTAAATTATAAAATACTTTTCGGAGTGGACTCAATGTTATATGTTAAAATAACTAATTAACAATTAAACGCTTAAACAATGAGTCCCCTCCGAGAACATTATTTTTTTAAATGATTAAGCATTGGATATTTTTTTGATTTTTTAAATGATATGGCAAAATAGCCAATAAAAACGATTTAAATGCAAAATTCATTTTAGCGCAAGCTGATTGAAGCGCATATTTTGACAGAAATGTAGATTTTTGCCATACTTGTTTTATATATTTTAATATTCGGACGAAGTTCACCCATAAACAACGGATATTAGCCCACATTTGGTGCTTAATTTCTCCTCTATATCTGCTCTTGCCATTTGAATAATGATACCCTAACTGAAAAATGGTGGCTTCAACGTTGTTGCGTTTTTGTAAAATTTCGATCGGCGTTTCTGCTATTTTTTTTCTAATCAAATAAGTATCAATTTCTTTTTGGGTAAAATAACGATAATTTTCTCCAGTTCTAATGCGCCATTTAACGCTGCCGTTTTTGCAGGTAACTTTTTTTGAAGCAATGATTTGGTTGGTAATTGTATCTAAAACGGCTAAATCTCCATTTTTCAGGAAATTGAATTGATACCTGCCTTTCATACCTTGTATTGCATGAAGGTATAGATTGATGTCGTTGGTCTCGCAAAATTGCTGATTGTCGGGACTGTGGTAGGCTCCGTCAGCGTGAGTGTATTCTATTTTATCAGGGAATACTTCTTGGGCTCTTTTAATTCCCAGCTGTAAAAAATCAACATCAGAGGCACTTACCTTTTTTACATCAACCGAACCAATTAGATTCAGGCCTTTGTCATCACAACTCTCCGTTACATTAATGCTATATCCTTTTACCTTATTACCGTCTTTATTCCGATAATGACAGTCCGTGTCATGTGGAGACTGAACCGAGTGCGTTGATATTTCCTCTTTTTCGCGACCAATGGCCACTTTATTTTCATCCACCTTATATTGCTCATTGAATACCCTTTGGAGCGTTGGGTAATATGTGCCTGATGCGGGCGAAAATAAGGGCAATATTTTGTATGTCAATTCCCCCAGTTCCTTAAACCTAATTTTAACTTCTTCGCTGGAACAGGTATAAACAACTTTATTGCCCTCCAATTTTAGTAGTCGGTCCAATTTTTCTTTGGTTGATTTATCTAGTTTGCCAAGTTGTTTCACCTGATTATAAAATAAACGAAGTGTTTCGTGTATTAACTCATATCGACTAAGCCAAGCGATATTGCTGCCTAACAATTTGCTGTCCATACGAATACGTTTTCCGCTAACCTCAAAATCAATAGATTGATTCTTGGTAATCTGCGCAAAAACAACATTAAAAAGATTTTCGTTTCCTGCTTTTTCAAAATCCACGATGCGTTTTCGAAATAAATAATAGGTGGATTCGGTGGGTACGGAATCATCTGCATTAAGTAATCCGATGGCACTTCGGGTGAGCATATTAAAACGACAATTCTCAAAAAGCTTTTGGTCGCTCAACCCTTCTGCCTCTTTAAGGATCATCATTGTAATGAGTATGCGAACAGAAGCATTCGGCGTCCCATTATTCTCACAATATAGCGGCCGGAAAATATTTTCGTCGATTCGCGCTGTGACTTGTTGATAAAATTGGTTATGCCAGGCTTCATTGTCTTCATACAACGAAAGTGATTTGCCTGACAATAAAGATTTCGGCGAAGTAAAGAGGTTAAGCTGGGGCGTTTTTGAAGTTTTTTTAAACATCTGGCGTTCTTAATTTGGTGTTACCAAGATACATAAAATAATTTAAATATGCAACTAATTATCTGATTATTAGAATCTTAAATTATAAAATACTTTTCGGAGTGGACTCAACAATTAAACAACAACTAAACCATTTCATTGGAAAATTGCATATCATACAGCGTTTTGTAATAGCCGTTTTTCTCCAGCAATTCCAAATGCGAACCTTGTTCCACAATATGGCCTTTATCCATTACAATAATTTTATCGGCTTTTTTAATGGTTGTTAACCTATGCGCAATAATGATAGAGGTTTGGTGTCGGGTAATTTTATCTGTGGCATCCTGTATCAATTTTTCTGAATAAGAATCGATGGATGAGGTTGCTTCATCTAAAATTAAAATGCTTGGTTTACTGACATAGGCGCGCAAAAAAGCAATTAACTGACGTTGTCCGGTAGACAACATACCGCCGCGTTCCTTCACATTATAACTATAATTGTTTGGCAAACTCATAATAAATTCGTGAATGCCAATTTCTTTGGCGGCATCAATCACCTGATCTAAAGTAATTGATTCATCGCTTAATGCAATATTGTTATAAATGGAATCAGAAAACAGAAAAACATCTTGCAAAACCACCGCAATCTGATTTCTTAACGATGGCAATGTGTATTTCAAAATACTTGTGCCATCGATACAAATTTCACCCTGATCAATCTCATAAAAGCGATTGACCAAATTGATGATGGTAGATTTTCCGGCGCCAGTTGCCCCAACAATGGCCACAGTTTCTCCGGCATTTACCTTGAATGAGATTCCTTTTAAAACTTCTTCCCCTTTGTTGTAACTGAAACGAACATCTTTAAATTCAATATCGCCTTTAAAACTTTTAGCTTCCAAATCTCCGGTTTGGGCAATTTGATCTTTGGTGTCCAACACTTCAAAAACCCTGTCTCCGGCAACCATTCCCAATTGCAGCGTGTTAAATTTATCGGCAATCTGGTTTAACGGCCTAAATAACATTTGAGCCATCATAATAAATGCGATTATTTGTCCGATTTCCGTTGTTCCGTTATTTACAATATCCAAGCCGCCATACCAAACCAACAATCCGACAGAAATAGAAGCCAAAATTTCGGCAATTGGAAAGAAAATAGAATAATACCAAACTGTTCTGATGTTTGCTTTTTTGTGCAAATCATTGATTTTGACAAATTTATCGTATTCCGCTTTTTCGTGGTTAAACAATTGCACTATTTTCATTCCCGTAACGCGTTCTTGCACAAAACCATTTAAATTCGCCACTTGAATCCGCACTTCCTGAAAAGCAGATTTAATGGCAATTTGAAATAATTTTGTGGCATAAATCAAAACCGGAAGCACAATAAACGCGATCAATGCCATTCTCCAGTTCATCCAAAGCATCACAATGGCCACCACCAGCATTTTTAACAAATCACTGATGATCATAAACAATCCCTGACCGAAAAATTGCGCGATTGTTTCAGTATCTGAAACCAAACGCGTCACCAATTTTCCCACGGAAGAATTGTCGAAATACGACATTTTAAATTGCAGCATATGCTTGTTCAACTGCACCCTGATGTCTTTAATAATATGCTGCCCCAGCCAATTCACTTTATAAATAAAAATAAACTGCAATAAAACTTCGGCTATTAAAAAAACAACCATCAACATTGAGAAGTATAAAATTCCTTCTTTATCCTTATTTTTGAAGTAGATATTCACAATTTCCTGCAATAATATTGGCCGTGCAACGGTAGCCAGCGACAGTAAAATTGCCGAAAAAGTGCCTATAAAAAATTCCCATCGGTATTTTTTGGAAAAACCCAATAAGCGGTTAAATATTTTTGCGTCAAAAGCGTTGCCTGTAACTTTTTTACTCATTTTTACTGATTGTTTTTGGATAAGTTACCTGCGTTAAAAATAATCCTTGCGCTGGCGCTGACGGTCCGGCGTTGCACCTGTTTTCACTTTCAATAACTTGTATAAATTCATCCAATGTCATTTTTCCTTTTCCTATTTCAATTAAAGTGCCCACAATGGCACGCACCATATTTCGTAAAAAGCGATCGGCTGTAATATGAAACACCAACAATTGATCGTTTTGTTTCCAACCGGCCTGCATTATATTGCAATTATAGGTTCTTACGTCGGAATTTGAGCGTGAAAAACACTTAAAATTGGTGTGGGTTTTTAAAATTTCGGCCGCTTCGTTCATTTTTTTAGTCGACAATTTTGTATTGATTAACTGCCAGGCGGTTTCGGTTAAAAACGGATTTTTTCCTAAATATATTCGGTATTCATAACTTCTGCTGGAGGCATCAAAACGCGCGTGGGCATTTTCTGTGGTCTCAAAAATATCGTAAACCACAATGTCATCGGGCAATAATCCATTCAATTTATAAATAATTTCTTGCGGATTAAATTCATTTTCAATATCCACATGCGCAAAAAATTCTTCGGCGTGAACACCGGTATCGGTTCTTCCCGCGCCAACAATTTCTAGAGTTGACCGGAATATGGTTGAGAATGCTTTGTTCAACAATTCCTGCACCGTTATCGCGTTGGGCTGCACTTGCCATCCGTGATAATTGGTTCCTTTATATGCTAGTTTGATAAAATATCTCAATTGAAATGCTATTTTTGTGCAGTTGCAAATATACGCCATATTTGTGAGTTCCAAATTTCACAATAAATGAAAAAAATTTTATTGCTTTCTGATACCCACGGCTATATTGATGACCAAATTTTAAAGTTTGTAAAAAAGGCTGATGAGGTTTGGCACGTGGGCGATATTGGCTCATTTGAGGTGGTTGATGCCTTGAAAAAGCTAAAACCTTTACGGGCAGTATACGGAAATATTGACGATGGTGTGATGCGGGCCGAATTTCCGTTGGACAACAAGTTTATCATTGAAAAAGTAACGGTTTGGATGACGCACATTGGCGGTTACCCGAACAATTACAATCCGAGAGTAAAGGAAGAAATTGCCACAAACACCCCAAAATTGTTTATCACCGGCCACTCGCATATTTTAAAAGTGATGTTTGACAAAAAACTGAATTTGCTGCATATGAATCCGGGAGCGGCAGGAAAATACGGATTTCATACGGTAAGAACGATGCTTCGGTTTGAAATTCATGAAGATACTATTACCAATTTGGAAATTATTGAACTTGAAAAAAGAGCTTGAAGTCCGAAGACGGAAGTCTGAAGACCGAAGTTAAAAATAATAACTTTTAACTTCTAATATTTAATATCGTATATCAAAAATAATAAAATCGCTAAATTATTGTCTTTTAAAAAGTCCGGCCTTGTCAAAAAATTCGGTAAGCGTGATTTTAGGATTAGAATACAAATAAACTTCGCCCGAATTTTTTATCGCTAAATCTATGGTGTCAGTGGCATTTACGTTTGCGATGGAATTGTTTGACGTATTAACCTTAACAGTTGTGGCTTTAAAATCTTTTCCTTTAAATGCGCTGTTGTGCAAAGTTTCCAGCTCTAAGCTGGCCGTATTTCCGCTTAAATTCACGGCAGCCTTGTCCAATGTGTGAATAACCATGGTTTTGGTGTCTATAATTCCTTTTAAATTGCTGTATTCTTCAGCAACAATTAAAGCGTCATCACATAGAATTTCCACATCCAATTCACTTGATTTTTTGGCGTTTATTTGAACAATTTTAGAGCTCAGTTTTAATTTGAAATCCGAATCATCAAAAGCATTTAGGGTAAGCGCGTCTATTCTAAGGGAATTGTTCGATTTTACGCTGGCTTTGTTATAGGCATAAATTTCGGTGATGTCTTTATTTACCTTAACGTGAACGGTTAATTCCTTTGCGCGCACTATTTTTGCGCTTGTTTTTACAATAAGCGCCCCGTTGTTAATTTCTGTAGTTATGGCATATATCACATTTGAATCAGCTTCAACGGTAACGGATTGTTCATCACTGTAAACCAACAAAACAGTCACATCATCTATCACTTCAATCTTGGTAAATGCGGAAAGATTTCGATTTTCAGTGATAACATCTTTGTTTCCTGTTAATTTTTCCTGTGCATTTATTGCAGAGAAAATAAGCAAAAATGAAATTAGAATTTGTTTTTTAACTGTTTTCATTGAAAGGTTTTCAACAAAAATACGCAAAATAAATTTCACATTTAATTTGCGTATTTAAAAATCTATGCTAAATTTGCCAAATAATGAAGCTAAAAAACACAAATACTAATTGGTGGTGGAACTCTCTTAATCTCTAAGCGAGCCGAAACTGCTATATTTATATTTAAAATATATAACAAAAGGACTTATCTCGCGGTAAGTCCTTTTTTATTTGAAGAAAACGATGAAACAAATAAAATTTAAAACCATCTCGAAAACGCAATTGGCCGATACCATTACTCCAGTTGGAATGTATTCGAAAATTAGGGACAAATATGCCAACAGTTTGCTATTGGAAAGTTCTGATTATCACAGCAAAGAGGAAAGTTTTACCTTTATTTGCGCCGAACCTATTGTAACGCTGAAGGCGGATAGCAATCTATTTACCTACCATTATAAAAACAAGGAACTTGACAAGAAGGAAATAAATCGCGATTTTTATCCGATTTTCGAAAGCTATACCGATACTGTAAAAGCGGATTGTGATGCTTCCATAAAATCTTTCAACGGATTTTACGGTTATATTTCATACAATGCCATTCAGTATTTTGAAACCATTAAATTAAAAGCGAAAAAAGCAGCTTCTGAAATTCCCGATTTTCAGTTTAGTTTTTTCAAATTTATCATTGCCATCAACCATTTTAACAATGAGCTTATTTTAATTGAAAACATGGAAGAAGGTGAGGAATCGAGAATCCACGAAATTGAAACCTTGATCAACGCACGCACTTACGGATTGTATCATTTTGAGACCGCCGGCGAAGAATCTTCAAATTGTACGGATGACGATTTTAAAAATTACGTGGTAAAAGCAAAAGAACATTGCAAACGCGGCGATGTTTTTCAATTGGTGTTGTCGCGCCAGTTTCAACAGTCATTTACGGGCGATGAATTTAATGTTTACAGGGCTTTGCGCTCTATAAATCCGTCACCGTATTTGTTTTATTTCGATTATGGAAGCTTTAAGTTGATGGGTTCTTCTCCCGAAGCACAAATTAAAGTTGATGAAGAAAAAGCCATCATCAATCCCATTGCAGGAACTTTTAAACGCACCGGAATTATGGCGCAGGATATTTTGCTGGGCGAAAAATTATCAAATGACAAAAAAGAAAATGCCGAACACGTGATGTTGGTCGATTTGGCCAGAAACGATTTAAGCAAACATGCGAGCAACGTAAAAGTGGAAGTTTTTAAAGAAGTGCAATATTTTAGCCACGTCATTCATTTGGTTTCAACAGTGCAGGGAAAACCGATAGGAAAAGCGATGGAAATTGTGGGCGACACGTTTCCTGCAGGAACGTTAAGCGGTGCGCCAAAGTTTAAGGCGATGGAATTGATCGACAAATATGAAAATCAGACCCGCGGATTTTACGGCGGCGCGGTCGGATTTATAGGCTTAAACAATACGGTGAATTTGGCCATTGCCATTCGTTCTTTTGTGAGTAAAAACAATACGTTGTTTTATCAGGCAGGCGCAGGAATAGTCATCAATTCAACCGAAGAAGGCGAATTACAGGAAGTAAACAACAAATTGGCGGCATTAAAAAAAGCGTTGATTTTAGCAGAAAAAATATAAAACAAAAAACAAATAAATACACAAATTGTCACCCTGAGCGAAGTCGAAGGGAAACAATTACACGATTAAACAATCAAAATGAAAATAATAATCATAGACAATTACGATTCATTTACCTACAATTTGGTGCATTTGGTAGAAAGTATAACAGGCGAATATCCTGCAGTTTTCAGAAATGATGAAATTACGGTTGAAGCAGTTGGCGCTTACGATATCATCATGCTTTCTCCCGGTCCCGGAATTCCCGACGAGGCCGGCATTTTAAAGGAAGTGATTAAAACCTACGCCGCAACAAAACCCATTTTTGGGGTTTGTTTGGGTTTGCAGGCCATCACCGAAGTTTTTGGAGGTTCGCTGGAGAATTTGGAAAATGTTTTTCACGGCGTTGCAACCACAATGAAAGTTATAAGTACAAATGCAATAATTTATAAAAATATCCCAACGGAATTTGAAGCGGCACGGTATCATTCCTGGATTGCTTCCTTAAAAGATTTTCCAGAAGAATTGGAAATAACGGCGGTCGATGAATTTGGATCTGTGATGTCTTTGCAGCATAAAAAACACAATATTACCGCTGTTCAATACCATCCTGAATCTATTTTAACGCCCATTGGAGAACAAATTGTAAGAAATTTTATAGAAGCGAATACAATATGAAAACGATATTAAGCAAATTAATTGAACAGCAATATTTAACAAAAGCAGAAGCCAGCGAAGTGCTTGTTCAAATTGCGAACAACAGCTACAATGCTTCTCAAATGGCATCTTTTTTAACCGTTTTTATGATGCGGCCGATTTCTGTGGAAGAACTTTCCGGATTTCAGGAAGCGTTGTTGGATTTGGCTGTGAAAGTAGATTTATCGGACTATAACACGATTGATTTATGCGGAACCGGCGGCGACGGAAAAAATACTTTTAACATTTCAACATTAACCTCATTTATTGTTGCAGGCACGGGAAATAAGGTTGCGAAGCACGGAAATTACGGTGTTTCTTCCGTAAGTGGTTCTTCAAATATGCTGGAATTTTTAGGCTATAAATTCACCAATGACGAAACTGTTTTAAAACGCCAAATAGAAAGTGCGAATATTTGTTTTTTGCACGCGCCTTTGTTTCATCCGGCGATGAAAGCGGTTGGGCCAGTAAGAAAAGAATTGGGCGTAAAAACATTTTTCAATATGTTGGGTCCATTGGTAAATCCGAGTCGGCCACAAAATCAGATGGTGGGTGTTTTTAACCTGGAAGTGGCTAGAATTTACAATTATTTATTGCAGAAAACAGCCACAAATTATGGCATCGTTTACAGTTTGGACGGTTATGACGAAATTGCTTTGACCAGCGGATTCAAATTGTTCACCAAAGAAAACGAGCAACTGATAACGCCCGAAGAATTGGGATTGAAAAGATTGAACCAATCGGATATATTTGGCGGAAATACAGTAAAAGAAGCCGCCGAAATTTTTAGTTCCATTTTAAATGGCGAAGGAACAGAAGCGCAAAATAACGCCGTTTTGGCAAATGCCGCCTTCGCTTTAAAAATAATAGATAAAAATAAATCGTTTGAAACCGCATTTGATGAAGCCAAAGATTCTTTGTTCGGATTAAAGGCCAATGAAAGTTTGCATAAATTAGTAAGCCTTTAATATTTCAATATTTAAATCTTTCAATAAAGTATGAACATTTTAGATAAAATAATAGCCCATAAAAAGCTGGAAGTCGCCAAATTAATGCGAGAAGTTTCTTTGGAAAAATTAGTGAAAAGTCCGAATTTTAACCGAACCCCAATCTCGTTAAGTAAAGCGTTGACCGCTAAAAATTCAACAGGAATAATTGCCGAGTTCAAAAGAAAATCGCCTTCAAAAGGAATTATCAACGACAAAGTATCCATTGGTGAAGTGACGCAAGGTTATTTGGATGCCAATGTTGCCGCACAATCCATTTTAACCGAAATGGAATTTTTTGGAGGAAACATTGTCGATTTAATTCAGGCACGCGCCGTAAACGAAACCATTCCGATTTTAAGGAAGGATTTTATTGTGGACGGATTTCAAATTGTGGAGGCAAAAGCGATTGGCGCTGATGCCATTTTGCTGATTGCGGCCTGTTTAACCAAAGACGAATTGAAGAATTACGGCAAACTGGCCGAAGATCTGGGCATGGAAGTATTGTACGAAGTTCATAACCAGGAAGAATTGAATAAAATTGACTTGAACCATAAAATCATAGGGATCAACAATCGGAATCTTAAAACTTTTGAAGTCGATTTGGAGCATTCTATTGCATTGATCAAAAACATTCCGGAGAATTGCATCAAAGTTTCGGAAAGTGGCATTAGCGACCCCAGAATCATTACCGGACTTAAAGAATACGGATTTCAAGGATTTTTAATTGGCGAAACTTTTATGAAAACGGAAAATCCGGGATTGGCGTGTTTGGAATTTATTTCTCAAATCAGATAAAATGAAGATCAAAGTTTGCGGAATGCGAAACAGTGAAAATATTTCAGGGTTAATGACTTTGAAACCGGATTATATCGGATTTATATTTTACGCTCAATCAAAACGTGTTGTTACCGATTTTCCGCAAATAGAAATTCCTTCATCAGTAAAAAAAGTGGGCGTTTTTGTGAATGAAAATATTGAAGAAATAATTGAAAAAGCAATTCAATACAAATTGGATTTTGTGCAATTACACGGTGATGAAACACCAGATTATTGCGAAAAGTTGGCTTTGCAAAACATAAAAATCATCAAAGCTTTTTCAGTTGATGAAAACTTTGATTTTTCAACCATAAAACCTTTTGAAAAACACGTTTCTCTTTTTTTATTCGACACAAAAGGAAAAAATTATGGAGGAAACGGGATCAAATTCAATTGGGATTTGCTTCAAAATTATAAAGGAAAAACGCCTTTTTTATTGAGCGGCGGCATCACTAAAAATGACGCGGGAGAAATTAAGAAAATGAAACATCCTGCGTTTTTGGGAATCGACATCAACAGCGGTTTTGAAATAGAACCGGGATTGAAAAACATCATAGAAATTAAAGAATTTAAAAATAGACTATTATGAGTTATTTTGTGGATAAGAAAGGTTATTACGGGGAATTTGGCGGGGCTTTTATCCCGGAAATGCTGTATCCGAATGTGAAAGAATTGGAAGATAATTATTTGAAAATAATGCAAGAGCCTTCTTTCCAAAAAGAATTTCAGGAACTGTTGAAAGAATATGTCGGTCGTCCAACGCCGCTTTATTTCGCAAAACGATTGTCGGAAAAGTATAAAACAAAAATTTATTTAAAGCGCGAAGATTTGTGCCATACCGGCGCACATAAAATAAACAACACAATCGGACAAATATTGGTGGCAAAAAAGTTGGGAAAAACCAGGGTAATTGCCGAAACAGGCGCAGGGCAACACGGCGTTGCAACCGCTACAGTTTGTGCGTTGATGGGCATTGAATGTGTGGTTTATATGGGTGAAATTGACATTGCGCGCCAGGCGCCAAATGTGGCACGGATGAAAATGCTGGGCGCCAAAGTAGTGCCGGCTTTGTCCGGCAGCAGAACCTTGAAAGATGCCACAAATGAAGCAATTCGCGATTGGATCAACAATCCGATAAACACACATTATATTATTGGTTCGGTGGTTGGGCCGCATCCGTATCCCGATATGGTAGCGCGGTTTCAGTCGGTGATTTCAGAAGAAATTAAAAAACAATTATTGGAAAAAGAACAAACCGAAAATCCGGATTATGTGATTGCCTGTGTGGGCGGCGGAAGCAATGCTGCCGGTGCATTTTATCATTATTTGGATGAAGAAAAGGTAAATTTAATTGCCGTTGAAGCAGCCGGTTTGGGCATTCATTCCGGTGAAAGCGCCGCAACCAGCATTTTGGGAAAAGAAGGCGTGATTCACGGAAGCAAAACATTGTTGATGCAAAGTGAGGACGGACAAATAACGGAGCCTTATTCTATCTCCGCAGGATTGGATTATCCGGGAATCGGACCTTTGCATGCGCATTTGTACAGATCAAAACGCGCTGAATTTATCTCAATTACCGATGCTGAAGCAATGACAGCCGGATTGGAATTGTGCGAATTGGAAGGTATTATTCCGGCCATTGAAAGTGCGCACGCATTGGCGGTTTTTAACATGAAAAAGTTTAAAGAAAGCGATGTGGTGGTGTTGAATTTATCGGGTCGCGGCGATAAGGATTTGGATACCTATGTAAAATATTTTAAACTATAATTTAAGTGCAACCTTTGAAGAGGTTGAAGTTCTTCTTTGTGAAACTCCGTGACTCTTTGTGCAACTTTGTGTAATTGTTGTCGCACAAAGTTGCATAAAGAAAAACACCAAGACTCACAAAGTTGAATGTTATAATTAATTTGTGATAAAGAAGCAAAAAGCGATTATAAGAAAGCTAAAAAAACAATAAAAATGAACAGAATAAATCAAAAATTACAGGAAAACAAAAAACTATTGTCCATTTATTTTACGGCAGGTTTCCCAAAAATAAATGACACGGTTTCCATTATTGAAAATTTGGAAAAAAGCGGCGTAGATTTTATTGAAATCGGTTTGCCTTTTAGCGATCCATTGGCCGACGGACCAACCATTCAGGTAAGTTCAACACAAGCTTTGGACAACGGAATGACTTCCGAAGTGTTGTTCAATCAATTGAAAGATATTCGCAAAATGGTAAAAATTCCTTTAATAATTATGGGTTATTTTAATCCGATGATGCAGTATGGGATTGAAAATTTCTGTAATAAATGTGCTGAAATTGGCATAGACGGATTGATAATTCCCGATTTGCCGGTTGATGTTTACAATGATCATTATAAATCCATTTTTGAAAAATACGGCCTGATCAATGTGTTTCTGATTACGCCGCAAACTTCAGATGAACGTATTCAGTTTATCGATAAAATTTCCGAAGGATTTATTTATATGGTGAGCTCGGCAAGCGTTACCGGTTCGCAAAATGCTTTTGGAAAATCACAAGATGATTATTTTAAACGCATTGCCGATTTGAATTTGAAATCGCCCCAGATTATTGGATTTGGAATTTCCAATGCTGAAACCTTTAAACAAGCCACTAAATATGCAAAAGGAGCCATTATTGGATCGGCATTTGTAAAATATTTGGATGAAAATGGCACAGCCAACATCCATAAATTTGTGAGTCGCATCAGAGATTGAGATATTTAACAAAATCTAAAAAAATTTAAAAAATGGAAAACCCTAAATTAGCCGGAGACAATCCTATGGCAATTGAATTGGGAGAAGGAAAAAAATATGCCTGGTGCACTTGCGGCTTGTCTGAAAGTCAGCCATTTTGCAACGGATCGCATAAAGGCTCAGGAATGAGTTCCATTGTTTTTATAGCTAAAAAAACGGAAACAAAATACTTTTGTACTTGTAAACAAACTAAAAACGCACCATTTTGCGATGGGGCGCATAAATAGGCTTCTAAAAAATATTTTTTAGGTCAATACCGTTTTTAAAAACTTGTGAAATAATTCACTTTTTGCCACACGTACTTTGTTTACGTTTTTTCAACTATTTAATTATTTTTTAATTATGGAAAAAATATTAATGTTTTTCTGCTGGTGCATAAGGCAAGTGCGAGTCATGCAATATGATTCGTAGGTTGCCATTTTCGTCCTTAGTATATGCAAAAGAATATTCAACTTTTACATCCTCGCCCCCTTTAGCTGGGGTAAAGTAATAATTTCCCATTGCAACGGCCATATTTCCAATTATTTTAATTCCGGCACTTTCCCATCTCACATTGCTCCATGGTTTAATGGCAAAACCGTGGTCTTCAACATAACTGGGATTTTCGCTGATGAAATAAGATAAAGCCCCTTCTTTGTCAATCCTAAATTGTTTTTGAAACACCAATGTAGGTTTAAACAATACAATTCCCATATTATACCCATAGTATTCATCAATATGATTTGATGCCGCAGTTTTATAGTCGCCCTTTTCTAAATATATTTTACCAATATTCACGATTCCTTCTCCCCATTTTTTTTGGGCGTCTAAAACTTCTTGCTCACTTATTACGGGTTCTGATTTTGTTTGGACTGTGGTTACATCTTGTTTTTCTTGCGCAGTTTGCCTGCAAGACGAAAAGCTTAGTGTCATTGCTGTGGCAAGTGTAATTGCAACAACAAACATTGAATTAATTTTTGTGTTTAAAACCTTTATTTTCATTGATTCTATATTTAATTTCCCTACTCTTTAAAGGATTTTCGGGAATCTCCTATTTTTGGCTTGAGCACTAGCGGTGGTTTAGGGTAAGGGAAGTTGCGGATTTAAAATGCAATTTTCCGAGGCTTGTCAGTTAGTCTTAAAGTGATTTTAACTTTTATAACTAAGTGTTTTTTTTACCGATTGAGCCTATTGTACTCCTCTTCAAATATAGATATAATTAATTATTTAGTTGTATAAATTTTTAAATCAGGAAACTTAAGTTACACAAAAGAGCCTAACCAAACAACGCAACAATTCGTGCATTTTTAGCGACATTTTTTAAAATTTTATTGTGATAGAGGTTTTTTAAATGGCTCTTCAAATAATGTTGAGAAGCATTTTCGTTTTTCATTATATTTTTTCAAAATCACTTTCAAAATTAGTTAAATCCACCAATAAAAAATCCAAAAAGTAAATGAAGTGAAAAAATACGATGTAAATTTGCCGTTGAATTCAACTTTATGTTTGCATCAATAAAACGGTTTTTTAAAAGTTTAGATTTTTTGAAAGGAATTGTTATGGCATTGGCCATGCTGATTCCTGTTTTTTTGAGTCAATATTTTTTTGATGACATTCATTTTGGTTTTAGCGTTGCGCTAGGCGTATTGTTTTGTTCGCCAACCGATGTGCCCGGAAGCAACAAACACGTATTTTTTGGGATCTTAATCGCCACTTTTTTATCGTTTGGCTTAACATTGCTCTTTGGTTCAGTCGCCAATATTTTATGGTTGTTGTTGCCTTTATTGGGTGTTTTTGTATTTCTTGTTTCTTATATTTCAGTTTTCGGGTTTAGGGCTTCATTAATTTCCTTTGTTGGTTTATTGGCCATTGTTTTAAGTTTTATTCACGATTATTCAGAAGTAAGTTTGCTGCTGCATGGTTCATTAATTGCTTTGGGCGGATTGTGGTATTTGTCGCTTACCTATTTAAAATTGCAGCTGTTTCCTAAAATGCAGGTCGATCAATTGTTTTCAAAAACCATTGAAAAAACGGTAGAATATTTAAGAATTAGAGGCGAACTTTTGGTCAACTCAGATAACAGAGCTGATCTTCAACACAAATTGTTTGAGCTTCAAATTGAAATAAATGAACTTCATGAAACCCTGAGAGAAATCATTTTGGCAAGCAGAAGCAATTCCGTTACCTCAAACAGAACCAGAAGGCAACAATTGATTTTTACGGAATTGATTGACATATTGGAACTCGCCATCGCAAATCCGGTTGATTATGAAAAGTTTGATTCGGTGTTCAAAAAGCACAAAGAGAAAACTGAAGCGTTTCAACAGCTTGTTTTTGAAATCGCAAATCATTTGGAGCATATTTCAAAAGTGATCAGAAAAGAAGAAAAATTAAAGGAGAACACTAAAATTCCTGAAATTTTAAAAAATATAGACAGGCATATTGATTATTACCGAATTTTGGTTGGATTGCCAAAAGCCAGAAAAGGAACTTTAATGTTGCTGAATCTAAAAAATTATCAGGAAAAGCAGGTTCAAAACGTAATCGCCATAGAACGTGTGCTGAATAATTACCGAAAAAATGATGAAATTTTAAGTGTCAAGGAAGCCAATAGATTTATTACGCCGCAGGATTACGATTTTAAAAAGCTAACCGGAAATTTCAGCTTTAATTCTCCCATCTTTAAGCATTCTTTGCGATTGGCGATTGTGGTTTTGGTTGGTTTTGCCATTGGAAAATCATTTTCTATGCAAAATCCCTATTGGATATTACTGACCATTATTATCATTATGCGGCCAAGTTTTGGATTGACAAAATCAAGGTCCATTCATAGGGTTGTTGGCACTTTAATTGGCGCGGCAATTGCTGCAATCGTTATATTAATTACGCAAAACACTACTGTTTATGCAATAATTGCAGTAATTTCTTTGCCTTTGGCATTTTCTTTGGTCCAATTAAATTTTAGAAACGCGGCAGTTTTTGTAACCATCAACGTTATTTTTGTGTATGCTATTTTTGAACCCAATATCTTATCGGTGATTCAGTTTAGAATTTTAGATACTTTAATTGGCGCATCTTTGGCATTTGCATCAAATTATGTTTTATGGCCAACTTGGCAATTTCAAAATATTCAGGAAGATTTTATCAAAGCGATTGCATCAAACCAACATTTTTTAAAGCAAGTAGCCATTTTTTATCGCGAAAAAGGAGCAGTTTCAACCACCTATAAATTGTCGAGAAAAGCAGCTTTTTTGGCAATAGGCGACTTAAATGCGGCATTTCAGCGGATGAGCCAGGATCCAAAATCCAAACAAGTGGAGCTTTCCACCATTTACGAAATTGTTGTTTTTAACAATACTTTTTTATCGTCCCTAACCGCTTTGGGAACTTTTATTAAAAATAACAAAACCTCCGATGTACCGTCAGAATTCAATATTTATGTGGAGAATATTTGTTCAAATCTTGAACAGGCAAAACAGATATTTGGAAAAAGCGTCGATATAAAATCGGTAAATTCAACAAATGTTGAAAACGCTAAAAAGGTATATGATGCATATTTTGAGAATCTTTCACAAAAACGCGACCAGGAGATAGCGATGGGCGAGGAGCATTCCCAAGCAACCGGCGCAAAGCTTAAAGAAACTTTATTGGTTTCAGAACAGTTAAAATGGCTGTATAAATTGTCTGAAAAACTTATTGCATCAGCAAAAAAATATAGTGTAACGGTTTAAATTAGATTATTTATTTGGCGTTCCCCTGCGGGTCGGGTCTTACGTTCCAAACTTTTTGTGCTGAAAAAGCGCAAAAAGGTTTTGCACTGCAACCCCTAACGCAATAGGAATTACGATTTCTAAATTTATTAAATTTGAAACATCAAACTTGAAATTTTTGAACTTCCGACTCCCGACTTCCGTCTTCGGTCTTTCCAACAAAAAACTATTTCACTTTCACGCCGCCAACATACGTTTCATCAATATTTATGGCTGGAATTTTATCTGCTTCAATTTCCATAATGTTTTTGTTCAACACAATAAAATCGGCCATTTTCCCAACTTCTATGCTTCCTTTTTCTTTTTCTTCAAAATTGGAATAAGCTGCCCAAATGGTCATTCCTTTTAAGGTTTCTTCTCTTGTCAAAGCATTTTCCATCTGAAAGCCATTTTCAGGAAAATTGTTTAAATCTTTGCGGGCAACAGCTGCGTAAAAAGTCAATAACGGACTCACTTTTTCCACAGGGAAATCGGTTCCTAAAGCAATTTTCCCATAAGTGTTCAATAAAACTTTATAGGCATAAGCGCCTTTCATTCTTTCTTCGCCAACTCTGTCGGTTGCCCAATACATATCAGAAGTTGCGTGTGTTGGCTGTACCGATGGCAAAATATTTTCAAAATAATTAAAATCGGCTACATCAACAATTTGGGCGTGTTCAATTCTCCATCGGCTGTCTTTTTTGCCTTTTAAAACTTCTTTATAGGTTTTTAGCATCACGTAATTTGCCGAGTCGCCAATGGCGTGGGTATTCATTTGAAAATCGGTCGCAGCAATTTTTTCGGCAAATTCTTTCAATTTATCCAAAGGAGTCACCAAAGCGCCAAAATGGTTGTGTTGGTCGCTGTATGGTTTTTTCATGGCTGCGCCACGAGAGCCCAATGCGCCATCTGCATAAACTTTAAAGGAACGAACATTTAATCGGTCGGTTTTAAAAATGCCTTTTTTTGAATAATAAGCGATGTTTTCATCACTTGCAGAAACCATGGCATAGATTCTTATTTTTAAGGAGCCTGCTTGCTGTAAACTGTCAATTAATTCAATGGTTTCTATGGAGAGCCCGGCATCATCAACCGTGGTTAATCCCAAATCAAAACAAATTTTTTCCGCATCTTTTAAAGCTTCAACATTTACTTTTTGAGAAGGTTTTGGAATTTTAGCTTCTATTAATTCCATAGGCGCATCAATAAATATACCTGTTAATTTTCCGTTTTTCTGAAGTATTTCTCCACCTGAAAATGGTGTTTTTACGGTTATTCCCGCTAAATCTATGGCCGCTTGATTCGCCAACAGCGCATGACCGTCAATTCTTGTGATGGCAATTGGCGTAGATGGAAACAGTTCATCCAATCTTTCTTTGGTCGGAAATTCTTTTACTTCCCAATCGTTTTGGTCCCAACCGCGACCAGTGATGTACGTTGCATTGTTTTCTTTTTGAAAATCAACAATTCGCTTTATCACTTCATCAAAACTTTTGGTGTCTGTTAAATCGACTTTTTGTTGTTGCAACCCCAATCCGTAAAAATGGCAGTGTGCATCAATAAATCCGGGAACAATTGTTTTTCCTTTTGCATCATTAACATAAGTTGCGGCATATTTGTCCTGAATTTCTTTTGTGGTTCCCACCGCAACAATTTTACCGTCTTTTATGGCAAAAGCCTCGGCTTTGTCGAAATTGTCATTTACCGTATAAATATTGGCATTGATGACAATGGTGTCCACTTTTTCTTTCTTTGTGCACGAAATTCCTGTAATTAACAAGAGAAGTAAAATGACTTTTTTCATTTTTTTATTGTAAATAGTTATCTAATAAGTAAATCAAGGAAGCCATAGATGCAGCTCCCAACTCAAGTTCGCGTTTATTCACTTTATCAAAAGTGTCTGTTGCGGCATGGTGATAATCAAAATAGCGCTGGGAATCGGGTCTGTAACTCATTAAAGTGATGGTTTCAGATTTTAACGGCCCGATATCTGCACCGGCATAGCCAACTTGTACATCGTGTAAACCATAAGGCGCCAGCAATGATTTCCAGCTTTTTACCAAAGCAACATTTTCTCCGTTTGCATCAACAGAAAATCCTCTTGGGGTAAATCCGCCAGAATCAGATTCTAATGCCGCTACGTGAATTTCATTGTTATTTTTAGCTTCTTCAGCGTATTTTCTGCCGCCTCTTAAGCCGTTTTCTTCATTCATAAACAACACGGCGCGAATGGTATGTTTTGGTTTGATGCCGTTTAATTGAAAAAGCCTTAAAACTTCAATAGATTGCACAATGCCTGCGCCATCATCGTGGGCGCCATCACCCAAATCCCAAGAATCTAAATGTCCGCCAACAGTGATGTAGGCATCAGGAAATTCGCTTCCGGTCATTTCTCCAATTACGTTAAATGAAGGAGCGTCTGGCAATGTTTCGCAGCTTTGTTTGAAGTAAAACTTCAAGTTCGGATTTTCTTTTAATTTTTCACTCAATAAATTTGCTGCTATGGTGCTGATTGCCGCTGCAGGAACTTTTTCATTATCCGGAATATCGCCGTAACCCATAGCGCCAGTATGCGGAAAATTGTCAATACTGTGTGTCATCGAGCGAACAATAACGCCTAATACACCAAATTTACCGGTTACTTTTGCACCGCCGCCACGCTGGTCAACGCAACCGCCGTACGACTTAAAAGTTTCAATATGGGTATCTTCAAAAGGACGGTTAAAAAATACGATTTTCCCTCTCAATTTTTCGCCTAAAGCTTCGGCTTCGGCCAAACTATTTACTTCTACAACTTCACCCGAAACGCCTTTTTTAGGAGTTGGAACAGAACCGCCCAAAGCGCAAATTGCCACATCATATTTAATTTTACCAATGGTAAAATAGGCAACTTCCTTTTCGCCTCTCACCCAATGCGGAACCATTACGGGCTGTAGCCAAACCTTGTCGAAACCTAAGTCTTTCATTAATTTTTCGCCCCATTCAACCGCTTGTTGGGCTTGAGGAGAACCCGACAATCGTCCGCCAATATTGTTGGATAAATGATCAAGCCATTGGTATGATTTTCCATTGCTTAAAGCCGAATTAAACAGTTGTCTAACAACAATTGAATCGGCTTTGTTTACAGTTGGTTCACTATTTTTTACAGATTTAAGACTGTCAAAAGAGGAAAATGCAATAAGTAGGATTACTGCAATAAAAAAATGTTTCATTCGATGTAGTTTTTTAAAGTGCCTAAACTACATAAAAAAGTTTAATTTTTTGGTTCTGTAGCTATTTTAATGGTGGAATTTAAAATGAATAAATTTCTTCATTGTGTAACTTAGTGTTTCTTTGTGAAACTTTGTGTAATAATACTATGGCACAAGGACACAAAGAGAAAATGCGGTAAGTCCCACAAAATTTTTACCTTATAAATTCATATCAGAAACTATTTTAATAACAATTTCACAATCTCATTTTATTTTTTACAAATCAAATTTATAGGTTAAACCGCCCAAAATTTGTAAGGTTTGCACCTGATAATTTAAAAATCGGTGGTATTCTTCGCCAAGCGCATTGTTGATTTTCGCAAATACGGTAAGCCTGTCTGAAAAGTTATAACCGCCGTTCAGGTTTAAATCCATATACGATTCATTTGTAACGATAACACCATTTTGGGCTGAAAAACCACGAGGAATCACAAAATCTTCGGTTTCGCCGTTGTAAAATAATTTTGCGCCCGCAAACCAATCTTTATTTTGATAGTCCGCTGAAATGGTTGCTGTCATTGTTGGCAAATTCCAGGCCTCTAATTGGGAGTCAAGCGTATAATTTGCATAGTTTACAGCGCCGCTAAAATTAAATTCTTTGGAAGCATCAATGGTTATTTCCCCAAAAAACCCTAAAGTTTTAACGTTGTCGTAAACCACGCCAAATGAATTTCCTGCTTCATAAGCTTTTTCAACAGGTATGGTTCCGTCAGTTTTTGTCTGATTTTGGATAAAAAACGGTTTATTTTTTTCAGAAGTATGGCTTACATTAAAATTATAGCCAATATTTGACGCCAATTTTCCTTTTGTGCCAACATAAGCCCTGTATTGTTTGTCGGTTTGCTGAATATCTAAGGTTGGAGAAACAAACGGATTTTCTTCAGCGAAACTTTTATAGGAATTTTGCACCAAATCACCAGTTACGCCTGCAAAAACGGTCAACACTTCATCAATCATTTTAAAGGAGGTTGTCACGTTTGGATAGGCAAAATAGTCGTTACTTTTATGCTCTAAATCGTTCACATAATACAATTTTGCACCTAAATTAAGCGTAAAACTTTCTCTGACAATTTCTAAATTCGGACTGAAACCCAAATTTAAAAAACTGTAATTCACATCGTTTCCATCGGTATAACTTTGTTTAAATCGGCCGGAAATAAGATCGACCAAAAATTCTCCATTGATCTTTTCCTTCGAAATAGGAAATTCTAATGTAGGTTTTACCAGCAAGCGTATTTCATTGCTGTTATAATCATCTGAAAAATTCACGATTTCAGCAGAAGCACCTCGAAAAAAGGAATCTTCAAAGCTCACTTTGCCGCCTCCGTAAACAGTTTTGTAGATTTGTTCTTCATCCATAGCTGCAATAAAAGCATCGCCATAAGTGATTTCATCCGACAAACCGTAATAATTTTGCTTTTTTAACTGGGAACCTGCATTAATTTGAAAGTTGTAATCGCGGTCAAATTGTTTGTAATAAACGTCAATTTTTGAGTCGGAAAAATGATCGTTCAGCAGTAAATCTTTGATGCCGCCTTCTGAAGAAAGGTGGTTTAAAAATATTCCGAAATCGTTGTTCTTTTTGTCTCCAAAGTGCATAAAAGCATCAAGAAATGGCGTATTGAAATTTCCATATCCTGCGGAGAGATAATTTTCATAAAAACGTTCTTTCGGACCTCTCGCAATACTTTGCGCTTTTCCTTTTGAAGGCGAAAAAGTGGAGGCCACCGGAACTGAAAAAATGCTGTAACTCACTTTTTCTTTTGCCAGATTTTTTGTTTCATTTTCGATATTGGGATTCGACCTAACCTTAAACGCATCTGAAATAGTTGGCGCATAAGGCTTTTCAACAGTGATTTCCTCAGTTTTTAAGGTGTCCTTTTTCTTTGTTATCTGAGAAAAGGAAACGCTAGTCACTAAAATGAAAAATGAAGTTATAAGGAGTTTATGATGCATCGCTTTTATGTTGTTTAATTGTTTATTTGTTTCCCTTCGGCTCCACTTCGACTACGCTCAGTGACCGCGCTCAGGGTGCCAAATTGTGTAATTGTTTATTTTATTAACCGAAATTAATTAATTTTCAAATTTTCAAATTCTTCAATTATTTATTGATTCATTGGTTTTGGCTTGTTCCATTTTAATTTTATTAAGCGCTGCGGTGGCTTCTTCAACCACATCACTAAACTGGGCAAAGTTTTTTATCACGCTTTCCAAAATATAAGTGGCTTGGTAGGCATCTTTTAATTTGTAATTGTTATCGGCCATCAGCACCAATCCTTTTGCGCCCCAATATTTGAAAGCGGAATATTCCGCAGCAATTTTTTGGACAATTTCGCTTGAAACTTTATAGTTTCCATCTTTGTTTTCAAAGTAAGCACTATAATATAAAGCTTCAGCTTTTAACTCGCCTGAAGCAATTTTTTCAACAGTTGCATAAGCATTTCTGGCTTTGGATTCGTTGTTTGTTTTAATCGCAGAGCGTGCAATAATGATATGTGCATCCGATTTTACGCGATCTTCCAATTTATTATTCCGCAAAACCAATTCGGCATAATCCACCGCCTTGCTGTAATTTTTGGCGGCGTAATAGCCTTTCATTAAGTTCGATTGCGCAAAAACGGTATTCTGCGGCAAGTTCGCTTCACTTTCCAATCGTTCCAATAACGGAATTGCTTTTTCCCAATTGTTGTTTTGCAAATAAATTAAAGACAAACGGGAAAGTGCGTCTTCGGTAAACTCGTTGTTAGACTGATTTACAACATAATTATAATTCGAAATTGCCTCGGAATGTTTGTTGTCAGAAAATAAAGATTGTGCCAAATAGAAATTGGCATTTAAGGCATGCAAACCGTTAGGGAAACTTACCAGGTATTTTTTAAAGCTTTCAATTGCTTTTTTATGGTTGTTTTGCAGGTATTGTTTTTCGGCCGATTCATAAGTGTCATTGTCCAATTCGGCATTGGTTACATTAACAAAACCCACTGTTTTTACCCAAGAGGCATATTCATCCACGCGGCCTAAATCAACATAAATTTGTCGTGCATTTTTAACCGCTTGTTTGGCGTCGGCCGAATTTGGGAACTGTTGCACCACCGCTTTATAGGTAGTTAAAGCTTGGTCGTTTTTGTTGCTGTTGTAATAAATCAGTCCTTTTTTAAGCATTGCTTTTGAAACTAGCGGACTTTTTTTATAGTTAGAAATCAGCTTATCGTAATTTTCGATGGCCAAATCATTTTGATTTTTTTCGAGGTATGAATTTCCCAAAACATAATAAGCATCGTCTTTATAGCCAGATTTTGTCGATGAATTTAAAAAGGCATTCAATTCCTTTATTTTGGCATTTTCGTTGCCTGTAAGTCCGTAGCTTATTGCTTTTTGAAATTGTGCGTAATCAGCATCAATCCCTTTCATTTCAATGGCTTTGCTATAAAATTCAATGGCGTTTTTATAGCTGCTGGTTACAAAATAGCCATCGCCAATTCTTAAATAAGTGTCGTTTTTTCTAACGGCATCATCCACATTTTTTGCGCTGTATTTTTTGAAGGCTTCGATGGCATTGCCATAGTCTTTTTGTTTAAAATAGGCATAACCTAAGTTGTAATACAGTTCATTAAATTCTGGCGTTTTTGAGGCTTCTGAACTTGAAGCGAATTTTTGAAAATCTGTTGCAGCTTCTCTAAAATTATTTAACAGATAATTTGATTCCCCTTTCCAATAGGTTGCACGTGCGGTAACATTGGCATCTAAAGGCACGGAAAGTGAATTTTCAAAACTTTCTTTTGCCAAATCGTAATTTCCTTCGGCAAAAAGTTCGGTACCTCTATAAAATGCCACTTTTTGAAACAGCGCGCGTTCTTTGGCGCTTTTTTTGTCTTTTAAATACTCTAAAGCACCTTTATAATCTTTTGAAGTAATGTAAGCGCTGATAATTAATTCGTTGATTTCATTTCTTGATGTTGAATTTGGATACAACTCAACATATTCTTTTAAAACATCGGGAACACTTTTATATGGATTTCCAATTTCGTAACTTATTTTGGCATAATTTAACCAGGCATCTTTTTGAATTTCAGGAACAAACTGCATTTGGGAAGCATTTCTGAAGGCGTTTAAAGCCTCTTGTTTTTTGTCTTGTTTCAGGTAACATTCCGCCAAATGATAGTACGCATTTTGCGCAACGGCGTTGTTTCCTCCAATTATTTTATTGAAATTGCTAACGGCATTTTCATAGTCCTTTTGTTTGAAATAGGCATATCCCAATAAATAATAATCGGTATTGTTCCATTTGCCTTTTTGTCCTTTATAATTGTTTAAATGAGGGATTGCTTCATCAAACTTTTGAAGATTGAAATAACTTTCGCCCACAATTTTTGAAATTTCCGAATGTTCAATTCCCTTTGACTTTGGCAGCAATGGCAAACCGTTTTCAATGGCTTTTTCGAAATTTCCTAGTTTAAAATTCATGTCGGCCAAATAATAGGAAACATCAGTTTTAAAGGAAGTGTTATCAACCACTTCACCTAAATAGGTTTTTGCGGTTTCATAATCATCTTGATTGTAAGCGATATAGCCATAATAATATTTTGCCTGCTCACTATATGTTGGAGAATTTAACAAATTTAAAAAATAGGGTTTTGCTTTTGCGTAATTTTTAGCGGTAAATAATGAATAGGCATAATTAAAATTATACCTTTCTTCTTCTCTGGACGTTAAACTGATTGGATTCACTTTTGCATACCATTTTGCGGCATACCCATATTTTCCAACATTGAAATAATAGTCTGCCACATCAATTGAAGCCCGGTTATTTTTGGAGCTGGTTGGGTATTTATCAACAAATTGTTGCATCAACTCATCAGCGTTTGGCTGTTCTAGCCTAATGGCGCTGTTCGCAATATAATAATCGCAATTGGCTTTCATTTCATCAGCATTGTCGAATTGCGATTTAATATCAATGAATTTTTCCTGAGCGGCCAAGTACGCTTTGTTTTGGTAAAGTTCAACGGCGTGGTTATAATTTGCCAGTGAGTTGGTGTATATGGTCGTTTGTTGCGCTGAAATTGTGAGTGTTGCAAGAAACACAACGAACGGAAGGACAATCCTTTTATAAATCATATTAATAAAAATTGAAGTTTTTAACTATTATGTAATAACGCATTTTTTTTTCGAAATTGCCTTACCCTAAAATTATTTTTGTAAACAAATTATCAGCAATAAGCATTCCTTAATTTAACAGTTTGATAGATTGCAGGTAAATATTCTATAAATGGCTGTATTATTAATTCAATAAATGATGGTATTTTATTTTAAAATATTTAGTTTTGTCAAAAACAGCGACTACTATGTCAGAAGTGATACTTTCCTTACAAAATGCACAAATATATCAAAGAGAAAACTTGGTTTTAGCCGATGTTAATTTGCAAATTAATATGGGTGAATTTGTTTATTTAATTGGAAAAACCGGAAGCGGAAAAAGCAGTTTAATGAAAACTTTGTATGGCGATTTGCCTTTGGAAGAAGGTGAAGGAAGCATTGTGGGGTTTAATTTAAAAACCTTAAAGGAAGATGAAATTCCTTTTCTGCGCCGCAAGCTTGGCATTGTATTTCAAGATTTTAAGCTGTTGAATGACAGAAGTGTCCAAGACAATTTGTTGTTTGTGCTGAAAGCAACCGGATGGAAAGATGAAGTTAAAATGAAAGAGAAAATCAATGAAGTTTTGTTAAAAGTTGGCATGGAAACAAAAGGTTTTAAAATGCCTTATTTATTATCGGGTGGCGAGCAGCAAAGAGTTGCCATCGCCAGAGCATTGTTAAATGATCCGGATCTTATTTTAGCCGATGAGCCAACAGGAAATCTAGATCCAGCTACTTCAGTTGATGTTTTGAATGTTTTGAAAGACATTCACGACAGCGGAAAAACCATCTTGATGGGAACGCACGATTATGCACTTATTTTAAAATTTCCTTACAAAACCATCAAATGTGAAGGCGGAGAATTGTTTGAGGTGGTTCAGCACAAAAGTGCCCATTAAAAACCATTTCAATCTAATAGCTTCTTATACTTTTAAGGAAATCACCTTTCTTTTAAAGGTCAAATAATAAATATTGACCATTAAAATAAATGCGTTTGTGATGATAATTGGATAAGAAGTTTCTAACATTATTCCGTAAACCACAAAAAGCACTGCGCCAATAGAATTTATAATTCTGAGGGTATTTATATTCTTCATCATAAATGAAATAATAAGCGCTAAAGAGGCCGCGTACCCAACCCATTCTGTAATCGTAATTCCTAAAAGCATAGTTTATGTTTATTTGAGCGGGCAAAGATACTTATAAAAATTGAATAGGAATTGTATAAAAAAAGAAACCTCACTCAAGGAGAGTGAGGAAAATTGCTATGAAAAAGATGGTAAGCTATGAAACCTACCAACACAAAGATACAAAATAATTCTAATTACCAAAAATAAATATGTTAAAATTTTGTAAAAATTTAGAAAAGTTGATTATGAATTATAGGTTCATTAAAAAATAAGTTTTGAAGCATCAAAAACAGCAACTATAGGACTGCAACAAATCTTTAAAAATCGCTAGAAATGTCACTTGCTTTTTTGCTTGAGCGAATAAAAAAGCTTTAATAACCGCATTTAAAATTAGCCAAAAAAAAACCTCACTCAAGGAGAGTGAGGAAAATTGCTATGAAAAAGATGGTAAGCTATGAAACTTACCGAGACAAATATACAAAATAATTCTAATTGCCAAAAATAAATATGTTAAATTTTTAAAAAAATCGATATAAAAATATATAATTTCACTAGATTTTTTTAAAATTACTGCTTAATAATCGCTTCATAAATTAAGTTGTGAATATTTGTTCTAATATTGTGCTCCCCCAGTTTATTGTTGTGCATCACAGGGAAAACCCTGTTCGACAAAAACACAAATAAAAGTCCATTATCCGGATCAACCCAAGTATAAGTTCCTGTAAATCCGCTGTGACCAAAACTGTTTGCCGACGCAAATTTACTTGCGGCACTAATTTTTGGGTCTAAGTCTGGTTTATCAAAACCTAGCCCTCTTCTAACACCAATATTTTCATAATATCTATGGTTGAATTTGTCGATTGTCTTTGCTTCAAAATATCTTTTTCCGCCATAATAACCACCTTGTAAATACATTTGCATCATTTTGGCAAGATCATTGGAATTTGCAAATAAGCCTGCGTGGCCGCTCACGCCATCCATCATTGCTGCGGCCATATCATGAACATATCCCTTTAAATGTTGATGTCTATAGTAATCGTCTATTTCCGTAGGTGCAACATCTTGTGTGTTGAATTTTTTTAAAGGATTGTATGTGATGGATGTGGCTCCCAATGGTTTATAAAAAATGGAATCATTTAACTTATCAAGCGCTTGCTTATAGGTATCTTTTATATATTTCTCATATAAAATAGATGCTAAGTCACTATATCTGTATCCATTTTCTTTGTATTGCGGCGCTTCGGCAATTATTTTATAAATAGAATCTTTATAAGAACCCAACAGATACAAATTTTCTGCTACTTTAATTGAGAATTCTTTGGTTTCTGTTGATCTGTATAAATTTGGCATTGGTTGTTTGGTGACACTATCTATCGTTTTTAAATAAAAAGGAATCCAAGTTTTAATTTTTCCTATGTGAGACAACACTTCTTTTAGGGTGACAGTATTTTTATTTGTGCCTTTTAAATAAGGCAATAATTCACCTAGGGTTGAATTTAGATTTAATAATCCAGTTTCTTCACTTTTCATAATCATAGGCAAACCGCCAACTATTTTTGTTATGGAAGCCAAATCATATAAATCTGTTAATTTTACTTCTTGTATTTTGTCATAGGTTTGAAAACCGAAACTTTTATGATAAATCACTTTGCCATAACGCGCGACCAAGACTTGTCCGCCAGGCGCCATTAAAGAATCAACTACCATAGTAGTCATAGAATCGATTTTTTGAAGTAATTTAGAACTCATTCCAACTTCTTCAGGAATCGAATAAGAAAGCCTGCCTAAATTTGGCGTTTTAATTCCTGTTCCTTCAGGGAAAATAGTTTTAATTGAAATAGGCAGTTTTCCTTTTGCTTCTATTGCGCCAAAGATTATTTGTGCTGAAATTTCCTGGGATACTTCACTGTTTTGATAAGAAACCACAATGGCATCAATGGCATCAAAATCGGGAATATCAAGAAGGGCATAAGGGCTTGCGAAAACATCTAAAATAACGACATGGTTTTTGGCAATTTCCTTAAGCCAGATTAGCTCTTCAGGTGTCATTTTAAAACTTTTCCAAGGCGTTTCGTTTGATTTATGATAACCTATAACAATGGTGTTGTACGATTTTAATTTTCCTGACAAACCGTCTAAATTTTCATCGGAAACAATGTCAACTTCCGTATATTTTTTTAAGGTATTCGTAAAGTTTAAATTGTCCGAATCGCCTAATTTCACATAAGCAATTTTGTTGTTTGCCAGTTCTTTTATAGGCAGTGTTTCATGGTTATTTTTAACGACCGTAATTGCCTCTTTCATTAAAGTTCTAAACAACAATTTGTCTTTTGTGGTTATAATATCATCTTGTATTCCATCTTCATTAATTGGAATATAATGGTTTAGGCCAGCCCAGTATTTAGCTTTTAGTATTTTGTTAACGGATGCGTTTAGCCGTTCCTCGCTAATTTTATTTTTTCTGATGGCTTTTTTTATTTTTTTTATGGCAACTTTTACATCTTCAGGAATTAGTAACATATCATTTCCCGCAATAAAGGCCGCTAAATCTATATCTCCAGGTTTTGCGAAATTTGCGGCGCCTTTCATATTTAACGCATCGGTAAAAACCAATCCGTTAAAACCCATCTTTTCTTTTAAAAGTCCAGTAACCACTTTATGTGAAATTGAGGTTGGAACACCTTTTTCAGGTTCAAGGGAAGGCACATTTAAGTGAGCAATCATAATGCTCGCCAAGTTTGTGCTAAACATTTTTTTGTAAGGATATAATTCAATGGAATCTAATCGTTTTAAATCGAAATCCAGAAATGGAAGTGTTTTATGCGAATCGGTTGAAGTGTCTCCATGGCCGGGAAAGTGTTTGGCATTTGCCAAAACGCCAGTACTTTGCATTCCTTTGGTAAATGAGATTGCCTTTTCGGTTACGTTATATTTATTTTCTCCAAATGAACGATTGCCAATAATTGGGTTTTCAGGATTTGTGTTGATATCTACAACAGGAGCAAAATTGACGTGAATCCCAATTCTTTTGCTGTGTACCCCTAATTGAATGCCGAATTGTTCAATTAACTCATTGTTTTGAACGGCTCCTAAAGTCATATTCCAAGGATAACGAAATGAATTTTTCAATCTCATATTTAAACCCCATTCTCCATCAAAACCAATAAGTAAAGGCGTTTTTGAAACTGACTGAAAAACATTTGTTAATTGCGCCTGTTTTTCAGGTGTTCCCTGCATAAAAATAAGTCCGCCAATACGGAATTTTTTAATTGTTTTTATTATTTCTGAAGTATGTTTTTCATCTCTATTAGAATAAGCCTCAATCATAAATAATTGGCCTACTTTTTGTTTTAGGGTGAGTTTTTTCATAATGCTGTCAACCCATCTTTCTTGGTTTTTGGCATCAGAGGTTAACAAAGGGTCAATTTGTTGTCCGTAGCTTGTGGCAAGGAATAAAAAGATACTGGCAATAATTAATTTTTTCATTTTTTTATTTGTTTAGTTGTGCTCCGGTTCCGTTTAATTTTGAAAATATAATATTTCCGTTTTCTAATTTTACGCCTGAAGCCACATCATTTTTCAATAACAAAGCGCCGTCCATATCTACATAATCCAGCATTGGCGCTAAATGGGCAATGGCAGAAATTCCCACAGAGGATTCCGTCATGCAACCAACCATGGTTTTTAACCCTAAGTTTTTTGCTTTAGAAATCATTCTTTTGGCAGGCGTTAAACCGCCGCATTTCATTAATTTTATGTTGATGCCGTGAAAATGATTGTAACATTTTTCAACATCACTTTCCACAAGGCAACTTTCATCGGCTATAATAGGCAAGTACGAATTGTCAAAAACGATTTTCGCTCCTTTCCAGTTATCTGCAGGAAGTGGTTGCTCAATAAATTCAACTCCTAATTTTAGCATTTCTATGGAGTTTTTGATGGTTTCGTTTACGGTCCACCCGCAATTTGCATCAATTCTAAAAACAGCACTGGTATGTTTTCTTAATTCGGTCATAATTTCCAGATCGTTTTTTGTGCCTAATTTGATTTTGTAAATCGGCCAAGGCATTTCTTTTATTTTTGCTACCATATTTTCTATAGTGTCAATGCCTATGGTATAATTTGATTGAGGGAGATTTTTGGGTTCAAAATTCCAGTATTCATATAATTTAAGGCCTTTTTTTCGCGTGTATAAATCGGTGTACGCTTCATCTAAAGCACACAACAAAAACATATTGTTTTTGAAATGCGGAAACAAATAATCCCAAAATTCTTCTGGCGTTTTGGTTGAAGAGATTTCAATAATTTCCTTTTTTTGAACCAATTTCTTTTCAAATGCTTCTACTGATGTTTTGTAAAAAGGATTTTCAGTCGCTTCCCCAAAACCTGAAAATCCATTTTCTTGAAATTCAACAATGATAGAAGGAATTTCAGTTCTGGTGCCTCTTGAAATGGTAAAAGGATGTTTTAATTCCAGTTTGCATGTTCTAATTGTTAACTTCATTTTTGTAAAAGTGCCTCTCTTAAAACAGTGATTGGATGTTTGGAATTTCTGCCTGTGCCATCCTTTATTTGATGTCTGCAACTTGTTCCGGCGGCAGCAATTATGGTGGAGTTTTCTGTATTTCTGATTTTAGGGAACAAGGTGTCTTCACCAACTAGCATACTTATATTATAATGTTCTTTTTCATAACCAAAAGATCCCGCCATTCCGCAACAACCGGAATTTATGATGGTTACACTGTAATTTTTAGGAATTGAAAGCATTTTGAAAGTTGGTTCTGTGCTGCTCAACGATTTTTGCTGACAGTGGCCGTGGATTTTCAAAGTTTTATTTTTTACGGTAAAACTTTGGGAAGTAATGTTATTTTTTTCAAATTCTTGTTTTATAAATTCCTCAATGGTAAAGGTGTTTTCTGCAATGTTTTTTGCAGCCGTTTTGTCATCGGCCAATCTTAAATACTCATCCCTGAAAGTTAAAATGGCGGAAGGTTCAATGCCCACCAATGGCGTTTCTTTTGTAATAAGTTCTTTAAAAAAGTTCACGTTAAAATTCGCTTTTACTTTTGCCTCATCCAAAAAACCTTTTGAAATAAAGCCGCGCCCGCTTTCTTCGTGTTTGGTTATGTTTACTTTGTAACCCAATTTTGTGAGTAATTCAATGGTGTCTATTCCAATGTTGGCATCGTAATAATTGGTGAATTCATCCACAAAAAGATAGATTTCCCCAAATTTGGCAGTTTGCCCCAACAACCGGTTTTTATTTTTTGTATACCAGCCATAAACGGTAGTTGTTGCCAATTTAGGAATACTTCTTTCCGTTGCTATTCCTATGAGTTTTTTAGTGATTTTGGTGTTTAAAACCAAGTTTGTTAAAGTGGGAGCGAAGCTTCCCAATTTGTTGTATTTTACATTATTGGCAAATAATTTGGTTCTGAAAGGAACTTTATTTTCTTTGTAGTACTGGTATAAAAACTCTGCTTTTAAGGCAGCAACATCCACATTGCTCGGACATTCGCTGGCGCACGCTTTACAACTCAAACACAAATCGAAAACATCGTATAATTCTTTATGGTTGAATTTATTTTCTTCTTCTGAATTTGTCAGAAATTCACGCAAAGCATTGGCACGAGCGCGCGTAGTGTCTTTTTCATTTCTGGTTGCCCGGTAGCTCGGACACATAGTTCCGCCTGCCGAAGGCAATTTTCTGCAATCACCGGAACCATTGCATTTTTCCGTTGCCCGAAGAATTCCTAAACTGTCCGAAAAATCCTGGATGGTTTCAATTTCAGGTTCTTTACGGTCAATTTTATAACGCAAACTTTCATCCATAGGAAAAGGATCTGTAATTTTTCCTTTGTTAAAAATATTGTTGGGGTCGAAAGTATGTTTGATGCGTTTTAACAGTTCATAATTTTTTTCGCCAATCATCAACGGAATAAACTCAGCGCGAACAATGCCATCGCCGTGTTCCCCGCTAAAAGAGCCGCCGTATTTTTTGACGAGTTGTGCTGTTTTTGTGGTTATTTCCCTAAATAAAACAACGTCTTCCTTCTTTTTTAAATTTAAAATAGGCCGTAAATGTATTTCACCTGCTCCCGCATGTGCATAATATACTGCATCTTGACCAAAATTTTCCATCATTTTAGAAAATTCAGCGATGTAATTAGGCAAATCTTTTACTTCAACAGCTGTATCTTCAATACAGGCAACCGCTTTATCATCGCCAACTATATTGCCAAGCAATCCCAATCCGGCTTTGCGCAGTTCAACAGCTTGATTTATTTCATTGCCAACCAATTTAGGAAAGGAATATCCAAAGTTATTTTTCTCTAAATCTTCAATGAGATTATCAGCCAGTTTATTGGATTCTTCGTCTGAATTTGTACAGATTTCGAACATCAACAGCGCTTTTGGATCACCTTCAACAAAAAACCTATTTTTGAGTTGCTCCCGATTGTTTTTGGTGCAATCCAAAACCGTTTTATCCATCAATTCACAAGTGTACAAATTGTGTTTCATGGCGATAACCACCGCTTCCATACTTTCCTGAATGCTGTTAAAATGCGCTGCGACCATGATGTTTTTTGCAGGTGGCAAATCGTTTAGCTGAATAGTAATTTCAGTGGAAAAAGCCAATGTTCCTTCGCTTCCTGTGAGCAAAGTTGCTAAATTAACGGTGTTTTTTGTTCCGCCAAAAAGTTCGAAATTCAATAAAGCATCAACGGCGTAGCCATTATTTCTTCGGTGAATTTCTTTTTTTGGAAATTCCTTTAAAATTTCTTGCTGATTTTCAACATTGGAAAGTTCATTGAAAACTGTTTGATAAATTTTGTTTTCTAAAGAGCTTCCAATTCTTTTTTGATGGAATTCGGCAGTATTTACTTCATTAAAAGTAACTTCAGACCCATCGCTTAAAATTGTTTTCAGCTCAAGTACTTTGTCGCGCGTAACCCCATATTTTATAGAAGTGGTGCCCGATGAATTGTTGCCAACCATACCGCCAATCATACATCGGTTGCTTGTTGAAGTGTTTGGGCCAAAGAACAATCCGTAGGGTTTTAAGTAATTGTTGAGTTCGTCTCTAATAATTCCGGGTTGAACCGTTACTGTTTTTTGATGCTCGTCAAAAGCCAGAATATTTGTGAAATGTTTGGAAACATCAACCACTAAACCATCCCCAACGCATTGTCCGGCCAATGAAGTTCCGGCAGTTCTCGGAATCAATGTGATCTTGTTTTTTGTGGCAAAATGAATGATTTTTTTTAGGTCGTCATTGTTTTTCGGATAAGCAACGCCCAAAGGAATTTTCCGATAAACGGAAGCGTCTGTCGCATAAATGCTTTTATGTAAATTATCAAAATACAACTCGCCATCAAGGATATTTGACAGTTCTTCCAGATTTATATTGGTTAAAAACATTATTTTGATTTATGATATACGCCCTTCGACTGTACTTCGGCTATGCTCAGCAACCACGCTCAGGGTGATAGATTTACGATAATTTTTAATGAGCTAATTTACAATCTATACTTTCAAAATTGTAACTTCTAATATTTAACTTCTAATATCTAATATTTAATATTTAATATTTTTCCTTAAATCTCAAAAACAACGCCGCTGCTGTGATCTTTGCTCGCCCCAGTGACACTTTTTAAACAGTTGATTTTGCCTTCGTCTTTTAAAAAGCCAAGCAGCGCAAAAACCAAAGCTTCCTTATAATTGATGATCGCTTCTTCAGGAATTATCAATTTTGTTTTTGTATGCGATTGAATTTTTTCAACAAGAAAGGTGTTGTAAGCACCTCCGCCGGCAACCAACATAGTTTTTTCTGGATTTGAATCTATTTTTTTTGAAATTTGAATGGCTACATGTTCCACAAATGTTCGTAGAATGTCTTTTGTATTGAGGTTGAACTTGTTTATAATTGGGAAAATTGTTTCCACAACAAATTCATAGCCCAAAGATTTAGGTTTTTCATCATTATAAAAAGGAATAGCATTTAATTCTTTCAATAATTCATTTTCAATATTTCCTTCGGATGCAATTGTGCCTTTATTGTCATATTCCAAATTTAGTGAAGCTACATAATGGTTTAAAACAATATTTGCCGGACAAATGTCATAGGCAAGTCTTTGCTTATTTTCGTTGAATGAAATATTTGAAAAACCGCCAAGATTTAAGCAATAATCGTATTCAGAAAACAACAATTCATCGCCAACAGGAACCAGCGGTGCTCCTTGTCCGCCCAACGCCACATCCTGAACCCTAAAATTACAAATGGTTTTTACGCCGGTAATTGAATTAATATATGGCCCATTTCCTATTTGGAAGGTGTAATTTTTTTCCGGATTGTGAAAGATTGTATGTCCGTGGGAAGAGATAAAATCGATTTTTGAGATATTATTTTCTGATATGAATTTTGAAATTATATTTCCTAGATGTATGCCATAATCGGCATCTAGGTTCACCAATTTTTCGCCAGATAAATGAAAACCATCTTTTAATGCCGATTTCCATTCATTGTTATATGAAACAGTTTCTGACTTTAATATTTCAAAGCGATATTTTTCCGAAGCGTTTATTTTCACGTAAACAAGATCAATGCCGTCCAATGAAGTTCCGCTCATTACACCAATAATATATTTAGTGGAGGTTTTCATTTTAGAAATTTATTTTTATAGAGGTCCAATACTTTTTTTACGCTTTTGTGTTTTTCCAAAAGTGTACTTGCCAATTCTTCTTCAATATGAAGATCTTCCATCAGCATTTCAACTCCGCGATTCACTAATTTTTTATTTGACAATTGCATGTTTACCATTTTATTGTCTTTTATTCTCCCTAATTTTATCATTACTGAGGTGGTGATCATATTTAAAGCTAGTTTTTGTGCTGTGCCAGCTTTCATTCTTGTGCTTCCTGTAACAAATTCAGGTCCTACAATGAGCTCAACAGGATAATCGGCTGCCAATGAAACAGGGCTTTTTTCATTACACACAATACATCCAGTAACAATATTATATTGTCTTGCTTTTTCAAGTCCGCCAATAACATAAGGGGTAGTGCCTGATGCGGCAATGCCAACCAAAACATCTTTGTGTGTAATGTTGTATTTTAATAAATCTTCCCAGGCAAGATTGATGTCATCTTCTGCATTTTCAACGGCTTTTCTGAGTGCGGAATCCCCGCCGGCAATTATTCCAATTACCCAATTATCTGAAACGCCATAAGTTGGTGGACATTCGGAGGCGTCAAGAACTCCCAATCTGCCGCTTGTTCCAGCTCCAATATAGAATAACCGTCCGCCATTTTTCATTTTTTGATAAATCACATCTACTAATTTTTCAATGGAGGGGATTGCTTTTTCTACGGCAAAAGGAACAGTTTTGTCTTCGGCATTCATATTTGAGAGCATCTCAAATGTGTCCATTTTTTCGAGATTGTTATAATTTGATGTTTGCTCGGTTGTGGGTTTATTGTTCATTTTTGTTTTTTACTAGAATTAAACTTAAAATTGTTAAAAGGGCATTTACCAATATATTCATAAAACCTAAATCAAATGAAAATTTAGTGATTAAGATATAGTTTAAGTAATACGTTACCAATGGCATAATAACGCAGATATATGGAACGGCGGCATCATTTACTTTTATTTTTGAAAAAATACCTAATAAATATAGCCCTAATAATGGTCCGTAAGTATACCCGGCTACTTTAAAGATTGTTGAAATTACATCTCCCTTACTTTCTGAGAATAACATTATTATTATAAAAATCACTACGGAAAAACCAAAGAAAACTATATTTTTCATTCGTTTTTTTTCTTTGGAATTTTTATGTTGAATGTTTAAAAAATCATGGGTAAAAGAGGTTGTTAATGCTGTTATTGCCGAATCTACACTTGAAAATGAAGCGGCAATTATTCCTAAAATAAAACTTATGCTGGCAAGTGCGCCAAAATAATTCAATGAAAGCATTGGAAACAAATTGTCGGTATTTATGAATTTTCCATTTTCAACATCTAATTTAATGCCAAATTTTTCAGCATATAAATAAAGCATAACGCCCAAACCCAAAAATAGAAATTGGGTTATCGCTAAAATCAAACTAAAGGTAAGTATGTTTTTTTGGGCTTCTTTTTTACTTTTGCATGTCAATGTTTTTTGCATCATATTTTGATCCAGCCCAATCATGGCAACTGCAATTAAAATACCTGAAATAAATTGTTTAAAAAAGTTATTTCCTGAATTAAAATCCCAATCAAAAATTTTAAAATAATCGTGGTTAGTAACAGATGTAATGGTTTCAGACAAACTTAGGTTTAAAGTATCTTTAACAACGTATATTGATAAAATTACCGCCATAAGCAAGAAAAGTGTTTGCAGCGTATCCGTCCATACTATTGTTTTAATTCCTGATTTGTGGGTGTACAACCATATCAATGCCAATATAATAAGCACGGTTAAGTAAAATGGAATGCCAAATGCTTCAAATACCGCATAATGTAAAATTTTCGCGGACAATAACAACCGAAGTGCAGCACCGAAGGATTGGGAAATTAGAAAGAATAATGATCCAGTTTTGTAGGTTTTTATTCCAAACCTTGTTTCTAAATAGGTATAAATTGAAACCAATTTTAAATCATAGTATATTGGAACAAGAACATAAGTTATAAATAGGTAACCTACTACGTTTCCAAAAACAAACTGTAAGTAATAAAAATAATTATTCCCAACCATTCCCGGGATTGACACAAAAGTAACACCAGAGATTACAGCGCCAATCATTCCAAATGCAACAACTTGCCAAGGTGATTTTCTGTCTCCCGTATGAAATGAGTCATCACTCGCGTTTTTTGATGTAAAGTGGGATATTAACATTAATAGCCCGAAGTAAGCGGCAATTATTGTTAAAATTAATAATGGATTCATTATGTTTTATAAATTTTTAATATTATTAAATTATAATTTATTAATGAGATTTTAATTTTTTAGGGCTATCTATATAGGGAAAATAAAATTCAATTATTTGGTTCAATCAATATTGTTGAATATATTTAATCTATGTTTAAAAGACCTTTTCATCATTAGCTCCTATAAAATATTCAAATCTATAGTATTTTTCTGAGTTAATTAAATAAATTGTTTAAAAAATGCAAATTTAAGCATTAAAAAACGCAAATAACCGCAAATACAAATATTTTTATTTGGGTTTAGAGAATTTTAACGCCCTTTTCTTTGAAGTCTTTAAATATTAAATCGTTAGGATCCTTATCTGTTACGAGCGTGTCTATTTTATTAATAGGTGCAACAGTGTATCTTTTTGTTTCATTCACTTTGTTTTGGGTACAAAGTGCGATAACTTTGTCGCTGGCAGAAATCATACATTTTTTGATGTGGGAAACCTCCCAGTCAGGTTCGGTCATTCCGTTTAAGACGTTAATGCCTCCAATTCCCATAAAGCATAAATCAGCTCTTAATTCAGAGATTGAAGAAACAACATCAAGTCCAACAGTGACTTGTGCGGACTTATGAAGTTTGCCGCCTATAAATATAATTTCAATTGAAGGGTGTTCAGTAAGTTGCAGCGCTATGGGCAGACTATAAGTGTATATTGTGGCGTTAATGTCGGCAGGGATAATTTTTGCAAGTTGCAAGTTTGTGGTACTGCCGCTCATAATAATGACCTGGCCAGATTTTATTAGGTTTACGGCTTTTTTTGCAATAATGTTTTTCTCCTCTAAATTAAAATTGCTGCGCTCGCCATAAGAGAGGTTGTTGCTGTCAATGGGTAATGCGCCTCCGTGTACCTTTTTAATTAACTCTTTGTCCGATAATTCATTAAGGTCTCGCCTAATGGTGTCTTCAGAAACATTTAGTTCTATGCTCAAATCGGCAGAGAGAACTTTTCCGTCTAATATGATTTTATCTAAAATATGGTAATGTCTTTCTTCTTTTAGCATAATATGTGTTTTAAGATGTTGCAAAAACAACTACAAAGATGCAAATAATTTTAAACATTTTAATTATTTTAATGATTTTGTGTATTTAGATGGGTGTATTTTTAGATGTAATGTTAAATTAATATAAAAAATGATAACATAATTTTAAAATTCATATAAAATTGCATTTGTTTGAGGGATTTTACATATTTGATTTAATTAATTGAATTACAATATATTATAATGAATATTTAATTAATTTAGCTACGGTATTTTTGTTATTTTGCGTTTTTTTACAATATTAAATGAATTTTTATGCACAAATATGCAATATTTTCAAAATTTATATTATGTTTGCGTAAACAGATCTTTAAATTATTATATTATGAGAAAAATTTATTATCATTTATTAACATTCTTAATGGTGTTTTTTGTTCAAGGACTATTTGCGCAATCAGTTACCGTTACGGGAGTCGTTAAATCTAGCGCGGAGAATCTTCCTATACCTGGCGTTAGCGTTCAAATACAAGGAACTTTGTCAGGGAATATTACCGATTTTGACGGGAAATATGAGATTAAGGCGGAAATTGGTTCAAAACTTAAGTTTTCATCCGTTGGAATGAAAACCGTTACCAGAACGGTAGAGAGTGACAAGCTTGATGTAACCCTTGATGAGGATATATTGGGATTGGATGAGGTTATTGTAACAGGAACTTCGGGTCTCACTACCAAAAAGCAATTGGGTTCGTCTATTTCGGCTGTGGGCACAAAAGATTTAAGTGCATCAAAAGCCAATGTAAGTATTGATGAAGCGCTACAAGGACGAGTTGCCGGAGCTAAAATTGTTAGAAGCTCGGGTGATCCTTCTGGGGGAATATCTGTGATATTGCGTGGAAACAGTACATTGGCAGGTTCATCAGAGCCTTTGTACATTGTGGATGGCGTTATTATTAACAATAAATCAAATTCTTTGGTAAATTTAGGGGGAAACACCCAAAGCAGGATAGTTGACATCAATCCTAGTGATATTGAAAGCATGGAGATTTTAAAAGGTGCCGCTGCCGCCGCAATTTATGGGTCACGAGCAAGTAATGGAGTGGTTCAAATTTTTACTAAACGCGGTAAAACAGGTAGACCAACCATCAATTATTCCACAAGCATAAATTTCAACAGCATTCGTGAATATTTACCATATAACGATTCTCAATTAAAATGGGAACAAGTTGGCACCACATGGACAGCTGTTCCTGCCACACGTTATAATTACCAAGATTATATTTTTCAAAAATCAACTGGTTATGAAAACAATTTGAGCATAAGCGGTAAAAAGGACAATACTGGTTATTCATTTTCTCTTTCTCAATATGATAATGAAGGAATTGTTAAAAACACTGATTTTTCCAGAAAATCTGCACGTTTGAGACTTGATCAAAAATTATTTGAATGGATGGACTTAAGTTTAGGGACATTCTTTTCAAAAAGCCATAGTAATGATATGCCAAACGGTACGGAATACGGGCCAATCACCAGTTTGCTTTTTGTGGACAATATTCAAAATTTAGCTCCTGTAAATGGTGTTTATCCTGCCGTTATTGGTGGAAGACCAAATCCGTATGAAGTTATTGATAGGGTAAAAGCTTCACAAGAGTATTACAGATATATTAATGATATTCAAGTAAAAATTAGACCTTTTGATGGTGCTACCCTGAATTATACGTTTGGGATGGACAACACCAATGGAGTAGGATTATTGAATATTCCTTATGGATTTAATGCTGTTCCTAATGGTGTAGCTGAAAGGAATACTGATAGATCCATGATGTACAATAGTGATATAAACTTCAATTATTCTTTTGATATTAATGACGATTTAAAATCTTCAAGCAGTATTGGTTATAGTTATCAGTATGATGAATACGATTATTTTTCAATGAAAAATAATACAGTGGGTCCAATTGAGAGCATTACCGTTGTGAGCCCTGCTTCTGTTTCAGGTGGTGGAGATTATAGAACGCAACGTTCTGTTTGGGGAGGTTTTATGCAACAAACTTTTGGATTTAAAGACCAGTTATTTTTAACATTGGCGGGACGAAGTGACGGTGCTTCTACTTTTGGCGCTGATGAAAGACAACAATTCTATCCAAAAGTAAGTACTTCTTACAATATATCAGATGCTGCTTTTTGGAATGATGATATTAAAAATATAGTGAACTCTTTAAAATTGAGATCAGCTTGGGGACAAGCCGGAAATTTAACGGCATTAAATCCATACCAAATTTATACCAATTATAAACAGGGTGTTTATTCAGGTTTAATTGGATATTTTCCAAGTTCTTTACAAGGCAGTGCCAATTTAAAGCCAGAACGTCAAACGGAATTAGAAGTTGGATTTGATATGGCATTATTTAATGATAGAATTGGGATAGAGTTTACTTATTATGATCAAAAAGTTGAAGATTTGTTGATTGCGCACAGTTTAAGTCCAACAACCGGTTTTTCAACAAGATATGACAATATTGGAAGCATGACAAATAAAGGGTTTGAAGTATTGTTAAAAGCAAAACCAATAAAAGGGGATTTTAATTGGGATGTAACAGCTACATTCAGTAAAAACAAAAACAACCTTACCCATGTAGCCGGCGGAAAATTGGATATGCCAATGTTCTGGGGTGCCTCTGTAGCCATTACAGACCATGCTATTGGTGCTATCTACGGAACTTATTATGCTACGGATTCAAATGGAAATAGACTTATGGATGTTAACGGATTTCCGCAACGTGCCAAAGGACATTATGAAGTAATAACTTTAAGTGACGGTGAATCCTATAATGTAGGGGTTCAAGATTATGACGTTAACGGACAACCAACCGGCACTATTTTGAAAAAGGTGGTTGGAGATCCAAACCCCGATTTTACAGGTTCATTGATCAATACATTTAAGTACAAAAATTTCGGACTGTCCATTCACTTAGATATTGTAAAAGGAAACGAAATTTTGAACTGGGATAAGAGAATGGGTGAACTGTTTAAAGGTGGATATTATGAAGGCCAAGAATTAAGTGATCCAAATGTGCCTAAAGATTACTATGACTCAAGCTATTTTATTTATGAATCATTTGTGGAAGATGGGTCTTTTGTGAAATTGCGCGAAGTTGCTTTATCTTATGAGTTAAAAGTTAACAAACCATATTTAAATCGTATTAACTTTACATTAAGCGGAAATAACTTAATTTCTTGGGATAACTATTGGGGATTTGACCCTGAAATTAATACGGGTGGACAAACTAATGGCGTTATGGGACAACAAATGGCCAGTGTTCCTATACCACGTACTTTTAAGCTAGGAGTTAATTTTAATTTTTAAAAAATCAAATATAATGAAGACATCAAATATTAAATTATTGTTAATCGTTGCATTTGTGGGAATTTTATCTTCATGTACCAAAGATTTTGACAATATCAATGAAGCTGCCGACAATCAAATTTTTAATACAAAAGCAGGATTGATAGCCGTTACAGAAGGTTTAAACCAACATTTTACCGCGACTACTTTAATTCGTGTTGTGGAAGTCCCAGGGCTTACCACCAGAGAATTTGGAAATATTGGAGGATTTCTTACCCCAATGGAATTGGTTTCTGGAGGGTTATTAATACCTAATGACAATGCAGGAATTGTAGATTTATGGGGTAATTTATTGAGAGATAAAGGAGTTGCAGAAGCTATGATAGCCAATGTGGATGCCGTTGAAATGCCTGATGGCACAAAATCGGGCATAAAAGCGTACGCTAAGTTTTTTAAAGCGATAACCTTGGGCTATTTAATTCAAAATTTTGAAAAAGTTCCAATTAATAACCAATCCGACGGTCAAGCTGTATTTAATGATAAAGCCACTGTTTTGGCTGAATGTATCAGCTTGTTACAAAGCGCTAAATCCGATTTGACGGCAAATCCTATTTCTGCCGAGTTTCAGGCTGCACTTCCAGGACTTAATCTGCCTAATATGGTTAATGCATTTTTGGCAAGATATAATCTTTATGCGGGCAATTATGATGCAGCATTAACAGCTGCCAACGCAGTAGATTTAGCATCAAAATCTGAATGGAAATTTGACGGATCTGTAAATAGAAATCCAGTTTGGAATTTTGCCGTAAATAGCGCTCCGGATACCAAACCCCAAGATAATTTTGGACTTACCGGAATTTATGTTCCTGAAGCAGGGGATGGCAGAATTGCATTCTATTTGATACCTTCTCCAATTGTGGAAACCTCGTTCGGTCTTCATGGAGTGGAGGATGCCAAAGGGTTTTTTGATACGCCAAGTAAATCGCTTCCAGTTTATTTACCAGGTGAAATGATGTTGATAAAAGCAGAAGCCTATGCCATGAAAAACGACCTTCCAAATGCAGTAGCACAAATAAATTTGGTTCGTCAAAAAACCAATGATGTTTTTGGTGTTAATGCTGGTTTGGGTGCTTGGACAGGCAATGCCGCCAATAAAACGGATGTGTTAAACGAAATTTATAAAAATCGTTGTATCGAACTCTTTATGAGTGGATTGCGTTTAGAGGATTCAAGAAGAATTCACAGCAGTTTTGTGCCTTCACCTGCAATTGATTTTTACAGTGAAAGAAATAGAAATTACTATCCTTATCCATACAATGAGAGAACAAACAATAAAAATTGCCCTGCAGACCCAAGTATTTAGTATTTTTGAATTAGTTTAAATGTAAGCGGCTGTTAGATTTCTGTCTAACAGTCGTTTTTTTATTTAGTCATGGCAACAATAGTTTTATTAAAGCACAATCGGCCTATTTTTCAACATAACCATCTAATATTTTTGCTTTTTTAAAACCAATTTAGATGGCTATTGAAATTAAACATCGCGAGCTTAATTTATTATAATTATTGATGACCTTGATTTAATTATTGGAGATAGGCTTCCGTTAATACGGGCTTAAATGCATGACTTCAAAGAAAAAAAACACAATTTCTTTTTCATTGTTGTCCACTGATGAAAATCATAAAAAATGATTATCTCAATCTAAATGAGAGTTGACAAAGAGGTCGCCTCCCGATTTTTTGGAAGGCGACCTCTTTTTTTTGAAAATTTAACCAGACAACAGTATTTCTTTTTTAAACTTTTTTTTGATTATTATTTTATTGTTGACAGGGATTAGAGAAGTAAAAAAATAAGCAGTATTAAGAAAACAGCAGATAAAACCGATACAATTCACAAAAGGATTCTTTATGAAAGAAAATAACAGGGTAAGTTAAACACCATATAAATAACTGGGTAAACATATAATTATTGCCAAATGCTTAGATCCGAATGTATTTAGAATTCCAACAAACTAAATTTTTTGCTTCATTTACAGTTCTTTACAACCACATTAAATACTTGTTGACGAATTGGATTTAGATTATAATATTCACCGGTGCTTAATAAGTCCATGTTTTGGCGATTAATAAGTATTATTACTGAAATTTTGTCGTGAGGGATAACTGCAATGCTAGTTCCTGCAAAGCCTGTATGTCCGAAAGTTCCCATTGGACCATTCTTCATAAAAGGATTTTCAGGATCCATCATCCAACCTAAACCATTTTTAAAATCATCTTTTGTTAAAAATGATGTGATTGTTTTTTTAGAAATAAATTGCTTGCCGCCTACTTTTCCTTTATTCATTAACATATCAACCAACTTCTGTAAATCATCGATGGTTGAAAACAAACCTGCCGCTCCGCTAACACCGCCTCCAGCGTACCAAGTGTTACCGTCATTTACCTCACCTTTTAGGGTGTAAGTACGCCAGCCGTTCCATTGTTTTGGATCAATTTCCTTAAAAACAAAACCTAAAGATGGGTCATACACCATTCTCTTTTCATATGGATTTCCATGAGATGATGCTGCAATTTTTGAAAATTTTCCGCTTGAGAGCGGATTAAATGTAGTATTTTGCATGCCAAGAGGCGTTGAAATATTTTCTTTAATAAACTTATCTAGCGGTAACCCTGATACGGTTTCAATAATTTCACCCAAAACAGTAAAACCAAGATCGCTATAACGTCTTTCTTTGCCAACAGGAAAGTTTAGCGGTAATTCCCCAATTAATTTATACACTTCTTGCTTATTGGCAGCCCTATAATATAGAGGATACCACTCATAAATACCTGAATTGTGTGATAACAGGTTTCCTATGGTAATTTGTTTTTTATCGGGGGCATTAAATGCAGCAATATATTTACCCACAGGATCATTAATCTTTATAAGTTTTTTGTCAACCAATATCATAATAGAAGTGGTTGTTCCAATTACTTTAGTCAATGATGCAATATCAAAAAGGTGTTCTGTGGTCATCAACTCGGGCTTGCTGACCAATTTATGGCCATATTCATATTTCTGGGCATACCCAAATGTGTTTTTATAAATAATTTCGTCCCCCTTTTTTATTTGAATTACAGCGCCCGGAATATTATTTCCTGCTACTTCACTTTTAATTATGCTATCTATTTCAGTAACAAGTTTTTTATGTTTTTCATTTTTTACAATATTTTGGGCAGTTGAAATGAACAGTGAAGCAGTCAAAAAAATCAACAACGAAATAAATTTTTTACACATGATTTTATTTTTAAATTTTATAGGGATCTACATTTTTATTTATTTTCTGTTTCAGTTTCAAATTTTTTTGGGGTTATAACCCAACATTGACCCAACTGACTTGCGCAGAAGTAATTCTGTAAAACCTTCCTTCACAAAATTATCTAACTCTCCCACAAATTTAAAACCAAAGTCGTAATAAAGTTTAGTTGCTCCTTTGTTGAAAGAAGACACGCAGATAAAAATGTTGGGTGAATATTGTAAAATAGTGTTTTCACAAAATTGAAGTAATTTTTTCCCGATTCCTTTTCCTCTGAAATCCTCGCTTACGCATATCGTTTGTATATAACCTTTAAAAGTGCCTGCAGTTTGAAGAATAACAAATCCTGCCACTTTATGGTCAATTTCCGCTATGTAAATTTCCTTAAATGGACCTTCAAATGCCGGCAAGCATTGTTCAAAATTCATATCAAGGGTAATCCAAGGGTCGTTTATGGACATCATGTGAGCGCAATAACGCTTAATTTTTGAATCTGTCGTAGGGTTGATTGTCATTTTTTCTTCCATTTTTCAGACTGTTTTCTTTTTGATGATGAATAAAAATATAATAGTCAATACGGCATTAACCAAGATATTCATAAATCCAAAATCAAACTGATAGGCGTATGTAAAGTATACATTAAGAAAATAAGTAGTTACCGCCGCAGCCACCGCTGCCAAAGGAACCCACTTTTCTTTAAGATTAATATTTGTAAATAACCCAGTTAAAAACAAACCTAAAAGCGGACCGTAAGTATAGCCAGCAATTTTGAAAATAGTGTTAATAATGGCTCCTTGGCTGTTCCAAAATAAAATTACAATCAGGAACATTATTATATTAACGCCAATTAACACCAAGTTTTTTATTTTTTTTCTGGCCTTATGAGGTTGTTTTTCAAAGTCAAGAAAATCATAGCTAAATGACGTTGTTAAGGCTGCAATACAGGAGTCAACACTGGCAAAAGTTGATGCGATAACACCAATAAAAAAGGCTATGGCTCCAATTTTACCAAAATAGTTTAGGGATAAAAGCGGGTAAAGATCATCAGTGTTGGTAAATTGTCCGTTTTGTGTAGCAAGATGCACTCCCTTTTGTTCAGCAAATATATAAAGTAAGATTCCCAAACCCAAAAACAGGGTTTGTGCAAAAGCAATGAAAAAGCTAAAAGTGAGCACATTTTTTTTGGCATCTTTTGCTTTATTTATGGTAAGTGTTTTTTGCATCATACTTTGGTCAAGACCAACTAAGGCGACGGTAATAAGCATGCCGGAAATAAATTGCTTAAAGAAATTAGTTCCTGAATGCATGTCCCAATCAAATATTTTTGAATTGGGGTGATTTACAATGGAGTTAAACATTTGGGAAGTCGAAAGACCCAATGAATTTTTTATGGTGACAATTGAAATGATTATAACCGAAATTAAAAAAAATGATTGTAAAGCATCCGTCCATACAATTGTTTTAACTCCAGATTTATTTGAATATAGCCAAATCAAAATCAATACTGCAATAATGGTCACAAAATAGGGAATGCCAAGTTGGTCAAAGAAAGCAAATTGCAATATTTTTACCGAAAGCAATAACCTAAGCGCAGCTCCAAAAGATTGGGAAACCAAAAAAAACAAGGATCCGGTTTTGTAAGTTATATTGCCAAACCTAACGTTAAGGTACGAATAAATGGATACGACTTTAAGTTTGAAAAAAATAGGGATTAAAACAAAAACAATAAAAAGATATCCTACAATAGTTCCAAGAATAAACTGAAAATAGTAAAGGCTTTCATTTCCTACATTTCCCGGAATTGAGACGAGCGAAACTGCCGATATGCCAGAACCTATCATTCCAAAAGCAACTAAAAACCAAGGAGACTCTCTATTCCCATCAAAAAACGTACTGTCTTTGGTACGTCTGGAAGTGAGCCATGAAATTATCATCAGAAGAGAAAAGTAAAGAATAATGATAAGAAATAATAGCGTTACATTCATTGTTAAATATTATTAAATTAAAATTCAGAATTACAAATAGTAAGTTGTAACAATCTTAAATTACATTAATAAATAGTAAAAAAATGCAAATGCGTATATTTAAAAATGCAATTAAACGCAAACATAAGCATTTTTATGAAGGTTTAAAGAATTTTAACGCCTTTTTCTTTGAAGTCATCAAATATAGAATCGTTTGGATCAATATCAGTTACAATAGTGTCTATTTTGTGGATAGGGGCAACGGTATATCTTTTTATTTCGTTTATTTTGTTTTGGGTACAAAGAGCCACAACCCTATCGCTGGCCGAAATCATGCATTTTTTGATGTGGGAAACCTCCCAGTCAGGTTCGGTCATGCCGTTTAATACGTTAATGCCTCCAGTTCCCATAAAGCATAAATCGGCTCTTAATTCAGAGATTGAAGAAACAACATCAAGTCCAACGGTCACTTGTGCAGGTTTATGTAGTTTTCCGCCAATAAATATAATTTCAATTGAAGGGTGTTCTGTAAGTTGTAACGCTATTGGAAGGCTATAGGTATATATGGTGGCATTTATGTCGGAAGGAATAATTTTTGCAAGTTGCAGGTTTGTTGTGCTTCCGCTCATAATAATGACCTGACCATCTTTTATGAGTTTTACAGCTTTTTCTGCAATTATATTTTTCTCTTCTAGATTGTAGCTTCTTCTTTCTTCATAAGAAGGAGCTTTTGTTTCTATCGGAAGTGCGCCTCCGTGTACTTTTTTTATCAACCCCTTGTCTGATAATTCATTAAGGTCCCGTCTTATGGTATCTTCAGAAACATTTAACTCTATGCTCAGGTCTGCAGACAGGACCTTTCTGTTTAATATAATTTTATCTAAAATATGATAATGTCTTTCTTCCTTTAGCATAATATATTTTTTAATATGTTGTAAAAAACAATAGCAAAGATGCGAATTATTTTTATTAAATATTTAATTCCGTTCACTTTGTTTTTTTATTTTAAACCAATCATTCTGTATGAGTTTGAGTAAGGATGAAACTTTTTATGCTCTAACTTAAAAGCATTTGAATTCAATTTCAAAATAACAGAACTATTAAATCTGCAATAATCAAAATAAAAATGCATATTATTGCAGGTTTGTAAGTGTTTTTGTTTTAAGTTTGCTGTATTCATTTAATTAATTAGAAAATAATGGAATCTAAACCAATAATTTACTCAAAAAGCATCAAATATTCTGAGGCAGGAAAATTTGAAGAAACCAGATTTGAGAAAATCCACAATGTTATTTTTTCAACAGCGAAGGAAGGATCAGTTATAGTAGCCCAAGAAATTGCGGATTTGATAAAAGAGAAGCAGTCGAAAAGTGAAATGTGCGTCCTCGGCTTGGCAACAGGTTCATCCCCAATAAAAGTTTATGAGGAGTTAGTTCGAATGCATAAGGAAGATGGCTTGAGTTTTTCAAATGTGATTACTTTTAATTTGGATGAATATTACCCAATGACTAAAGACAATATTCAAAGTTATCATTATTTTATGCACGAACATTTGTTCAATCACATTGATATAATGCCAAAAAATGTTCATGTTCCAAATGGTATGGTCACAAGTGATGAGTTGCACCAATATTGCATAGATTATGAGGAAATGATAAAAAATAGTGGAGGAATAGATTTGCAGTTATTGGGTATTGGGAGGACTGGCCACATAGGATTTAATGAGCCTGGTTCCCACTTTAATTCCGAAACCAGAAGTATCACTTTGGATTATATTACAAGAGTTGATGCCGCATCTGCATTTTTGGGTATAGACAATGTGCCTAAAAAGGCCATAACAATGGGAATAAGGACGGTCAGAAATGCTAAAAGAATTATACTTTTGGCTTGGGGAGACAATAAAGCGTCAATTGTTAAGCATACCATTGAGGGTGATATCTCATCAAAAGTGCCGGCAACATATTTGCAAAACCATCATAATACCACCTTTATATTAGATATAGAAGCGGCGTCTGAATTGACAAGAATTAATACGCCTTGGTTGGTTGGTCCTTGTTTGTGGGATGAAAAATTGAGCAGTAAAGCCATTATATGGCTATGTCAATTAACAGGAAAATCAATTTTAAAATTAATTGATGAAGATTATAATGACAACGGAATGTCAAGTTTATTGGCACTCGAAGGATCTGCTTATGATTTAAACATTAAGATGTTCAATAAGGTGCAGCACACCATTACAGGATGGCCTGGCGGAAAACCAAATGCTGATGACACTTCAAGGCCGGAAAGAGAAAAGCCCAACAAAAAAAGAGTGTTGATATTTAGCCCGCACCCGGATGATGACGTTATTTCAATGGGAGGCACCATTGACCGGTTGGTTGAGCAGGGGCATGAAGTGCACGTTGCATACCAAACTTCAGGAAATATTGCAGTAGCAGACCACGAAGCGCTAAAATTTGCTGAAGTTGCCATAGCAATGAACAATTGTAAAGACAATGGCTTTATGGCAAACATTATTGAACAAATTACCTCGAAAAAAGACAATGCAATTGACAGTGTTGAAGTTAGAAAACTAAAAGGCTTCATCAGAAGAGGTGAATCGTTGGCGGCAACAAGATATATTGGGATTCCTGATGAAAAAGTACACTTTCTAAATTTGCCGTTTTATGAAACAGGAAGTATTATGAAAAAGCCATTAGGAGAAGAAGACTTGAATATAATGTGTGAAATTATTGAGAGAATAAAACCACATCAAATTTATGCTGCGGGTGATTTGGCTGATCCTCACGGTACCCACAGAGTTAGTTTAAATGCGCTTTTTGAATCGTTAGAAATATTGAAACCAAAACCTTTTATGAACGATTGCTGGGTTTGGCTTTATAAAGGCGCTTGGCATGAATGGGAAATTCATGAAATTGATATGGCAGTGCCAATGAGCCCAGATCAGGTTTTGAAAAAAAGAAAGGCGATTTTCTTTCATCAATCCCAAAAAGATGGCGTTATGTTTCAAGGAAATGATTTAAGGGAATTTTGGATGCGTGCAGAAGACAGAAATACAAAAACGGCCCAAAAATATAATGAATTGGGTTTAGCTGATTATGCTGCCATGGAAGCATTTGTGAGATGGCACTATTAATTATTCAAAAAAATCACAGCTTTAGACATTATATTTTGGACTGCGTAATTTAACGCCCTGTAATTCTAAATTACACAGGTTTTGGTTTATTGTTATTTATACGGGGAAATTATATATTTAAAATCTCAATTTAATTTTTTTAATATGTCAAATACAATAAACTTTTCCTCTAAAAATAAAAGCAACACATTAATTCCAATACTAATAATAGCGGGATTATTTTTCATATTCGGATTTGTAACCTGGATTAACGGGGCGTTAATTCCATTTATGAAAACTATAAATGAATTGACCACGGCACAATCTTTTTTGGTTGCATCAGCTTCTTATATTTCTTTTGTGGTAATGGCTTTGCCGGCGTCATATATTTTAACTAAAATCGGATATCGAAAAGGGATGTCTCTAGGCTTATTTGTGATGGCAATTGGCGCATTGGTTTTTATCCCCGCCGCTGAAGCAAGAACATATTGGATATTTTTAGCAGGAATTTTTATTCAAGGTTTGGGAATGACTTTATTGCAAACCGCATCAAATCCGTATATCACAATTTTGGGACCAATAGACAGTGCAGCAAAACGCATTGCTATTATGGGAATTGCAAATAAAGTTGCAGGTGCTTTGGGTTCGTTAATTTTTGGAGCAATATTATTGTCTGGAATCGATGAAATCAAAGAAAAATTAAGTTTTGCAGATGATTTAGAAAAGGAAAAATTGTTAGATACTATGGCCGACAGTGTAGTTATGCCGTATGTTATTATGGCAGCTATTTTGTTTGTATTGGGAATTTTGATTAGACGCGCGCCATTGCCTCACGTTGAACCAGAGCCAATTGAGGAAGCAAAAGCAGGGGAAACCGCAAAAACAAGCATTTTTCAATTCCCTCATTTATGGCTAGGCGTATTAACGCTTTTCGTTTATGTTGGGGCAGAAGTAATAGCCGGAGATACCATTATTGCCTATGGAATTTCATTAGGTTTTCCGGCCACGGATGCCAAATTTTTCACAACATTTACTTTGTTGGCGATGGTGGCAACTTATGCATTGGGTGTTTTTCTAATTCCTAAATATATAAGTCAGGCATCAGCATTAAAAGCAAGCGCTATTTTAGGGATTGTATTTACATTTTGTATTGTATTTATCGGTGGTTTTATTTCTGTGCTTTTTGTGGCGGCATTGGGTATCGCAAATGCGTTGGTTTGGCCAGCTGTGTGGCCTTTAACATTAAAAGGATTGGGTAAATTCACAAAAACAGCTTCGGCATTGTTAATTATGGCAATTTCTGGAGGCGCTATTATTCCGCCATTGTATGGCAGCTTTGTTGATGGAAATAAAGCCGACTTAATTGCTAAGGGTATGAATGAGGCTTCCGCATCTGCCGAAGCTGCAACATCAGGCTACTGGATTTTATTGCCTTGTTATATCATTATTTTATATTATGCCATTGCAGGTCATAAATTAGGGTTGAAAAAAGAATTATTTTAATATTTTTCGTTATGGCAGTCAAAAGATTACTGGCACTTGATGTTTTAAGAGGTTTAACCATTGCCCTTATGATTATGGTAAACACTCCGGGGAGTTGGAGTTATGTTTATCCTCCGCTATTACATTCCAAATGGCATGGCTGTACACCAACCGATTTGGTTTTCCCTTTTTTCTTATTTATTGTAGGGGTCTCCATGTGGTATTCGTTTAAAAAGTATGGAGAAGGTTTAACCAAAAAGGGACTTTTAAAAGTATTAAAACGATTTTCAGTTATTTTTTTATTGGGTCTTTTTTTAAATGCATTTCCTAAATTTGACTTTGAAAATTTACGTTTTTTTGGTGTTTTGCAGCGCATTGCAATTGCGTATGCAGTAGGAGCTATTTTGTGTATGCAATTTAATTTTAAGCAATTGCTCATAATTTGTGGTTTAATTCTGCTTGGTTATTGGGGTTTGCTTTATTTTGGCGGCTCAGGCGATGTGTATAGTTTAGCAACCAATGTAGTGGGTAAAGTTGATTTGTTTGTTTTTGGTAAAAATCATATATATAAGGGGTTTGGAATACCTTTTGACCCAGAAGGGCTATTGTCATCAATTCCTTCAGTGGCCACTGTTTTAATAGGATATTTTACAGGCAGATTGATTGATGAAGCCATTAATGTTACGGCAGTTGTAAAAAAACTAGTCTTTTTTGGAATAATTGGGGTAATTGTTGGTTGGTTTTGGGGGTATTCATTGCCAATTAATAAACCTTTATGGACGAGTTCCTATGTTCTATATGCAGGCGGTCTAGCAATGTTGTTTTTAGCATTATTGTTATGGTTGATTGATGTAAAAGGGGTTAAAAAATGGGCAAATCCATTTATCCATTTTGGAACAAATCCATTATTTATTTTTGTGTTTTCGGGGATTTATGCGAAGGCGATCATTTACTTGGTAAAAAGCACAAATTCAGAAGGCGAAACCATAACAGGATATCGTTATCTTTATGAGAATGTTTTTGTCCCTATTGCAGGGAACATGAATGGCTCATTGTTGTTTGCCATTGCACACATTATTATATTTTGGCTTTTGACCTATATATTATTCAGAAATAAAATATTTATAAAAATATAATATTATGCTGTTTTAACAACTCTTTTAAACAGTATTCCATTATATTTAACATACCCTTAAAAATAAGAATTTAAATGCCGTTAAATAAAACGTATGAATTTTAAAAAATACCTTTATAATGTTGCGCTTTTTGCCACTGTTTTATTATTAACTTCCTGGTCAGAACCAAAAAAACCTAAAATGGATCTTTTAAATGAAGCCATTTTACCCAAACCTGTTTCAGTAATTGCATCAGGAAGTTCATTTGAAATAAATGCCAAAACAAAAATTTTTGTAAATGGGGAATCAGAGGAATTGTTAAAAATTGGGCACTATTTGGCCAATTTGATAAAACCTGCCTCAGGTTTCAATTTAAAAGTAAGGTCAACTTTAAAACCGCCGAGTTCAAATAGTATTTATCTTTTAATTTCTGATTTGGAACCTGAATTTGGCTTGGAAGGTTATAAATTAATAATTACGGATAAGAATGTAAGTATCATAGCCAATAGTCCCGCAGGAATTTTTCGAGGAATTCAAACGTTGCGCCAAATTTTGCCAAAAGAAATTGAAGCCGCAACAAAACAAAAAAAATCATGGTTTATTGCCACCGGCGAAATTCATGATTATCCGCAATATGAATATAGAGGCGCAATGTTAGATGTTTCAAGGCATTTTTTTAGTGCGGAAGAGGTGAAAAAATATATTGATATGTTGGCAGCTTATAAATTGAATGTTTTGCACCTGCATTTATCTGATGACCAAGGTTGGCGTATTGAAATAAAATCTTGGCCAAATCTCACCAAACATGGAGGTTCCACCCAAATAGGAGGCGGAAAAGGCGGTTTTTATGCGCAAGAAGAGTATAAAGAGATTATACAATACGCATTGGATAGATATATAACCATTATTCCTGAAATTGACATGCCTGGACATACAAATGCGGCATTGGCCTCGTATCCGGAATTGAATTGTAATGGAATAGCTCCAGAATTGTATACGGGCAATAAAGTTGGATTCAGTACATTGTGCACACATAAAGAGAATACATATCAATTTGTTAGAGATGTTATTAGAGAATTGGCCGAAATTACGCCAGGTCCCTATATACATATTGGGGGCGATGAATCGCATGTAACAAAATTGGAAGACTACATTCCTTTTATAAATAAAGTGCAGGATATTGTTCTGGCTAACGGAAAAATAATGATTGGCTGGGATGAAATTGCACATGCCGAATTAAAAACAAATACAATTATTCAGTTTTGGGCCAGATTAGAAAATGCCCAAAAAGGAGTGTCAAAAAATGCAAAAGTAATTTTATCCCCTTCAAATAAGACATATTTAGACATGAAGTATGATTCTGTTACCAAACTCGGATTGAAATGGGCAGGATATATTGAAGTTGATGACGCTTATAGTTGGAATCCATCAACCTTGATTCCCGGAATTTACAAAAGGGATATTTTGGGAATAGAGTCCCCGCTATGGACAGAAACCATTACCAATATGAAAGAACTTGAATTTATGGTTTTTCCCAGAATTATTGGCCATGCTGAAATTGGGTGGACGCCTGATTCATCAAGAGATTGGAATGACTATAAAGTTAGATTGAAAAAACATTCGGAACGGTTAAAAATCAAGGGTATTAATTATTATGCTTCGGATGTAATTTTTAAGGATGAACCAGAATTGCAAGAATGATTTATAATAGCGAATTTCTTTAAAAATGTCACAACAGCCAAGAAAAATAAAAATTATAAAAAGCCCTAATTAAAAAGTATCGCCATCTTTAACCGCAACGCCCAGTTGCTGGAATAAGTTGATGTAGTACTTTTTTATTCTTTTTGTATGGTCTAAACCGCCTTCGGCCAAAATGGGAAGTGCGTACAATTGCTTTTCTTCCACTTTATTTACCTTAGTAATTTTGGTGTTATTATTCGCCAAATAAATTTTAGTGTTGGAGCCTCCTTTTTTAAAATTTAGAAGAATGCCTCCCAAACTGCCTTTTTTTTCTGCTTTATAGAGGCTGATGCTGCTTACATCCTTTGGGTCAATTTCCGTAACTTTTCTGAATTTAAAAGGAGCGGAATAATTTTTATACAAAAGTAATCTATTGGTTTGGGAGTTGTAAGCAATCGTATTGCTGAACAGGTTGTTGGGAGCACCTGCGTTGTTTTCAATCCAATTTGAAGTTTCTTCTAAGCTTTGTGTGAAACCAATTTGACTAATAATTAAAAAAACTACAATTAAAATTTTGTTTTTCATGGGGTATCTATTTTTTAATTTAGTGAACAAAAAAGTATAAAAAGAGGGTTTAAATTATACTTTTTAAATTGTCGGATAATTGCTGACAAAGTAAATAACAGATTTTTTGAATTTTTATTATTTGACTATTTGTTAAAATTTACTGAATGCGATATTTTGGGAACTCCCAGTTTTACATTGAATTTGAATAGGGTACTATTGACGACTAACTAATTTTACAATTAACTTATAATCAGTATAATAAAAATATGATAGTGGAGACGCCGCATCTCTTGAACTTTTCATTTGAAATATAAAATTAAGGTAAAAATATTTTAATAATTCAATTTTTATTTTTAATTTTATATTGAGATTCTCGAGAAATTGTTTTTTTATCATTTTTAAATTAAGAAAGCAAAATGACAATTATAGCGTTACACCCCTTAAAATTGCTAATTTTAAACCTCATATTTTAGATTATCCTTTAATTTAACATTTAAAAATTCATTATTTTATCAACCCTGTAGTTCTTGTTTATATATTTTTAAAATTAATTATTAACTAAAAACTTAAGATTATGAAAATTTTTGCCAGATTATTAACAGCCGTATTTGCTGTTACGTTAATTGTTGCTTTGTCTGGGTTTACTTCAGGCGATAATAATGCTGCCGGTCATACCAGAGACCTTGGTTGTGGTCAATTTGACGGGTATGGAGGTTATGTTATGTCAGATTCTGATATGTCTGTTGCAAACCACGGAGGAAATGTTACCTTAATTTGTAAAGCCAAAGGTGTTGCCACTCCAGGCTATGAAGTGGAACAATGGGGATTTGCATGTGGTATATATGACGGGTATGGAAATTGGCATTTTACAACAAATAGCTATAGTGTAGTTTCTGAATTCGGAGATGCCACTTTGAGATGCCAGGTTAAGAAACCTAAAATCTAAATAAAAGAAACCTTTGAAAGAGACAGCCATTAGTGGCTGTCTGTTTTTTTGTAAATTACCTCAACATAATTAATCCAACCATATATGTATTCCAAAAGGTATTTGTATTATTCCAGTTATCTTGTTGTTATTATCGGATTGTTTGTTTCCGGATACTTATTGTTTAACCATTATTCCATTTTGGCAGGCAAACCATTTGAGACCGATTTGTGTTCGGTAGTTTTTGGAAAAGGATGTGATGCCGCCGCATTTAGCGGCGTGTCAAATTTTATGAAAATTCCAGTTGGCGGCTGGGGAATGGTTTATTTAGGAATACTTGGATGCTATCTCCTAATGAGCCAATTATTATTCAAAAAGGGGAACAATGAAATAATACAGCTTTCATTTTGGATTTCTTTCGTTGGTGTTTTTTTTAGCTTATTTTATGTTATGATAATGGCTTTAAACCCAATGCTTTTTTGTCCATTTTGTGCAGTTTTCCATATACTTAATTTCACACTGTTCTTTTTGGTAAAAAAACTTTCGGGTGCATCATTTAGGGAATTGTTCAAAGGACTTTTGAAAGCGCTGGGCATAGTATTTTTAGCCAAACCTGTTCCGGCTCATTTTAGCAAGTGGAAATGGCTGGCATTTATTTTTCCTGTATTACTGGCACTTTCTGTTTATCAATGGGCACTTATAGAAGGATTAAATGTCAGAATTGAAAAACTTGCAAGTTACGACCCCTTGGTTGAGCTTGAAAAGTTTGAGGCAAAAAAAGTATGGGATATACAAGTTTCACCGGAAGATCCACTTTTTGGACCAGAAGACGCGCCGGTTTCATTAATAGTTTTCAGTGATTTTCAATGTTCCCTATGTGAAATGTTTGCCAGCAATTTTAAATATCTGATTGAAAAAAATAAAGGAAAACTGAATATACGCTTTAAATATTTTCCTTTAAGCTCTCAATGCAACCCGGTAACAACAGATGATTTGCACCCATTGGCTTGTAAGGCAGCAAGGGCAGCAGAAGCAGCCCATAGACAAGGAAAGTTTTGGGAATATCATGATGCATTATTTGAAAAAGGAATCGACAAGAACCCTGAAGTGTTTTTTGAGGTGGCACAGTCTTTAATATTGGATATGGATAAATTCAAAACTGATTTTGAATCAAAAAGTTCCCAAGAAAAAATAAATGCCGACATTAAAGAAGGAAACCGATTAGGACTGGAAGGCACACCAACAGTTTTTTTAAATGGAAGGGAAGTTAGGGAGTTGTCTCAAACAAACATAAATTTTCTGGTAAAATATTTAGCCCATTAACTTTGTGATAAAACTTATTTTTTAAATTAGTGTAGGTTAATAACATAATATAAGAAGACACACACCATCTTCATTAATATGTTTACGGATTATTATTTAAGCTATAAGTTAAACTTAACATATAATAAGTTCCCAAGGCTTCTCGGTGAACTTCTTCAAAATAATTATCTGAACTATTCATAAATAGCACAATATTTTTATTTAATATGTCAAGTGCCGCCAACTTAATATTCATGCTTTTTGATTTTAAGAATGAATATGAAATAGAGGCATCCCATATAGGAATCGATTGACCTGTTTTGAAATTACTGTCAGTATGGATATTGTATTTAAACTGACTGTTAAGATTGAAGTTGTCTGTGATGTTCCAATCTGCTTTTGTGTAATAGGATTGTTGGAAATAGTCACTCTCATCATTATTTCCAGAAGTGAAAACAGTATGGTTATTGCTAAAATTAGCGCCAACTAAAGCGTCAATCTTTTCTTTTTTATTATTTTCCAGTGAAAAACCTAATGTAACGTTTTTAGATGTTGTTTCATTTGTTTCATAATTAATAATCGATAAGTAATTGCTGTAATCTCCTCTTAATTCAACATAATATCTTATGCCAATAGATTTTAATGTTTTCCCTAAATTAATGTTTGCGCTAAAACTATCTTTATCCCCAGAGTTTTCATAAGTTGTTGTGCGGATGCCCAATTCATTTGTAAATTCTGATTTTATGATGCTATTGGTTGTGTGACTGTAACTTAACTGCGAAAAAAAATTAAAGCCAGTTGTAAGGACATGATTAATATACAATCCGGAAAATGAATAATAATTTTGGGGTATCAAGTACGGATTGCCTTTACTGATATATAATGGATTGAAATCATTAACTGCCGGAGAAAGCTGTGTTAAACTAGGGAACCTAAGGTCTTTATTTAAGTTTAATTTCATGAATCTACCCCTCTTTGGATTATACCTAATATTTATTTCAGAATTAATATTGGCATTCATATTATTGTATTCTTCCTCATTTGCCAGTCCAAAATTTTGCAAATGGTTGGCTGCCTTGGCTCCAGCAGTAAACGTAAACTTTTCTGTATCATATTTATAAAACAGTCCTGCTGATAAATCTGTTTTTTTATAATTTAGGACATACTTTAAAGGATTTTGAATTAAATCATTTTCATATTTTGATTGATTTACACTATCATCAGTGGCATTATAGTCTAATCCTCCCCTAAATTCTAAAAAATGATGCCTAGCCAATGGTTCGGCATAATTTAAATTAAAACCTGAATTTAGATTTTTAACATCCTGATTTCGTTTGGTTTCTTGCTTAGATTCAAAAGAATCAAAAGGGTCGGCAATATTAAATTTATTTAATTGATTAATGTTATCGGTATTCTTGCTATTTGAAGTGCCAAAATTGCCTGAAATTGAAAAATTACGTTTACTTTTTTCACTAAACCTTTTAATATATTGAAAGGACACATTGCCTGAACTATTTTCACGTTCACTTTGAGTACTGCCAATACTTTGCAAATCCAATTCATTTTTATCGTCGAATTTATTTAATGAGTGCACACTGGTTCCGTTATTTTTATGATCCCTAAAACTTCCTCTTAAATTTAGGGAGCCCAGTTTATTTGATTGATTTTTATAAGTAAAATTTATTTGTTGGTTGTTTGATATATTTTCATTGCTGCTTTCACTCTCAGAATATATTTTTTGGGATTCAATAAATTCGGTTCTTTGGGAAAATACATCACCTGATGTTGAATTTGCGTAATTATAAAAATAATCCGCATTTATTTTTTGGTCTTTCTTCAATTCATAACTTAAATTTAAACCTGCCAATCCTGTGGTTAAAAATCCAGAATTTGATGAAACCCCATCTCCTCCATCAATATTAAAGGCCATTATTTCAGAAGTGTCTGAACCGGAACTATTAACATTATTATGCTTCCCCAAAATAGACACATGCATTTTTGGAGTAAATCGATTGTAATTTAAACTGGTTAAATATCGATTATCTGAACCGTATCCTCCTTGAAATTTACCAAAATTATTAACGCTATTCTCATTTTTCAATTCTAGGTTCATCACTTTTTTGCGATCAGAATCATTCACCCCAGTGACTCTTTCTTTCTCGCTTTTTTCATCAATAATATCAATGCGTTTTATTGCGTCTGCCGAGAGGTTTTTAGTTGCAATTGCCGGGTCACCGCTAAAAAATTCCTTTCCGTCAACGTATACTATGCGCACCTCTTCTCCATGTGCCGTAATTTTGCCGGAAGCATCTATTTCCACTCCTGGCAACCTTTTCAATAAATCTTCAACGGTATCGTCAACTCTAACTTTAAAAGCTTTTGTATTATATGAAATGCTGTCTTTTTTTATAGAAATTGGAATTGTGGCATTAATTACTATTTCCTCTAATATATTAATGTCTTCAAGAGGAATAATACCCATATTGATAGGTTCATTTTTAAAATCAATTATTTTTTGATAGGTATTAAAACCAATTAAATGAACTTGAAATATACTTTTCCCGTTAGAAATTTTTGTTAATTCAAACTTCCCAAATTTATCAGTGCTTGCATAGCTTATTAATAAAGAATCTTTTGGGTTTATTATGGCAACGGAAGCGTATTCTAAAGGTTTATTGTCATTGTCAACTACTTTGCCTATAATACTTTGTGCCCAATTTTTGGCAGGAAGTAGAAGTAATAATAATAATACTTTAAATAAAATAATTCTGCCCATTAGTTTATTATATTGCTGGTACGTACTCAAACGTAATTGGACTAACTTACTCCAAATATAAGGCATAAATTCAATATCTGGCAAGTGTGTTTCCTTTTTGTTTTTATTGTTTTATAATTAATAATTTGATGATGTTTCGGCCTCTTACTCACCAAAGCAAAAGTACACATCATCATGAGTTGGGTTTTTCACGGACTTGCTTTATTTTTTTTGACCCTTCACACAATTACTTAAGTTCATTGCTGATAAAATAAGGTATGTTGTCAATTAAGTTGGGATTTTGGTTTTTGAAAGGAGCCTTCATAATTTATGGTTATCATAAGCCAAAAGAATTAATAAGTTTGTAAAAGGCTGTATCATATTGAAAATTTTATTTAGTTATTGGGATTATTTAATAAGGCGGTATTCTAATGTATATCTGTAAATGATTATAAATGAATTAAGAAGTAAGTTAATTATATAAGATTGTCAACCAGATTGTCAACGATTTTTTTAATTATCTGTAAATCAATTTAATATAATATCAATAGTAGAGATGCCAGCTCATTTTCAAGTTAATTTTTATTATTCAAATATTGTTTGTATGTTGTTGTAAAACAATATGTTGAGCCGTTTTTTTACACCTTGTTATATTTTTTATAAAAATAAAATATAATAAAATTATCAACTGTTTTATCAACGCTTAAAAATACTAAAATTTGTGATGCAAACATTTTATTTGAGAAAGCCAAACGGAGAAAAGGAAACATTAATACTTTTTTCGTGTTATTTTAAAAATGAGCAGAAACAATTCGTCTACTCGAAAATCCACCATCAAGTAATCAATGCGGTAAAAATAGATGCCGTACAGTCTGTATTTGGCGGAATGTAAAAATTCATGAGAACTTTAAAAAATTTAATAATGTAAGTTATAGTTAACAAAAAGATGTATATTTGTAAAAAATAGTTTACATTACAACTTTATTATGACAAAAAGAAAAGTAGTATTGCTACCCAAAGCAAAAAGAATCTTAGCTGAATTGGGTGAGAATATTAAACTCGCAAGACTTAGAAGAAAATTGAGTGCTGCACAAGTGGCTGAACGCGCAAATATGAGCAGACCTACTTTATTGGGAATTGAGAAAGGTTCTGAAAGTATTAGTATTGGCTATTATATATCAGTACTGCAAGTGTTGGGTTTGGAAAAGGATTTGTTGGATGTGGCTAAGGATGATGTTTTAGGCAGAAAAATTCAAGATGCTAAATTAACAGTAAAAGAGAGAGCTCCTAAAAAATAGGTAATGAGTAAAAAAATTATTAAAAGATCAATATATGTATATGCTGATTGGGATGGATTGGAAACACCTCAATTGATGGGGATACTTTTTGCCGAATTGTTAAGAGGGAAAGAAATATTTTCTTTTGAATATGACAAAGAGTGGTTGAATTCTGATAAAGCCCAATTATTAGATCCCGATTTACAATTGTATGTTGGATTACATTATTTAAATGACGACATTAAAACTAATTTTGGATTATTTTTGGATTCTTCTCCAGATCGTTGGGGAAGAATTTTAATGAGAAGGAAGGAAGCAGCAATGGCCAGGCTAGAAGAAAGAAAAGAACAGAACTTATTTGAAATAGATTATTTATTAGGCGTATTTGATGCTCATAGAATGGGCGCTCTGCGGTTTAAATTAGAGATTGATGGACCATTTTTAAATGATCATAAAAATTTAGCCAGTCCACCTTGGGCATCAATTCGAGAATTGGAACAAATTAGCTTAAAATTAGAAAAGGATGGGATTGAAAATGACCCTGAATACTTAAATTGGTTAAATATGTTAGTCTTTCCAGGATCTTCTTTAGGTGGTGCAAGACCTAAAGCAAGTGTTGCAGATACTGATAATAATTTGTGGATAGCCAAATTCCCTAGTCAAAATGATTTAGCTGACATTGGAGGATGGGAAATGGTAACCTATGAGTTGGCTTTATTAGCGGGTATTAATATGGCTAAATCACAAGCAAAGAAGTTTACAAGTAATTTTCATACATTTTTAACCAAACGATTTGACAGAACAGCTCATGGAAAAAGAATTCATTTTGCATCAGCAATGACATTATTAGGCTATACGGACGGACAGGATCATACTGATGGAATAAGTTACTTAGAACTGGTTGAATTTATTACGAATAATGGAGCTAATATTGAAGAAGATTTAAAACAGTTATGGCGCAGAATTGTATTCAGTATTTGTGTTTCCAATACAGATGATCATTTAAGAAATCACGGATTTATTTTAACAAATAATGGATGGGTACTTTCTCCTGCTTATGATATAAACCCTGTTGAAACTGGAACTGGATTAAAATTAAATATTTCTGAAAATGACAATGCCTTAGATTTGAATTTGGCACTTGAGGTTTCAATCTATTTCAGATTAGAAAATGAAGAAGCCGTTAGCATCATAAATGAAGTGAAACAAGCAGTAAGCAATTGGAAGGTAATTGCAAAAAATATTGGTATTTCAAGGGCAGAGCAAGATTTGAAAGCCAGGGCTTTTAAGTCTGGGTAGCGTTTATCCAAAATTTCATGTTTTTGAAAAATAATTTCAAAATTAATTGGTTAGAACATTGTTGATTATTTTATCATATTAAAGTTCAATTAAATTAGTGAACTTAATATAACGCTATCTTGAATTCCAAACTAGTTTGAAGACATACACTAATAAGCTATAAAAAATAATAAATTTGTTTTGATATAACAACACAAAACAAGTTTAGATAAATTACCAATTAAAAAAACCCTTATAAACAAAGGATTTGTGATGTGTAATAGTGGAGACGCCGGGAATCGAACCCGGGTCCAAACAAGCAACCAAAATACTTTCTACATGTTTATTTTTCGTTTGGTTTTTGACTTAAAGCTGACCGAAAACCGCCCACTTTAAGCCTAGTTTCTTAAGTTTCAAAATGCCAACGAAACAATGGCAAATCTATGTTAACTTTTACGATGCCTCTTTATTGACCGCCGCTAACCAAGGCTTTCAAGAGACATTCAGCTTTCACACCTAGTGTGACAAGGCTCATCCTACTGTGATTCGGATTAAGCAGCTAAAGCGTAGTTATCTTCGCCGTTTAAATTTTTGAAATTGAGATTTACGAGTGCTATTTCATTACTCGACATGCTTATACCTTAATTGACCTTGCAGTCAAAACCAGTCGTCCCCAATAAATCAAAGAACCAAATTCTTCTAAGAAGAATGCAAATGTATAAAAATTCAATCAGATTATTGTTTGTAATATCCTATAATTCCTGATACCTTTGAAGCAAATCTTATACCAATATTACATTATGAAGATAGGAATCCTTAAAGAACGGAAAAATCCGCCCGACAGAAGAGTTGTTTTATCGCCAAAAAAATGTGCAGAATTGTTAAAAACATATCCTCAGCTCGAAATTAAGGTTGAAAGTTCTGATTCGCGGTTTTTTACTGATGAAGATTACAGAAAGGAAGGAATTGAAGTTTGTGAGGATGTTTCGGATTGTGATGTGTTGTTGGGTGTAAAAGAAGTTCCTGTTGATAATTTAATTCCGAATAAAAAATATTTTTTCTTTTCACATACCATAAAGAAACAAAAACACAATCGTGATTTATTAAGGGCAATTTTGACAAAAAATATTGAGTTGTATGACAATGAAACCATCGTCGACAAAAATAATAACAGGTTGGTGGCTTTTGGTATATATGCCGGTTTTGCCGGTGCTTACAATGCTTTTAGAACTTACGGCTTAAAATTTAATTTATTTAATTTGCCAAAAGGAGAAGAACTACACGATAAAAAAATGCTGATTGAGGAGTTAAAAAAACTAAAATTGCCGGCAATTAAAGTTGTTTTAACAGGAAAAGGAAGGGTAGGAAATGGCGCAAAAGAAATGTTGGACGGTATGAAATTACGTGAAGTTACCGTTGATGAATTTTTAATAAAAACTTTTGAGGAAGCGGTTTATGTGCAAATTGATGTGTTGGATTACAACAAAAGAAAAGATGGCATTGTAAAAGATGAAAATGATTTTTTCAAGAATCCGCAAGAATATGAAAGTGATTTTATGCGCTTTGCCAAAGTGGCAGATATGTATATTGTTGGCCATTTTTACGGGGTTGGCGCGCCATATATTTTTACGAAAGAAGATGCCAAATCTCCAGATTTTAAGATAAAAGTAGTCGCCGACATAAGCTGTGATGTTGATGGGCCAGTGGCAACCACCATTCGTTCTTCCACCATTGAAGACCCAATTTATGGATACAATCCAAAAACGGAACAAGAAGTAAATTTTAGGGATAAAGATGCCATAGCCGTTATGGCGATCGATAATTTGCCTTGCGAATTGCCAAAAGACGCTTCGGAAGGTTTTGGAGAAAATTTCGCCAAACATGTGATTCCGGCTTTTTTCAATAATGATCAAGACGGCGTGCTGCAAAGAGCCAAAATGACCGAAAACGGAAAGCTTACGGAACGATTCACCTATTTACAAGATTTTGTTGATGGAAAATAATCAGCAACATTTGCTGGAACAACTGGCAAACACCAAAATGCCTTTCGGAAAATACAAAGGGAAATATTTAATCGATTTGCCTGAATTTTATTTGGTTTGGTATCGCAACAAAGGATTTCCGCAAGGTAAACTTGGGGAAATGATGCACTTGGTTTATGAAATTCAGTTAAACGGATTGGAAGATTTGGTGAGAAGGTTAAGAGTTTAAAGTTTAAAAGTTTCAAGTTTGAAAGGTTGAAGACCGAAGACGGAAGTCAGAAGTCCGAAGTTAAAGTCCGAAGTTAAACGAATCAAATTCCCCTATTGTAGAGGGATAAGGGGTGTGTAAAAAACATGAAAAGAAAAAAATTATAATAAAAACCGGTCAACACCAATCAGGGAAGTTTAAAGTACTGGTTTTTGAAACCTGAAACCAAAAAAACCAATTAAAAACTCTTTATCTTTTGTAATTAAAATAAATAAGGCCATAAAAAATGTGGCAAACACCAAAAGCAAATCCCCACATATAAAATGCAAAACTTGGAAATAAAATGGCTAAACCTCCAATGATAAGAAAAATAAATCCCAAAATCGCAGTAGCGCCTTGTGTGTGTTTATTTGATAAAATCCCTGCCATTCCATAAAGTATCATAGAAGCGGGAATTACAAGCTTAATTTGTCCTTTAGCCATTATAAAATATAAAATAATTCCGCCAAGCAACAAAAGCACCAAATAAAAGCGTCGAATTTTCTTTGCTTTAAAGTCCCATTTTCTCAAATAGATTTTTTTTCTTCTTCTCCTATTAATTAATATTATTGTAAAATAGGAAATTAAAATATAGAGAAAAGAGATGCCGAAAATCAGGATTTCAAAAAAAGAAATAGGCAACATAGAAACGCCAGACGAGCCGGAAGCGTATTGCGACAATAAAAGATGAATTCCAAAAATGAAAATTAAAGAAAATACACCTAAAAAAATCCCGGTGATTCCTCTTAATGATAAGTTATGAATTTTTTTATTCAATCTTTCTGTAAATTTAGCAAAAGCTAAAACTACGAAAAAAAACTGTTTAAAAATTATAACTTTTCAACAATGAAATGTTATTAACTAATTAAAATTTAACACCACTTAAGTTTAAATATTCAATAATTTTATAGCTCGATTTTACACAACCATAAACCTACTTAAAAATGACAGAAGAATTAGTGTTCCCAAAAACCTTTACTTATAACGATTTGTTAAAGAGTAATTTAGCGTATTTTAAGGGAGATGAGCTTGCAGCGACAACGTGGATGAATAAGTATGCAATGAAAACCAAAACAGGTGAGTTTTTAGAGTCTACGCCTAACGATATGCATCAACGTATGGCTGTGGAATTTGGCCGCATCGAAAAGAAATATCAGGAAGGGGAAAAGAAAGGAGAAGGGCTATCGGAATATGGAAAAAATCGAGAATTTTTGTCAGAAAAAGCTATTTTTAATTTATTTAAGGATTTCAAATATGTGATTCCGCAGGGAAGCGTCATGTCTTCTTTGGGAAATAATAACGTAATTGCCTCATTGTCTAATTGTGTGGTTGTTCCGCCGGTTTTTGATTCTTATGGAGGTATATTTCATACAGATCAACAATTAGCGCAATTGTTTAAAAGACGATGTGGTGTTGGAGTGGATTTATCGAATTTAAGGCCAGGCGGAGCGCAAGTTTCCAATGCTGCGGGAACCACAACCGGCGCCGTTTCATTTATGAACCGATTTTCAAATACCACCAGAGAAGTTGCGCAAAACGGAAGAAGAGGCGCGTTAATGCTTACGATGGATATTGCGCATCCTGATATTGAAGATTTTGTAACCATCAAACAAGATTTGACCAAAGTAACCGGAGCCAATATTTCTATCCGCTTATCCGATGAATTTATGGTTGCCGTGGTTAATGATGACGATTTTACCTTACGTTGGCCAATTGACAGCAAAACGCCAACCTATAAAAAAGTAATTAAAGCAAGATCGCTTTGGGATGTCATTATTTCTTGCGCCCATAATACCGCTGAGCCTGGCTTGATATTTTGGGATCGCCAACATTTCTATTCAACATCTTCCATTTATCCCGGATTTAAAAACAGTTCCACAAATCCTTGTTCGGAAATTGCCATGCAAGGCGGTGACAGCTGTCGTTTAATCGCAGTTAACTTGTATAGTTTTGTGAAAGAGCCGTTTACAGAAAAGGCCTCTTTTGATTTTAAAAAATTCTATGAAGTTGTCTATGAATCACAACGATTAATGGACGATTTGGTGGATTTGGAATTGGATGCCGTCAATAAAATTTTCAATAAAATAATGCACGATAAAGAGCCTGATGAAATTAAACAGGTTGAAATAGATACTTGGAAATTGTTATATAAAACAGGAAAAAAGGGCAGAAGAACAGGTTTAGGATTTACTGCTTTGGCTGATGCCATGGCGGCTTTGGGCAAAAAGTTTGACACCGATGAAGCGATTGCCGTTGTTGACGAGATAATGAAAACGAAATTGCGAGGTGAGTTCGACAGCAGTATTGATATGGCAATTACCCGAGGAAAATTTGAGGCAT